>NZ_JCBAMR010000003.1:0-339846 GCF_059760425.1 Achromobacter sp. RT286_PF
CCTTCCGACGGCGCCGCGGCACCCGTGGCGGCTGCGCCACTTGAACCGTTGTTACGGAAGTCGGTCACGTACCAGCCGGACCCTTTCAGCTGGAATCCAGCCGCGGTCACCTGCTTGGAGAACGTGCTTTGGCCGCATTCGGGGCAAACCGAAAGGGGCGCATCGGAAATCTTCTGCAAGACGTCTTTGGCATGGCCGCAGGCGCTGCACTTATAAGCGTAGATGGGCATCAGGGGCTCCGAGGCACACGCCCGGAAATCAAAGCCGTCAAACGCCAGACACGAAGTGGTCAGGAGCGACGGGGGGGGCTAGGCCGGAAAAAAATTCGGGAAAGTCTTGAATTTTAGCGGTTTTTCGGAAACCGTCGGTGCCCGGTCACGCCTTGGGGGGGCAAGCGGCATCCCCAAGGGCGCGACCCTTGCGTCGCCGGGCTTTCCTAGAGCGGCAGCAGGAACATCAGGGCCGCGATCAAGGTGGGCCCCAAGGCGGACAGAAACAGCCGTCCCGACGAAATGCTGCCATCCGGAAAGTGGTTTTTCAGAATGGCGAAACCCGCCGGGTTCGGCGCATTGGCGATCACGGTCAGGCCGCCCCCGGTCACCGCGCCTGCCACCAGCATGTAGCGCCAGGCTTCGTTGGTGCCTTCAACCAGCGACCCCAGATACGTCAGCGCGGCGTTGTCGGTAATGGCGGTCAGTGCCGTTGCCCCCCAGAACAGCACGAACGGCTGCAAGCCGCCCAGCAGATCCTGCAACCACCACTTCTGCAAACCGCCCAGCACCACCAGCCCGGCCAGGAAGAACCCGACCATCAGGCCTTCCTTGATCAACAGGCGGTTCTGATGGCGCTTATAAGCTTCGGAAAAGCCAATGAACATCATCAACAGGCCCATGAAAATGGCCGGGTGATGCGCGGTGAGCACCACGGCTACCAAGAAGACCAGATGCACAGCGATGACCAGCATCGGCACCGGCGGTCGCGAATCCGAGCCTTGCGCGCCGTCGACACCGCCGCCCGTGCCCACCGAGCGGTCCATCAGCGCCTTGCGGCAGATAAACGTCAACAAGCCGGCGTTCAAGCACACGGCCACCGCCGCGCGCCAGCCGAAGTGCTGCGCCATGAAAGCGGAATCCCACCCGAAGGTGGACGCCACCATGAGCACCGGCGGCGCCGCGTAGGCGGTCAGCACGCCGCCGATCGACACGTTTACGAACAGCACGCCCAGAGTCAGGTACTTGAAGCCGGCGCGGCCGCTCGTGCGGAAATAGGCGTCACGCAGCAGGATCGCGGCCAGCGTCATCGCGGCGGGCTCGGTGATGAAAGAGCCGCCCAGCGGCACCAGCGCCATCACCACGAAGAAGGTGGCCAGTTCGCGCGGCAGGGGCAGCACGCGCGCCACGACGCGCACCATCAGGCCGACCATTTCCAGGATCGGCCGGCTGGCTGCCACCACCATGATCACGAAAACGAACAGCGGCTCGGTGAAGTTGCGCGTGTCCATGTAACTGATGGCGCTGGCCGGACCGGTCAGCGCGGCCATCGCGACGATCAGCGCGAACGCCCAGACGCCGAACACCGCTTCGACTTCGGCGAACAAATGCCAGATGCCGGCATGCGGGCCGCCGCGATGGGCCAGGCGCGCAAAAACGGGAACGGAAAAGGTATGAAGAACCGCCACCGCGAACAGGATGGTGGCAATGACTTCAATGGGCTGGGGCATAAGAGGGACTTCCGAAATAAGGAATCACGCAACGGAAAAACCTGCGATGCGGGGCGCAAACCACGCTCGACGCAACCGCGATCCGGCGCTGCTTACCGAACAAGGCAGGCAATATAACGCAGCCCTATTTCCGTGTAACGCAGGGTCTACACCAAGTGACTCCTCAAGACGCTCTGCTGCCCGCGCCCCCTTCTAGCTGATCGGCGCGGGCGGTTCCGCGCCCTGTTGCGCGGCCTTCATCTCCATCAGCAAGCTGTGCAGCATCTCGGTGGACAGGCCGTGCAACACCAGCCGGTAACCCGCCCGCAAGGTCGACATCGGCACCAGCGGGTGGCTGTTGTTGACCAGGATCAGGTGCTGCGGCGCGCCCAGCAATTTGGCCGCGTAGATGCCGATGGTTTCATCCAGCTGCAACGAGTTGGCCGCGCGCCAGAAGTCGTTGTCGGTCAGCATCAACTGGTACAGCGGGGTAAACAGTTCGATGGCGCTTTGCAGGTCCAGGAAGTTCAGCTTGCCTTGCGGCATGTCTTCCAGCTTCAGCGGCGGGTCCTCGATCATCGAGAAATCGACCGACTTGGGCGCATGCATTTCCACGCCGGCCTCGCGCAGTGCCTGGTTCAGGCGGATCACGAAGTTGAACAGGTTCAGGTCGTGCTTGACGAAGAGTTCGTCCTTCAGATCGTCAATGTCCAACGGCTTGAGCGGCGTAGTCGTGATCGGTACCGGCGAGTTCGCGCCGATGAACGCCAGCGCCTGCGCGCCCAGGTGAAAGTGCCGCAGGATCAGCCAGTTGGCCTCGGGCGATACGAAGCGCTTGAGCCCCCAGGCCAGGATGCGATGCAGCAGCCGGGAATGCGACCAGCGGCGCGGCAGGAACGTCTTGACCACCTGGATCACGATGATGAAGGCGCGTGCCAGCGGACGCAGGAACGGCAGCAGGTACTGACGCGAGGCGCAACTGGAATCGGTCAGCCAGGCTTTTTTCACCTTGTCCGGCAGCGGCGTGCTGCGGTCCAGGTACAAGGCCAGCCAAGGGCTGGGGTCGGCCGGATCATGCGCCTTGGCCAGGAATTCGGGTTCCTTGCTCATGCGGCATCGCCCTCCATGACATGGTGGAACTGCATCAGGTACAGCGCGGCGGTGCGGCGGGCGGTGTCCACGATGCGTTGTTCGGCGCGGCCGTCTTCGTCGCAATCCAGCGCCAGTTCCACGGCCGACAGCCAGCGCGCCAGATGATGCTCGTCGTTGTGGCCGTGATATTCAAGGAAGCGAAATGCGTCGGGCGGCAGCTTCAGGCTGGCCTTGAGCAAGGGTAGCAGCGCAGGCACGATGCGCTGGCCCGTGCCTTCGATGATGTAGATGGCGCCCAGCAGCCCGATCGGGTCACGCGTGGCGGCCAGGCCGTGCAGATAGGCGTTCAGCGCTTCGCCGCCGGGGTTGCGGCGCAAGGCGTCGATGTTGTCCACCGTGCCGCCCGCCGTGCGGTAGTCCTGGAACAGGATCTGGAAATCGTTCTGCTCTTCGCCGGCGTGCATGTCGATCAGCGCGGCCAGCGGCGCGTATTGCTCGGTCAGCGAGGCCGCGCCCTCGCGCATCCACTTGCTGCCTTCGCGCACCTGGGGGATCCAGTTTTCCATCCAGTTCAGATAATCGCTCGTCTGGAATTCGCGGCGGCGCAAGCGGCGCACCACCGGCGTGCGCCACACGCGCGAACGGTAGTCGTGCCAGATGGCGGCCAGCTCGGTCAGCAACTGGCCCAAGCCTTGCGGGGCCATGTCGGGGTCATGTGGCGGCGCGATGGCGTCGGCGTCATCGCTTTGCGTGTCGATGCGGGCGGTGGATTTGGCGGCCGGGTTTGCGGCCAGATTCACAGGATGATCGGCCGTGGACGGCGAGGCCCCGGCCACGGCCGGCGCCTGCACCGCTTCCGCTTCCAGCAACATGTAGGCCGCCATGAAACGCCCCGACTCGGGGATATAGCAAAAAATCTGTTCGCCCGGTTTGATCTCACGCGTTTCCAGGAACTCGGCCAGCATGATCAAAATCGACGCCGCGCCCGTATTGCCGCGCCACGCCAGGTTGCTGAACCAGCGTTCACGCGGAATCACCAGGCCGGCCTTTTCCATCAGGTCTTCGACCACGGGGATGAATTTTTCCGACGAGTAATGGCACAGGAAATGGTCGACCTGATCCGGGTCCACCCAACCATCGCGCACCAGCTTGGCGTATTCATGGATGCCGATGTCGAACAGATGCGGCAACAGCCGGATGTCCTGGCGCAGCGACAAGGCGCCGTCGGCTTCGGCCTCGTTCCAGGACGGATAGTCCAGATGGCCCTTTGCGCGGTCGGCGGACAGGCCCAGTTGCATGCACACCGGGTAATCGCCCGAGAACGACCGCTGATGCACCCACTTCAGTTTCAGCCTGACGCCCTTGGACGCCCCGGCCAGCGCGCGGCCGCTGTTGCCCAGCAGCAAGGCGCCCGCGCCGTCGGACAGCATCCAGCGCAGGAAATGCGCATCGAAATCGGCGTCGTACCCGCGCGCCGCAAAGCGCGATCGCTTGAACAGACGCGACGGCAATTCGCTGGCCACGGCCAGCGCACTGGCGTGCCCGCCCATCTCGACGCCTTGCGCCGCCGCCTGGATCGCCGATACCCCCGCCGCGCAGATGCCGTGCACCGACAGCGTTTCCATCGGCTGAGCAGCAAGCTCGCCCTGGATCATGTTGGCGAAACCCGGCATCAGGGCGTCGCCGCCCGACGACCCGCTGGTCAGCATGGACACGGCCGACAGGTCGCTGTCGGCGCGCCGCAGGCAATCGCGAATGGCGTTGGCCGCCAGCTGCGCATTCGTATAGACCGTCTGGCCTTCCGCGTCGATGGCGTAGTAACGGTGCTTGATGCCGTTCTCGGCAAGGATGCGGCCTTTGATGCGGCTGGACATGCGGTTCAGCGGCGCGATGTAGTTGTCCATCGCCTCGTTGGACACGGGTTCGCCCGGCATGAAATAGCCGGCGCCTTCCAGGTAGACACGATTAAACGCGATAGGCATGTGACGGGCCTCGAGTGGTAATGGGTAAGGCGCTAGCGAACATGCTCGGGCGCCATGTAGGAACGGCTGCGCAGGCGCGGTACGAAGGCGCCCAGCACGAAGACACGGAACATATACGGCACCAGCCCCGCTTCATTGAGCGCCGGGTCGACGCGCGCGCGATAGTGTTCGCGATGCAGCCGGGTCAGTTCGGACCAATGCGCGCGCGGGTGCTCGTGATGCGCGGTGTGCAGGCCGATGTTGAACAGCAACGGGTTGACCAGCCCTTCAAAATTGCGTGCGTAGTTCAGGCCGGCAACATGGCGCGGCCCGCCGTCGGCATGGGCGTGCTGCAAGTAGTTGGTGGCCAGCAACCAATGCAGGCCATGCAGTTGCGGCACGATCACGAACACCAGCGCCTTGACGGGGTTCACGGCCAGCAACCCACCCCACAGCCCCAGCCACGCCCCGTATTGCGCCATGCTGTAGCGCCAGGCGCCCGGCCAGTGGCGGCGCAGCCGGCCCAGCCACGCGAAGAACATCGGGTACAGCACCCAGCCCGCCTGAAACGGGTGCAGCACGTAGCCCCACAGGTGGTTGGTGTCGCCACCAAAACGATAGGTGCGCGCGACGTCGCGCGCACCATGCTTGTAGCGATGATGATTCGCCACATGGGCCGGGTAAAAGACGAAGGTCGGGTGCCCTTGCAGCAGCGTGATCCAGAAATCGGTTGCGCGGTTGGTCCAGCGGCCGCGCCACATGCGGATGTGCGTGTGGTTGTGATGGATGACACCGATGCCCAGCGTCAAGAACAGCATCAGCGCGTAAAGCGGCCACCAGAATCCGTACACCCATTGCCAGCCCGCCAGCGCGGGCAGCGTGGCCAGGTAGGCCAGGCTTTGCCAGTCGCGCCGGTTGCGCAAGGACGGCAGGCGCCGCCGGGTGTCAGGCTTTGCCGCCAACAGCGTCTCTGCGCTGGAATGCATCCAGCTGGTTTGCCGCGGCCTCGGCCTTCAGGCGCGTCCGAAACAGGCGGTCCATAAACGTAAACTGAAAGCCGTAATTGCCGTTGTAGCAGGCGTGATGCAGATGGTGGCGCCGGCTGGCGGCGAACCAATGCGCGTAGGACACCTTGGGGAAAAAGTCGTAGTTGGCGTGGCCGATGCAATTGAAGAACAGGCTGAACAGCGGCACCGACGCCAGTGCCCAAAAGCTGAAATCATGCAGCACCATCGGCAGCATGATGACGTTGCCCAGCATCAGCGCTTCGATAGGGTGAAAGCTGTAGGTCGAGAACGGCGTTGTAACCACGGAGCGGTGATGCGGCAGGTGGAAACGACGCAGCAGCTTGGTGTGCAGCAAGCGGTGGTTGACCCAGAAATGGACATCGTTCCAGGCCACCAGCACCAGGATTTCGACCACGACTTTTTGCCAGTTGGGGTTCGGGTCCAGATGCGCCCAGCCCAGTTGCAGCAGGCCCCACGGGAAAATCATGCCGGTGCCAAACAGCAGGATGGACAGGCCGGATTGCGCGAGTTCCCGGCGTAGCTGGCCGGGCCCCAAGGGGCGCGGATCCAGTGGCTTGCCGATGCCCAGTGCGGGCAACACGTGCTGGGTCAGCAGCCAGGTAGCCGCGCCGAAGACCAGATAGATGCCGCCGAAAAACAGCAGCCCCGCCAGCATCACCTGCCAGGCGGACAAGGCTTCAAAAGCTTGGGCCATGAACGTTTTGTTTCACCCCGAAGAATGGCCGCATCATAAGCAATCCGTCAGCATCCCGGTAGGGCATTTATTACCAAATGAATCCGGGCAACACAAAGCTGATGGACTGCAACGTGATCGCGGCCTAACTTCCGTCTACTGGCAAGGAAACTGGCGGTTCAGGCCGGCAACGGCCGCATCCAGACGCACCGCCAACGCCGCGCTAGCGGCCGGCATCGGCTGCCGCAATTCGTCGATCAACAAGCCTTGACGACTCAGTTGCGCCTTCAGCGGCCCAGGGTTGGGTTCTTCGAAGGCCAGGCGGATCACCGGCGTCAAGGCGTGGAACAACCGCCGTGCGACGTCCAACTGCTGTGCGCGCACCGCTTGGTACATGGCGACGAACAGATCGGGCCGCACATGCGCGGCGGCCGCGATCATGCCCGCCCCGCCCAGGCACAGCACCGATAAGGTTTGCAGGTCTTCGCCCGCCAGCACATTCATCTGGCCGTCGGTTATCAAGGCCAGCGTCTTGTCCAGCGACCCGCCGCAATCCTTGATGGCCGCCACGTTCGGATGCGCGGCCAGCGACAGCAACGTCGATGTCTCAAGCGTTGTGCCCGTGCGGTAGGGAATGTCGTACAGCACCAGGGGAAAGCGCGAAGCATCGGCCAGGCGGCGAAAATAGGCGGCGGCCCCGTCCTGGCCCGCTCGCACGTAATACGGCGCCGGGGCCAGGATGCCGGCCAGCGGCCGCGTGCCAAAGGCGGACAGGCGTTGCAGCACGTGCCCTTGGTGGTTGCCCGCCAGCCCCATGATGACGGGCAGCCGGCCGGCTTCGGTCAGCACGGCGTCCAGCACCGCCAGTTGCTCGGCGTCGTCCAATGAGGCGGCCTCGCCGGTGCTGCCACACACAACCAGCCCGTCGACGCCCGCCGCCGCGTAGTGGCGCACCAGGCGACGCAAGGCGCCCCCGTCGACAGCACCGCCCGAAAACGGCGTGACCAGCGGCACCCAGACGCCTTGGAACACAGATTGTTGAATGGACATGAGAACACTCCTTCGATGTAAGCGGACCGCGGTTGGACCGTACAGAAGTGCTCGGGATATCAGGGGTGCGCAAGAGGCGCCAAAGCGCCGCCAGAAGGCCGCTGTTCCGTCGCCCATCTGACGGAACAGCATGCTCCGGTCAGATGAGCGGCTGTTTTTTGGATTTCAGGCCGACGGCAGCCAGCACCGCGCCCAGGGCGCGGATGCAGGAAGCGGATTGGATGGCCTGATGAATCATGAATGAATAAAACAATAAGACGCGCGTCGGCGGCTGATGCGGAAATCTACCGGGCGGCCGTTGGCGTGTCAACGGCGGGCGCTTAGCCCATGCTGGCCAGGAACACGGCGCACAGCGCCTGCATGCCTTGGCGGTCGTCTTCGTCGAAGCGGTCGGGCACGGGGCTGTCCACATCCCACACGCCGATCAATTCGCCTTGATGCACCAGCGGCACCACGATTTCGGAACGCGACGCGGCATCGCAGGCGATGTGGCCGGGAAATGCGTGCACGTCCGGCACCAGCTGCGTCTGACGCTGGCTGGCGGCCGCGCCGCACACGCCGCGATTCAGCGGAATGCGCACGCAGGCCGGCTTGCCCTGGAACGGGCCAAGAACCAGTTCGGTGCCGTCAAAAAAATAAAAGCCCGCCCAGTTCAGATCGGGCAAGGCTTGGTACGCCAGCGCGCTGAGGTTGGCGGCATTGGCGATGCGGTCGGGCTCGCCCTCCAGCAGCGCGCGGGCCTGCGCGACCAATTCGGCGTACAGGGCGGACTTGGACTCGGCGACGATCGGGGCGGCTTCGAACATGGCGATAAATGTAACTGTACAGGCGGTTTTCGATGCAGGTGATTTTAGGGGTTCCGCGCGTTAAAGGGGCCGGGCTGCTACCGTATGGGACAATACTTTTTTGTCGCAGTCCCCTACACAAGCCTCTCCCTTTACCCTTCTTCTTCAAGAAGCAATCCATGGACAAGCCTCTCGAACCTGCGTTTTCCTTTTCGGAACGCGCCCAGCAACTTACCAGCTCCGCCATCCGCGAGATCCTCAAGGTCACCGAGCGCCCCGAAGTCATTTCGTTCGCTGGCGGCTTGCCGGCGCCCGGCGGCTTCCCGGTAGAAGTGGTACGTGCTGCGTTCGACAAGGTACTGTCCACCAACGGCCGCGCGGCCCTGCAATACGGCCCCACCGAAGGTTATGCCCCGCTGCGCCAATGGGTTGCCGACGACCTGAACCGCGCGGGCGCCAACGTTGCCGCCGACCAGATCCTGATCGTCTCCGGTTCGCAGCAAGCGCTGGACCTGCTGGGCAAGGTACTGATCGACAAGGACAGCAAGGTCTTGGTCGAAGACCCCAGCTACCTGGGCGCGCTGCAATCGTTCAGCCTGTACCAGCCGAAGTTCGTGCCGGTGCCCACCGACGAAGGCGGCCTGATCCCCGAATCCATCACGCCCGAACTGGCCGACGGCGCGCGCTTCCTGTATGCGCTGCCCAACTTCCAGAACCCCACGGGCCGCACGCTGAACCTGGAACGCCGCATCGCGCTGGTCAAGCGCGCCGCCGAACTGAACCTGACCATCATTGAAGACGACCCCTACGGCGAACTGCGCTACGCAGGCGAGCCGCAGCCAGGCCTGGTGGCGCTGGCCGCCGAATACGGCGCCAACGTCGTGCGCCTGGGTACGTTCTCGAAGGTACTGGCCCCGGGCCTGCGCCTGGGCTATATCGCCGGCGCCCGTCCGCTGATCAACAAGCTGGTGCAGGCCAAGCAAGCGACCGACCTGCACACGCCCACGCTGACGCAGATGGCCGTGTACGAAATCGTCAAGGACGGCTTCCTGGAAGAGCACCTGCCCAACGTGCGCGAAATCTACCGCGCCCAGGGCAGCTGCATGCTGGAGGCCATCAAGCGCGAATTCCCGTCCACCGTGACGTGGACCAAGCCGGAAGGCGGCATGTTCATCTGGCTGACGCTGCCCGAGCACATGGACAGTACCAAGCTGCTGGAAAAGGCCATCGCGCAAAACGTGGCCTTTGTGCCCGGCGCGCCGTTCTACAGCGGCGTGGGCAAGCAGAACACGCTGCGCCTGAGCTTTGCCACCGTGCCGGAAGACAAGATCCGCACCGGCATCGCCATCCTGGGCAAGCTGCTCAAGGAATACACGGCATAAGCAAACCGTAGCTTTCTGGGCAATGCGGCCTGAAAGCCGCACCCTGAACGGCGATTGACCTTCCACGGCCGGGCGCAACGCCCGGCCGTTGTTTTATGCTGTCGGCTTTCCCGACCAAATTCTGACCGTGACAGTGAGCGCCTCGCAACAACCTCCCGTCGACCTCAGCGACATCGTTTTCACCGACTGGGTCGAACGCTGGCTTCCGAAATCCTGGCGACCCTACGCCCGCCTGTGCCGACTGGATCGGCCCATCGGCACGTGGCTGACGCTGCTGCCGGCCGTGGCCGCGCTGGTGCAGTCGGCCGGTGGTCTGCCCGACCTGCAACGGCTGATCGTCTTTTCGCTGGGCGCGCTGCTGATGCGCGGCATCGGCTGCACCGTCAACGACATGTGCGACCGCAACTTCGACAAGCACGTCGAACGCACGCGCTTCCGGCCACTGACCAGCGGCCAGCTGTCGATGAAGAACGCAGTGTGGTTCCTGCTCGGGCAGCTGCTTGTATGCGGATCGCTGCTGTTTTTCCTGAACGAAATGAGCCGCTGGCTGGCCCTGGCCGTGCTGCCCTTCGTGTTCATCTATCCGCTGTGCAAGCGTGTCACGTATTGGCCGCAAGTGGTGCTGGGCATCTGCTTTAACTGGGGCATGCTGATGGCCTGGTCCGACACGCAAAACGTCGTGCCGCTGGCCGCCATCGCCATGTGGTTGGGCGCGGTGCTTTGGCAGGTGGGCTACGACAGCATCTATGCGTACGTCGACGTGCGCGACGACCGCAGCCTGGGGCTGCATTCCACGGCCATGCGCTTTGGCGACCAAGGCAAATTGTGGATCGGCGGTTTCTACGCCGCCACCGTCCTGCTGTGGGCCTGGGGTGGTTACGCCATGGGTTTGTCGTGGGCGTATCAGGTTGGCATGGCCGCCGTCGCGGTGCATCTGGCATGGCAGCTGAAGGTGTTCGACATCCAGCGCCCCGACCGCAACTTCATGCTGTTTCGCGCCAACCTGTGGCTGGGCGCGCTGCTGGTGGCAGCGGCGTTGGCAGGCACGCTGATCCGGTGATCCGTTGGTCCGCTGATCCGTTGGTCCGCGGGATCCGTTGGTCTGCTGATCCCTTGGCCCGCCAAGGACGACGCCCCAGGGCGGACCGCAGCGCACCGCCGGCGCCGGCCCGGCCTGGCCCGGCCGCCAACCACGGGCCGCCGCATTGCCGCCTACGCCAGATCAGGCCATCATGGTGTTTCCGCAACGCCTTACGGAGACACCGCATGCCCTCTTTCGTTAAATCCCTGGCCGCCGCCGCTGCGTGCGCCGTGTTCGGCACCCTGCCCGCTCAGGCCGCCACCGATTGCTCGGCCCAACGAGGCTGCGCCGCCAAGTTCTGCGAAATCGAAAACGACATTGCCGCTGCGCAAGCACAGAACAACACGCGCCGCGAAGCCGGCTTGAAAAAGGCCTTGGCCGAAGCCCGGGCAAATTGCACCGACAGCCGCCTGCAATCCCAACGCGAAGCAAACGTGCGTGAGAAGCAATCCAAAGTGTCCGAGCGCGAACAAGAGCTGAAGGAAGCCCGCGCCAAGGGCAAGCAGGACAAGATCGATAAGGCGCAGCGCAAGCTGGAAGAAGCCCAATCCGAGTACAACGCGGCGCTGGTGGAACTGAATCGCTAAGCGGCGTCAGGCACTCACAGCCACCGCCGCCACGTAAAGCCCCGGTCCAAAGCCGGGGCTTTGCTTTTTGGCGACCCCGGCCACTTTGCCGGGCGGACGCGGATGCGAATGGTCATCGGGGGTCGCCACCGACCACAACCTATCGTGTCATCAGATGGAAATATCGCCATCTATGGTGCCATCTGGTTAAATCCTCATCGATTAGTACATTTTTTGGAAAGATGTTTTCAGGTAATAAGGGTTTATCCCGAGGTTGTTTGAGCACAGAATGCATCTCATCGGGACACAGCAAGCGAACCCCAGGCAATGACGCCAGCGGTTCGAATCCCAAGCTCACAAGACACCGGAGGTCTGCTATGAAAACCCTTGCTACCGCATTGATGCTGTCCATGTCCGTTCTGGCCGCTGGCGCGCAAGCCGCCGAAGCCGACCAAGCCCCCACCCGCGCTCAAGTGCAAGCTGAACTGCAACAAGCCAAGGTCTCGGGTCAATACACGTTTGGCGAAGAAGGCTACCCCGCCCCCATCGCCCAGAAGTCCAGCCTGACCTCGCAACAAGTTCAAGCTGAACTGGCCCAAGCCAAGAACGCCGGCGAAGTCACCTTCGGCAACCTGGACTACCCGCCCGTCGCCGCCGCTGAACACACCACGTCGCTGAGCCGCGCCCAAGTTGAATCGCAACTGGCTCAAGCCAAGGCAGAAGGCCTGGTGACCTTCGGCAACATGGACTACCCCCCCATGGGCAGCTGATCCACTGGCCTGAAAAGGCCGTGACAGCCCCATCGAAAGCCCCTCGGCAAACGCCGGGGGGCTTTGTTTTTGACGATTCGACTACTTATTAAGTCGTTTTGTCGATAACTTAAGCCGTTACGACACTTTCGGTTCTACAAATCGACAGCGCTCCCGCATAGGATGAGGCCACCCCATCCCCCCAATCCGCAGGAGCCGCACCATGTCTACGTCAGCCACCCGCCCCATCGTTTTGCTGGGCGCCGGAAAAATCGGTTTTGCCATCGCCTTGATGCTCGAACGAAGCGGCGATTACTCGGTGCTGGTTGCCGACCAGGATCCAGCCCGGCTGGGCGTGCTGGCCGAATTGGGCTGCCAAACGCGCCAGATCAGCGACGACGACTCGGTGGCGCGTTGCATCGAAGGCGCTTACGCCGTCGTCAACGCCCTGCCGTTCCACCGCGCCACCGCCGTAGCAGGCCTTTGCGCGCGCGCGGGCGTCCATTACTTTGACCTGACCGAAGACGTCGCCAGCACCCACGCCATTCAGGCGCTGGCGGGCGATGTGCAAAGCGTGTTGATGCCGCAATGTGGCCTGGCGCCCGGCTTCATCGGCATCGTCGGCAACGCGTTGGCCCGCCGCTTCGACACCTTGCTGGACTTGCGCATGCGCGTGGGCGCCCTGCCGCGCTACCCCTCCAACAGCCTGCGCTACAACCTGACTTGGAGCACCGAAGGCCTGATCAACGAATACTGCAACCCTTGCGAGGCCATCGTCGACGGCAAGCTGACCAGCGTGCCCGCGCTGGAAGGCTACGAGACCTTTGCGTTGGACGGGGTTGAATACGAAGCCTTCAACACGTCGGGCGGGCTGGGCACGCTGCCCGCAACGTTGTTGGGGCGCGCCCGCAACGTCGACTACAAGTCCGTGCGCTACCCCGGCCACTGCAACATCATGAAGTTGCTGCTGAACGACCTGCGCCTGCGAGATCGCCGCGATCTGCTCAAGGATATTTTCGAGTCAGCCATTCCCACCACCGAGCAGGACGTCATCGTGATCCAGGCGTCGGCATCCGGCCATCGCCACGGCCGGCTGGAAGAAGAGTCCTATCCCATCCGCGTGTTCGGCGCCGATGTGGACGGCCACCGCCTGAGTGCGATCCAGCTGTCCACCGCCGCCGGCATTTGCGCCGCGCTGGACCTCGTGGCGCAAGGCGTCTTGCCGCAAAAGGGCTTTGTGGGCCAGGAAGCCATCGACCTGGACGCCTTGCTGAACAACCGCTTTGGCCGCGTCTACGCCGGCAAGCCGCTGGCGCTGGCCGGCTGCGCAACGGCCGACCGCTAACACGCCATGCCAGTCGGGCCGACAACGCCCGCGCCCCAGCCCACGCCCCGGCCCCAGCCCCAGCCCCAGCCCGTTAGGCGCTACGTCCAGCCTTCCAGACGCAGCGTCGCGCGCACCAGGCGCTGTTCTTCCTGTTCGATATCCGACAAGCTCTGCCGCACGCTGTCCACATGGTCGGCTGCGGCTTTACGCGCCTGTTCGGGCTGGCGCCCCGTCACCGCGTTGTACAGCCGGGTGTGCTGACGGTCGATCTGCCGCTTTTCCGGTTCGCGGTGATACAGGTTATTGACGCATGCAAAAACCGACCCCAGCAGCAGGTCGGTCAGCGATTGCAGCGTATGCACCAGCACCGGGTTGTGCGACGCCTCGCAGATCGCCAGGTGAAACGCGTGGTCCAGATGGGCGTGCGTGGCTGTGTCGGTGGCCGTGCCCTGCGCGGCAACCATGTCGTCATAACGCCGGCGGATCATGATGAAGTCGGCTTCGGTGCCCCGGATGGCAGCCAGCCGGGCGGATTCCGCTTCAAGCAATGAGCGCACTTCCAGCAGGTCGTACAGCGTGCGCGGCTGCGAATTGAACAGGTGCATCAGCGGCCCGGCATCCACCTTCGAGATGTGCGCCACGAAGGACCCCTTGCCTTGCGCGGTGTGAATGATTTCACGCGCGCGCAGCAGCTTCAGGCCTTCGCGCAGCGCGGTGCGCGACACGCCCAGCTTTTCGGTCAGCCGCCGTTCGGACGGCAAGGCCTGCCCCGCCTTGAGCACGCCATCCAGGATCAGGCGCTCGATTCGCTCGGCGACTTCATCCGCCACCTGGCGAGGCTTTTCTTCTGTTTCCGCGTACATGCAATCTCCGCACCAGTGGTATGACCAAACCGGCCATGGGGTTTCGGCTGTCCGCCACACCTCTGTAAGGTGCTGATATAAAAACATAAAAATCGCCTGCCTGTCTTACGGCGACTAAATAAACTGGTATGACCAGTTGGTTTTCGGGTAGACATGGGCGCGGGTGCGAACGATGATGTCAGGACAGATTCGCCCGGCGCCCGGCGCCGGCCAGCCCTTCTTACCGCTAGAGACCCGCATGACTCAACGCACCCAGCAACACGGCCTGCAAGTGGCGGCCAATCTCACCCAATTCATCGAACAGGAAGCCCTGCCCGGCACCGGCCTGGATGCAGACAGCTTCTGGCAGGGTTTTGCGGCGCTGGTACATGACCTGGCGCCCAAGAACCGCGCCCTGCTGGCCGAACGCGACCGTCTGCAAGCCGAGCTGGACGCCTGGCACCGCGCCAACCCCGGCCCCATCGCCGACCCGGCCGCCTACCGCAAGTTTCTGGAAGGCATCGGCTACCTGCTGCCCCAACCGGCAAGCGTGCAAGCCACCACCGACAACGTCGATACCGAAATCTCGCAGCAGGCCGGTCCGCAGCTGGTCGTGCCGATGTCCAACTCGCGCTATGCATTGAATGCCGCCAACGCACGCTGGGGCAGCCTGTACGACGCGCTTTACGGCACCGACGCCATCCCCGCCACGCCCGGCGATACGGGCAAGGGCTACAACCCCGAGCGCGGCGCCGCGGTCATTGCGCGCGCACGCAGCTTTCTGGACACGGCCGCCCCGCTGGCCAATGGCTCGCACGCCGATGCGCAAAGCTACACCGTTGAAGGCGACCAACTGCGCGTCAACCTGGCCAAGGGCGTGGTCACCGGGCTGAAATTCGGCTCGCAATTCGCCGGCTACCAAGGCGACGCGTCAGCCCCCACGGCCATCTTGCTCAAGAACAACGGCCTGCACTTTGAAATCCAGATCGATCGCGCCAACGCCATCGGCAGCACCGACGCCGCCGGCGTGAAAGACGTGCTGGTCGAAGCCGCGCTGACCACCATCATGGACTGCGAAGACTCGGTTGCCGCCGTCGATGCCGACGACAAGGTGCACATCTATCGCAACTGGTTGGGCCTGATGAAGGGCGACCTGACCGAAGCCGTCACCAAGGCCGGCAAAACCTTCACGCGCAAGCTGAACGCCGACCGCCAGTACACGCGTCCGGATGGCAGCGCGCTGACCTTGCACGGCCGCTCGTTGATGTTCGTGCGCAACGTGGGCCACCTGATGACCAACCCGGCCATTCTTGACCGCGACGGCCAGGAGATCCCCGAAGGTATTCTGGACGCCGTCGTCACCAGCCTGGCCGCGCTGCACGACCGCACCGCCAAGCTGAATTCGCGCACCGGGTCCGTCTACATCGTGAAGCCCAAGATGCATGGCCCGGCCGAAGCGGCCTTCGCCAGCGAATTGTTCGACCGCGTCGAAGACCTGATCAAGGTGCCGCGCAACACCCTGAAAATGGGGATCATGGATGAAGAACGCCGCACCAGCATCAACCTGAAAGCGTGCATCGGCGCCGCCGCATCGCGCGTGGCGTTCATCAACACGGGCTTTCTGGACCGCACCGGCGACGAGATGCACTCCAGCATGGAAGCGGGCCCGATGCTGCGCAAGGGCGACATGAAGTCCACCGCCTGGATCACCGCCTACGAACGCAACAACGTGCTGGTGGGCCTGGACACGGGCCTGCGCGGGCGCGCCCAGATCGGCAAGGGCATGTGGGCCATGCCCGACCTGATGGCCGCCATGCTGGAACAGAAAATTGCCCACCCGAAGGCCGGCGCCAACACCGCCTGGGTCCCCTCGCCCACGGCCGCCACGCTGCACGCGCTGCACTATCACCAGATCGACGTGCAAGCGGTGCAGAAGGAACTGGAACGCACCAAGCTGGACAGCGTGCGCGACGACTTGCTGGGCGGGCTGTTGAGCGTGCCGGTGGGCGATCCGTCCAAGTGGTCCGCCGCCGACATCCAGCAGGAGCTGGACAACAACGTGCAGGGCATCCTGGGATACGTCGTGCGCTGGATCGACCAGGGCGTGGGCTGCTCGAAGGTGCCCGACATCCATAACGTCGGCCTGATGGAAGACCGCGCCACGCTGCGCATTTCCAGCCAGCACATCGCCAATTGGCTGCGCCACGGCGTGACCAACAAGGAACAGGTCACGGAAACCTTCAAGCGCATGGCCAAGGTCGTTGATGGCCAGAACGCCGGCGACCCGCTCTACCAGCCGATGGCCGGCAATTTCGACACGTCGCTGGCCTTCAAGGCGGCCTGCGCATTGGTGTTCGAAGGCTTGACGCAGCCCAACGGCTACACCGAACCGTTGCTGCACAAGTACCGTCTGCAATTTAAGGCTGCCGCGCAGGCCTGACCGCCAATCGCGCGGATCATTGCACACCAAACCGGGCAGCTTGAGCTGTCCGGTTTTTTTTGCTCTGCATCAGGCTCGCGCCAGCGCATGTGGACTGCCGACCGGCGGCTGGCGACTCGCGACTCGCAACTGCCCGCAAGAAAATAGCCGGCCAATTTCGCACGACCGTGCTAAATTCCGCTTCATGACTGCCAAAACGGAAAAAAGCGAGCTGACCTTCGCGGCCATTGTGGACGCGGCCTTGGCCATGGCCGCCACCCAGGGCATGGAAAGCCTGTCGCTGGGCCAGGTCGCCAAGCGGCTGGGCATCAGCAAAAGCGGTGTGTTTTCCCGCGTGGGGTCGCTGGAAGCCTTGCAGCAGGCCGTGCTGGACGAATATGACCGCCGCTTTGTGGCGGCCGTTTTCACCCCTGCCATGGCGTACCCGCGCGGGCTGCCCCGCTTGACCGCGTTGGTATCGCTGTGGGTGGAACGCGCCAGCAACGTTGAAATGGCCACGGGCTGCGTCTACGTGGCCGGCGCGTTCGAATACGACGATGTGGAATCGCCGCTGCGCGCCTTGCTGGAAAACAACCTACGTCGATGGCGCGCCGCCATGGTCCGCACGGTGCGCCAGGCGCTGGACGCCGGCCATCTCCGGCCGGATACCGACCCCGAACAACTCGTCTTCGAGGTGTACAGCCTGATGATCGGGCTGATGCATGACGCGCGTTTCCTGCGCGATCCGCAAGCGCCCGCGCGCGTGCGGGCGGCCTATGACAGGCTGATATCAACGTACCGCAGCTTCACGGTTTTGCAATGACGGATGGCGTGACAGGCGTGCAAACACGCCTGTGGCTCGATCCGGATTGATTTGACGCAGGCGGCATCGTCCGCCCCCTTGCCGGCCGGTGCCGGCGTTTTCATCGCTCAATTTCGCACGGCCGTGCGAAATATGGACAGGAGCTTGTCATGTGGATACTGATCGCGCTGGCCGTCTTGGCCGTCATCGCCTGCCTCTGGCGGCAATGGACGGCGCTGCTGCGTCAATTGCCCGACCGCGCCGAACATCTGGTCCTGTTCTAGTGAACAACGGCGATCCCGGTCTATATTCCGGTTTAGTCCCAATCGAATTTCGCCATGCCCCGTTCCGTCCATCTACTGATCGTCGATCCGCAGAACGACTTCTGCGATTTGCCCGAGCCCTACCTGCCGCGCGACCCGCTGACCGGCCAAGCCACGCGGCCCGCGCTGCCCGTGCCCGGCGCGCATGCCGACATGCAGCGGCTGGCAAGTTTCATTGACGCCACCGCCTCCGCACTGACCTCGATCACCGTAACGCTGGACTCCCACCATCGCGTCGACATCGCGCATCCCACGTTCTGGCACACCGGCAAGGGCGAGCCCGTCGCCCCCTACACGCCGATAAGCGCCGCGCAGTTGCGCGCCGGCCAGTTCGTGCCGCGCCATGCCGACGACCTGCCCCGAACCGCCACCTACCTGGACGAACTGGAAGCACGCGGCCGCTACACGCTGATGGTGTGGCCCGTGCATTGCGAGATCGGCACCTGGGGGCACAACGTGCATCCCGACGTGCGCGCCGCGTACAACCGCTGGGAAGACGCCGGCCAATTCATCGTGCGCAAGGTGCCCAAAGGCACCAACCCGTGGACCGAGCACTACAGCGCCTTGATGGCCGAAGTGCCGGACCCCGACGATCCGCGCAGCCAGTTGAACCGCGCGCTGCTGGGATCGCTGGATCGCTCAGACCTGATTCTGGTCGCGGGCGAGGCCGGCAGCCATTGCGTGCGCGCCACCGTCGAACATCTGGCCGAGCACCTGCCCGGCGGCAACCTGTCCCGCATCGTCCTGCTGACCGATTGCATGAGCCCCGTGGCCGGATTCGCCGACGCACAAACCGCGTTCTTGCAACGCATGCGAGACCTGGGCATGCAAGAACGCACCAGCGTGGACATGGCGCGCGCGTTGCAACACTGAGCGCGCAATGACAACGGCCGCCTGCAAATGCCGGGCGGCCGTGATGGTAAATCGGATTCACTGCTCACTGCTGGCTGCTCAATGCGGAGCGCTGACCGGCGCGAAAATCCGCGCCGTCGCGATTTTTACGTCTGGCCGCAGTTACACAGTGGGTGCGGATTCGGATGCGGCTGCGGCTGCAGCGGGCTTGGCTGCCTTGTCGCACTCCACATACAACGCACGGATGGCCTCGCACAATGCGGGCGGCTGCTGGAATAGCCGCGACACCAGCAGGCAACCTTGGACGGTGGCAAACACCGCGCGGCCGGCCGCATCGGCGGTACCCGAGAACTTCAGCGTCCCCTGCGCCGCGCCTTCAGCCAGCACACGCGCCAGCCACGCTTCGTGGGCACGGAAAAATCCCTGCAACGCGCCACGCACACGGTCGGACAGGCTCATGATGTCGGCGGCCAACATGCCGCCCAAACACAGTTCGCCCGAGCCGCAAGCCCGCGATTCCATCATCGACAGGTATTGCTCCAGCTGCGCCTGGGCGGGCTGCGCGGTATCAATGGCACGGACGGCGCCCAGCGCGCGCGCGCTGTAGGCCTCGACTGCTTCATACAGCAGGTCGTCCTTGCCAGGAAAGTAGTAGTGGATGCTGGACGTCTTCACGCCCACATGCTCCGCCAGATCGCGGTAGCTGAAACCATTGCATCCGCGCGTGCGGATGAGCTTCTCGGCGTGCGCCAGCAGCAGGTCTCGGGTGGTGTTGGGGGTCGGGGTGTCCATGGCTGAATATTACCTACTAATAGGTCGGTCCGTCATTGGTGGCCGCCCTAGGGTGTGGGCCTTGGCCCGTGCGAACCCCGGCCGGGAAACATCCCGCCCCCCGGGGTTCGCATGTGCCGGCATCGGCTTAGCCTTGCACGGGCGGGTAGTCCAGTTCGCCGCTTTCGGTCAGGCCTTGAGCGCGGGCAGCGGCCAATTCTTGCTTGACCTGTTCGCGGCTCTTGTCGGCGCCAACCGACGCGAATGACGTGGCGGCGTAGCCTTCTTCGCCCGACACCAGCTGCCCATTCGCGCGGGCGGCGGCCAACTCTTGCTGCACTTGGGCACGCGTCACGGTACTGGCGGTGTTCAGTTCGGGCGGGTAGTCCAGTTCGCCGGCTTGAGCGGCGGCACCGATGAACGAGGCGGACAAAATCAGGGCGGATACGAGGGTCTTCATGGTGAATCTCCAGTAGAAAGGGATGCTGCGTGATGCGGATCAGGGGTATGTCGCGTTTGCGAAGCTATCTATGACTAGATAGGCAGACACTTAAAAAATTAGCCTTGAACGGGCGGGTAATCCAGTTCTCCGCTTTCGGTCAGGCCTTGAGCACGGGCAGCGGCCAGTTCTTGCTTGACCTGGGCGCGGGTCTTGTCGGCGCCAACGGAGGCAAACGCGGTCGCGGCGTAACCTTCTTCACCGGACACCAGCTCGCCATTTGCGCGGGCGGCGGCCAGTTCTTGCTGCACTTGGGCACGCGTCACGGTGCTGGCGGTGTTCAGTTCGGGCGGGTAGTCCAGTTCGCCGGCTTGAGCAGCGGCACCGATGAACGAGGCGGACAAAATCAGGGCGGATACGAGCGTCTTCATGGTTGATCTCCAGATGAATAAACGAGGCTTGCGTTGATTCGATTAAGCTACGGTTTTTGGTTTAGCTATCTACTTGTAGGTAGACAACCAGGGAAATAAAAAAGCGGTCCTACTGTATTTCTGGCTTCGGCGTCAGCGGCGTTTTGTGTGTGCTGCGTCGATGGATGAATCTTACCTACTACTAGATAGACAACGCAAGCGGGTTTTGTGAAACCAAATATTTCGGCCTATCGGGTCGCCGCCACCAGCACCATCATCGGCCGATCCCTCTCTTCGGCAAGCGCGGGCTGGGCGGCCAGTTGTTCCTGGGTAGGCGCCCACTCTTGCACGTGCGCGATGGTGAACCCGGTCTGGATCAGCAAGTTCAGATAAGCGCCCAGCGTACGGTGCTGCTTGATGACGCCCTTGGCCAACCAGTCCGTGGTGCGCGGCCCTTGAACGGCGTACTGGTTCAGCGGCCACATGCGCCGGCCCGAGCCGTCCTGCACGAAGGCGGGGCTGGCGGGCGCCGTGTAGATCGGGTGTTCCGCCGAGAACACGAAATGCCCGCCCGGCACCAACGCTTGATGGACGGTGGCAAAAAGCTCAGCCAGCCGCTCGATGTAGTGCAGCGTCAACGAGCTGTAGGCCAGGTCGTAAGCCGCCGCCGGCAATTGCAGTTGCTCCAGGTCGGCGCGCTGATACACGATGCCGCCGGCGGCTGCCGAGGCAGGCGTGCCACCACGAGCCCGGTCCAGCATGTTTTGCGACACGTCCAGACCCAGTATCTCGCTGGCGCCCTGCGCCTGCGCCCATCGGCAGAACCAGCCGAAGCCGCAACCCAGGTCCACGACGCGGCGGCCCTGCAACGGTGGAATCAGCGCGCGCAACGCCGGCCATTCGGGCGCGCCGTCCAGGCCGTGCACCGACCGCGCCATCTGGCTGTAAGCCTCGAAAAACTCGGCAGTGTCATAGATGTTTTGCGTCATGGTGGTGTGCCCCTTGCGATGCGCCAGCGCCGGCCCGAACCGGGCTCGGCAAGACTTGGCCGGCGTTGCTGCACCTTACCAGGACCGTGGCGACGCGCCATAGCGCGCCTTGAAGACCTTGCTGAAATGGCTAAGGCTGGAAAAGCCGACCTCGCCCGCCGCCTGCGTCACGCTCATGCCTGCTTGCAGCAGATCCGATGCGCGTGCCAGCCGCATTTCACTTAAATACGCATGCACCGATCTGCCCACGCATTCACGCATCAACTGCTGAAGCCGCTTTTCAGACAGGCCCACTTCTCGGGCAAGGCGCCCCGGCGGCCAATGCTCGGCGCAGCGATCGCGCAATAGCTCGCACGCGCGGTGCACGCGTTGATGTTCGTGCGCCAAGGGGCCCGACAGCGCGTCGGGCAACGACAGCAATTGCACAAAGGCCGACAGCATTTCCAGCGATTTGGCGCAATACCAAAGCCGCCGCGCTTCCGGCGCGGGTGGGGCCTCGCCGGTCAGGCTGCCCGCCAGCGTCAGCAAGCTGGTCGGGGCATCCAGCGATGCCACCAGGGACCCTTGCGCCGGCACGCTGACGTCGCGGTGAAACCGCTTGCGCAGCAGCGCAACGGGCATCGAACCACTTGCCCGCGTCAGCGCGTCGGGCGTGTAGCGCACGTCTATCATCCGCACGCGGCGATGGGCCGGCAGGTGGGTTGCCCAGCCGACGGCGTGTTCGTGGTTGAACAAAAGCGCCGCGCCACCGGCCACCTTCAGGGGCTCGCCGCCTTCCACCGCCAGCACAGCCTCGCCTTCCAGCCAGACCTGCATGCCGAACACCGGCGCGCTCGGCGCGGGAATCGTCAGGGTCCGACGTGGCGATCCGTCCAGCACCACCAGGCTGACGCCGTCGTCCACCCTCAGCACGCGCTCGATCACGTCTTCCCAATCATCCGTGGCCGGTACGGTCGGCAGCGTGCCGCGCCACCACTCGTGCCGCTTGGGCGGTGCGGTGCTGGGCTCGGGCAGAGACAGAATGGGCAAGGGCGCGGCGGCGCTGGCGGGCATGGGAAAGGGGCGCAAAAACGGGGCAGCAGCAAAACCGTCAAACGGCGCCGAAAAAACGTCAGACAGCAAAAGCGGGATCTGGAATCATGCCGACGCACAGAAATGATTCTTGTTAATTATAAATTGATCCAGGGGTAACACCGTGTCCTTTTCAGTCAAGCCGCTGCCGCTGGCGTTGCTGGCCGCCCTTGCGGCGTCCGCATCCGCCTCTGCCATCGCGCAAACCACCCAGCCCGCCCAAGCCACCGGTAACGGCGTCACCACCCTGGCGCCGGTTGTGGTGCAAGGGGTGCGCGACGCGTCGCCGACCTCCGGCGCGGACTATGTGGCCACGCGCAGCCGCTCGGGCACCAAGTCAGATGCCGAACTGATCAACACGCCCCAGACGATCAACGTCATTACCCGCGAAGAAATGGACGAACGCGGCGTCACCTCGGTCGCGCAAGCCGTGCGCTACACCCCCGGCGTCTTCGCCCAATACGGCGACAACGACGTGCGCTATGACTGGCTGACCGTGCGGGGCTTCACGCCGTCGCGCTATCTGGACGGACTGCTGCTGCCCTTCGGCGCGCGCGGCTATTCGCAACCGCGCATCGACACCTACGGCCTGGAACGCATCGAAATCCTGAAAGGCCCGTCGTCCGGACTATATGGGCAAAGCGCGCCGGGCGGCCTGGTCAACATGACCAGCAAGCGCCCCACCGCCGAACCCATCAATGAAGTGGTGTTGCAGGCAGGCAGCTTCAACCGCTATCAAGGCGCGTTCGATTTCTCGGGCCCCGCCGACGAAGAAGGCAAGTTTCTGTACCGCTTGACGGGCACGCTGCGCGACAGCGACACGCAATACCAGCACGTAGACGATGAACGCCAGTTCATCGCGCCCAGCTTCACGTGGCGCCCGTCATCCGACACCAGCTTGAACGTCAGCGCGCAGTACCAGAAGATCACCAGCCACGGCGGCGGCGGCGCCCCCGTGCTGCCCGTCATCGGCACGCTGGAAAAAAGCGCCACGGCGGGCTACATCCCGCGCGACCGCTTTGTGGGCGAGCCCGGCTACGACATCTTCACCAACGAACAAACCATGGTCGGCTACACGCTGGACCACCGGCTGAACGACACGTGGAGCCTGCGCCAAAGCGCCCGCTACACCAATGTCGACACCAACACGCGGCGCGTGCAGATCGGCGCCATGGTGTCGGACACGCAGGCCATCCGCTACGCCTGGGCGTTTCCGGAAACGTCGCATACCTTCCAGATCGACAACCAGTTGAATGCCAAATTCAACGCCGGTCCCACGCGCCATGACATCACCTTCGGCCTGGACTACCTGCGCGAAAAATCCCGCTATAACGAAAGCAGCCTGGGCCTGATGCTGCCCCCGGCCTCGCCGCTGTTCAACGTGTTCGACCCGGACTACGGCACGTCCGTGACGCGCCCGCCCACGGCCACCAAAATCAACATGACGCGCAGCCAGTTGGGCCTGTACGCGCAAGACCAGATCGAACTGGACCGCCTGCGCTTCACCTTCGCCGGCCGTTACGACTGGACCGAAGGCACCACCGACAACGGCGTCGCGCGTAGCGGCGGCCAATGGGGCTGGACGTCGCGCAGCGCCGATGCCGACCGCTTCACTGGCCGCGCCGGCGTGACCTACCGCTTTGACAACGGCATCGCGCCGTACTTCAGCTATTCCACGTCGTTCCAGCCGATGACCGGCATCACGCGCGACGGCTCGCCGCTCAAGCCCACCACGGGTGAGCAATACGAGGCCGGCGTGAAATACCAGCCCGAGGGCTACGACAGCTTTGTCACGCTGTCGGCCTTCCAGATCACGCAGAAAAACGTCAGTACGCCCGACCCGGTCAACACCAGCTTTGTGGTGCAGACGGGCGAAGCGCAGGTGCAGGGCATCGAGCTGGAAGGCAAGGCCAGCTTCGACAACGGGCTGGACCTGACGATGTCGTATGCACTGAGCGATAGCGAAGTCACCAAGACCAACGTCGCCGCCCAGCGCGGCAACCAGATGATTTTCGTGCCGCGCCATCAAGCCGCGCTGTGGGCCGACTACACCCTGCGCGAAGGTCCGCTGCAAGGCGTGGGCGTGGGCGCGGGCGTCACATACCGTGGCGGCTTCTACGGCGACTTGAACAACCGCTACGCCCTGCCCGCCGTCACCCTGGTGGACGCCGCTATCCGCTACGACCTTGGCCGCGTCAGCCCCACCCTGGCCGGCGCACAAGTCGCGCTGAACGTGTCCAACCTGTTCGACAAGCGCTACGTCGCCAACTGCCTGGGCACGGCCGTCAGTTGCTACTGGGGCGCCGAACGCACGGTGATGGCGACGTTGCGGTATCGCTGGTAGGTCGGGCCCTACGCCGACAATTGCCGCATGACGGCGATCAGGTCCGACTTGCCTTCGAACCCGATGCCGGGAAGTTCCGGCATCGTGACGTAGCCGCCGTCGACTTTCACGCCATCGGGAAAGCCGCCAAACGGCTGGAACAGGTCCGGGTAGCTTTCATTGCCGCCCAGGCCCAAGCCCGCAGCAATGTTCAACGACATCTGGTGGCCGCCGTGCGGAATGCAGCGGCTGGCCGACCAGCCGTGCTGGCGCAGCATGTCCAGCGTGCGCAGATACTCCACCAGCCCGTAGCTCAGCGCGCAATCGAATTGCAGCCAATCACGGTCCGGGCGCATGCCGCCGTATCGGATCAGGTTGCGCGCGTCCTGCATGGAAAACAGGTTTTCGCCCGTCGCCATCGGGTTGTTGTAGTAGTTGCGCAAGGTGGCCTGCAACTCGTAATCCAGCGGGTCGCCCGCCTCTTCGTACCAGAACAGGTCGTACTGCGACAGCGCCTTGGCATACTGAATGGCCGTATCCAGATCGAAGCGGCCGTTGGCGTCCACCGCCAGCTTCTGCCCGTCTTGCAGCACGCTCAAGATGGAATCGATGCGGCGCAGGTCCTCGTCCAGCGACGCGCCGCCAATCTTCTTCTTCACCACCGTGTAGCCACGATCGATGTAGCTGCGCATTTCATCCTTGAGCTTGCCGTGGTCCTGGCCCGGGTAGTAATACCCACCGGCCGCGTAGACAAACACGCGGCGGTCGGCTTGCCCGTTGCCGTAGCGATCCGCCAGCAACTGGAACAGCGGCTTGCCTTCGATCTTTGCGACCGCATCCCACACCGCCATGTCGATGGTGCCAATGGCCACCGAGCGCTCGCCATGGCCGCCCGGCTTTTCGTTCGTGAACATCGCGTCCCAGATCTTGTGCGGGTCCAGATTCTTGCCCGTCGCGTCCACGAGCGATTCTGGGTCGGCTTCCATCACCCGCGGAATAAAGCGCTCGCGCATCAGCTTGCCCTGGCCGTATCGGCCATTCGAATTGAAGCCGTAGCCCACCACCGGCTTGCCGTCACGGATCACGTCGGTGATCACGGCGACCAGGCTCAGCGTCATCTTGCTGAAATCGATATAGGCGTTGCGGATGGGCGAGCTGATGGGCAGCGTCTGTTCGCGGATCTCGACGATTCTCATGAGGTGTCTCCTGATGCGCCGGCTGTGGCGGCGTAGGTAAGTTCAGAACCCCTAGCGTAGAGGCGAATACCCGCACTAAGATTCACCCATATTCATTTGATTATTAACTTTCAGTGAAAACCGACATCGCGTCCGAATTGGAGTTCTTCATCCATCTGGCCCGGCTGGGCAGCCTTTCGGCGGCCGCGCGCGAACTCGACCTGACGCCACCCGCCGCCACCAAGCGCCTGGCGCTGATGGAACGGCGCTTGGGCGTGCGGCTGGTCAACCGCAGCACCCGCAACCTCAGCCTGACTCCCGAGGGCGAAACCTACCTGTCGCACGCGTCAAAGATCCTTGAAGACCTGCGCGCGATGGAAGACGCGGTTTCCAGCAGCGGCGGCACACCACGCGGCCCGCTAAAAGTGAACGCCACCTTGGGATTCGGCCGCACCACCATCGCCCCGCTGGTCTCGGACTTTGCCAAGCGCTATCCCGACGTGCAGGTACAGCTGGACGTGACGGACCGGCCGGTGGACCTGGTGGAAGGCGGATTCGACCTGGCGATCCGTTTCGGCGAACTGCCCGACAGACGCCTCAGCGCCCGGCGCGTCATGTCCAACGGCCGCTTCCTGTGCGCGTCCCCGCGCTATCTGGACAAGCACGGCACCCCCACCACGCTGGCCGATCTGGCCTCGCACCGCTGCATCCTGCATACGCAAAACGACGAAGCACACGGCGTCTGGCGATTCACCCGCGAAGGCGAAAGCGTGGCAATCAAGGTGGATGGGGCGCTGTCCAGTAATGACGGGGATATCGTGCTGGGCTGGGCACTGGACGGCCATGGCATATTGATCCGCTCGGAATGGGATCTGGCCAAGTATTTAAAAAGCGGACGGCTGCGAGTGGTATTACCCGACTACACGCTGCCGTCCGCCGACCTCTTTGTGTATTATCCGCAACGCAGAAATCAAACCGCACGGGCCAGGGCGTTTATTGATTATCTGGTGGAAGTGTTTCAAGCGCCGAACAAATAAAAAGCCCCCGCTTTTGCGAGGGCTCTTTCATAGCTGCGTAGCCGTTCGGAAAAATCAGAACGGAATATCGTCGTCCATATCCGCCAGGTTTGCACCGCTGCTCGCCGGAGCCGCAGCAGGCGCCGGGCGCTGTTGCGGCGCCGGGCGTTGCGCCGGGGCGCGTTGTTGTTGCGGGCGCGACGGGGCGTCGTCGTAGCCGCCGCCACCACCATAGCTGGCGCCGCCGCCACCGCCGTCTTCGCGGCCGCCCAGCATTTGCATCTGGTCAGCCACCACTTCGGTGCTGTAGCGATCAGCGCCGGTGTCCTTGTCTTGCCACTTGCGCGTCTTCAGACGGCCTTCGATGTAGACCGAGCGGCCTTTCTTCAGGTATTCGCCGGCGATTTCAGCCAGGCGGTTGTACATGACGACGCGGTGCCATTCGGTTTCTTCGCGGCGTTCGCCGGAAGCCTTGTCCTTCCAGGTGGAGGTCGTGGCGATGGACATGTTGCAGATTGCAGCCCCTTCCGGGCTATAGCGGACTTCCGGGTCGCGACCCAGATTGCCCACGAGAATGACTTTGTTAACCGATGCCATGCCGATGTCCCTCAGTTGTTGACAGCCTGCGCCTGTGCGTCGCCGCGAGCGCGCCGGCAACAACATAAAAAGCGATGTTGAAGACCGGCTTCATGAAACACGCCGGTCATCATGACAATGACCGGCGACGCCTGGGATCCTGACGACCCCCACTTCCGTGAAGCCCTAAATTGGTACGTATTATCGACGAAAAGCCCCCGCCACGCCAAACGCGATTCGTGACAAAGCGATCCACCCCGGGAATCGATTTAGGGGCTGTTGGGCGCCATAGGCAGCGCGATCAGCGACGGTTGGGGTGTAGTCGGGGACGCATCCCCGGCCCGGTAGCCGGCCCGGTAGCCAGCCCTGTAGCCAGCCCAATCGCCAGCCTTGACCACCCGCCCTCGATCACCGCCCTTGCGGCCTTGATCCCGCCTTGGCGGTCTTACGCCAGCGGCCGCAGCGCCCAGGTCACCGCGAGCCACACCGCCGACAGAATCGCCGCGCCGACGAACACCGCGCTGGCGCCTGAATGGGCCGCCAGCCAGCCTCCCAGCGCACCGCCAGTAAACAGCCCGGCCGCTTGCGCCGTGTTGTAGAAGCCAAGCGCCAGCCCCTTGTACGCCTGCGGCGCCACGCGCGACACCAGCGAAGGCTGCAAGGCCTCCAGCACGTTGAAGGCGACAAAGAAACCGGTCAGCGCCACAGCCAGCGTGTAAAAACCGTGGCTGGCGGCCGGCAGCAGCGCGCACACCAGCACCAGGCCCGCCACGGCGGCGCGCAAGGCGCCCCGGTGGGCACGACGCTTTTCCGCGACGAACACCACGGGCACCATCAGCACGAACGACACCAGGATGACAGGCAGATAGACCTTCCACAGCTCGCGCGCGTCCAGCCCGCCGACTTTGGCCAGCAAGGCCGGCACCACCACGAACAGCGACACCTGAATCAGATGCAGCACGAACACACCAAAGTTCAGGCGTAGCAAGTCACGGTGGGTCAGCACTTCACGCGGCCGGGCGGCCTGCATGGTGCGGGCTTGGGTGCGCGGCACCACCGGCACCACAAAGCGCGCCACGCCCAGGCAGATCACGCCCAGGCAGGCGATGGTCCAGAACAAGCCCGACAGGCCCCACCAGCCCACCAACACGGGCGACAAGACCAGCGACACCGCGAAAGACAGTCCGATCGACCCGCCCACCATGGCCATGGCCCGGGTGCGGACTTCGTCGCGGGTGGCGTCGGCCAGCCAGGCGGTGACGGCGGCCGAGATCGCGCCCGCGCCCTGGATGGCGCGGCCGATGGTGATCCAGTACACGTCGGTCGCCTGCGCGCAGACGATGCTGCCCACCACGAACAGCAGCAGTCCGAACAGCACAACGGGGCGCCGCCCCCAGCGGTCGGAAGCCAGGCCGAACGGGATCTGCATGAATGCCTGGGTCAGGCCATACATGCCCAGCGCCAGGCCGACGCGCGCGGGGTCGTCGCCGCCGGGCAGGCCGGCAGCCGCGACGGCGAACACCGGCAGCAACAGGAACAGCCCCAACATCCGGGCGGCGAACAGGCCGGCCAACGCGACGCTGGCGCGACGTTCGGAGGGGGTCAATTTCAGCTTGATGTCTGCCGGCATGCGAAAAATTCAACAATGACAAGGGCGGTGCGCGCGCGTGGATGTCACACGCTCACAGTCTGATCTGGCGGTGCGGCGCCGAACGCCGTTCAGTCCAACTTGTCGGACTGCCTTGAACGCGGGAGGTTTCGGCGCGCTATAGTAACAAGTTGGCCTTTGAAACCGCTTAAAAGAGCCTGATGGACACCCGATCGACGTGACAATACGCATACGGGGTGCACGCACCCACAACCTCAAGAACGTTTCGCTGGACCTGCCGCGCCACAAACTGGTGGTCGTCACCGGCTTGTCCGGCTCCGGCAAGTCTTCGCTGGCGTTCGATACGCTGTACGCGGAGGGCCAACGACGTTATGTGGAAAGCCTGTCAGCGTATGCCCGCCAATTTCTCCAGCTGATGGACAAGCCGGACGTCGACCTGATCGAAGGGTTGTCGCCGGCCATCTCTATTGAGCAAAAGGCCGCGGGCCACAACCCGCGTTCCACCGTCGGCACCATTACCGAAATCCACGACTACCTGCGCCTGCTGTATGCGCGGGTCGGCACGCCCTACTGCCCCGATCACGGCCTGCCGCTACAGGCGCAATCCGTCAGCCAGATGGTCGACGCGGTGCTGGGCTGGACGCCCGAAACGCGCCTGGCCGTGCTGGCGCCCATTGCGCGCGGCAAAAAAGGCAGCTTCGAGGACGAATGCGCCAGCTTGCAGGCGCAAGGCTATGTGCGGCTGCGCGTGGACGGCCAACTGATGGAAATCGACGGCATGGCGCCGTTGAAGAAAACCGAAAAGCACGACATCGACGTCGTCATCGACCGGCTGCGCATCAAGCCGGAAAGCAAGCAGCGCCTGGCGGAAAGCTTCGAAACCGCGCTGCAACTGGCGGATGGGCGCGCGCTGGCGCTGGACATGGACAGCGAACACGAGCAGGTGTTCTCCAGCCGCTACGCCTGCCCGGTGTGCAGCCACAGCCTGCCCGAACTGGAACCGCGCCTGTTCAGCTTCAACAACCCGATGGGCGCCTGCCCCAGCTGTGACGGCATCGGCCAGGTGGGCTTTTTCGACCCCAAGCGGGTCGTGGCCTTTCCTGAACTGAGCCTTGCCGCCGGCGCCATCCGGGGCTGGGACCGCCGCAACGCCTTCACGCATTCGCTGCTGAGCAGCCTGGCGGCGCATTACGAATTCGATATTGAAGCCCCGTTTGAAGACCTGCCCGAAGCCCTGCGCGACAAGGTGTTGTACGGATCGGGCGAAGAAGAAATTTCGTTCCTCTACTTGAACGAGAAAGGCCGCAGCACCGTCAAGCGCCACACATTCGAAGGCGTCATCCCGAACCTGGAACGCCGCTGGCGCGAAACGGATTCCGCGACCGTGCGGGAAGAACTGGGCAAGTACCGCAACATCAAGACCTGCCCGGACTGCGCCGGCTCGCGCTTGCGCCCCGAAGCCCGCAACGTGCTGATCGGCCACGATCCGCGCGGCGGCGAGCGCCACGGCCAGGCCATTTATGAAGTCGAGGCCATGCCGCTGTCCAGCTGCCTGGCCTGGTTCCGTGACCTGAGCCTGACGGGTGCCAAGCAGGAAATCGCGCAGCGCATCGTGCGTGAAATCGAGGCGCGGCTCAGTTTCCTGAACAACGTGGGCTTGAACTATCTGTCGCTGGACCGCAGCGCCGACACCATCTCGGGCGGCGAGGCCCAGCGCATACGCCTGGCCAGCCAGATCGGTTCCGGTTTGACCGGCGTCATGTACGTGCTGGACGAGCCATCCATCGGCCTGCACCAACGCGATAACGACCGCCTGATCGGCACCCTGCAACACCTGCGAGACCTGGGCAACAGCGTCATCGTCGTCGAGCACGACGAAGACATGATCCGCATGGCGGACTGGGTGGTCGACATGGGTCCGGGCGCGGGCGAGCACGGCGGCGAAGTCGTGTCGCAGGGTGATCCTGAAACGGTGCAGCGCGATCCGAACTCGCTGACCGGCCAGTACCTGAGCGGCGCACGCGAGATCGCAATTCCACCGCGCCGTCCGGTCAACGACGAACTGCCGTGGCTGACCTTGACCGGCGCCAGCGGCAACAACCTCAAAGACGTAGAACTGCGCGTGCCGGCCGGCCGGCTTGTCTGCGTCACGGGCGTGTCCGGTTCCGGCAAGTCCACACTGATCAACGACACGTTAGCGGTTGCCGTATCGCGCCAGCTGCATCACGCGCAAAGCGAACCCGCCCCCTACGTGTCGATGCAGGGCCTGGAAAATTTCGACAAGATCATCAGCGTCGACCAAAGCCCCATCGGCCGCACGCCGCGCAGCAACCCGGCAACCTACACCGGACTGTTCACCCCGATCCGCGAGCTCTTTGCCGGCGTGCCGGAAGCGCGTACGCGTGGCTATGACCCGGGCCGGTTCAGTTTCAACGTCAAGGGTGGCCGCTGCGAAGCGTGCCAGGGCGACGGCGTGGTCAAGGTTGAAATGCACTTTCTGCCCGACATGTACGTGCCTTGCGACGTGTGCCACGGCAAGCGCTACAACCGCGAAACGCTGGAAATCCGCTACCGGGGCCGCAACATCAGCGAAGTGCTGGACCTGACGGTCGAGCAGGCGCTGGAATATTTCGAATCCGTGCCCGCGATCTCACGCAAGCTGCATACGCTGATCGATGTCGGCCTGTCTTACATTCGCCTGGGTCAAAGCGCCACCACCTTGTCGGGCGGCGAAGCGCAACGCGTGAAGTTGTCGTTGGAGCTGTCGCGCCGCAGCACCGGGCGCACGCTGTACATCCTGGACGAACCCACCACCGGCCTGCATTTCCGCGATATCGAACTGCTGTTGCAAGTGCTGAACCAGCTGGTCGACAGCGGCAATACCGTGCTGATCATCGAGCACAACCTGGACGTCATCAAAACGGCGGACTGGCTGATCGACATGGGCCCGGAAGGCGGCGACGGCGGCGGCTATGTCGTGGCACAAGGCACGCCCGAGGTTGTTGCCAACACAAAGGCCAGCCACACCGGGCAATACCTGGGCAAGCTGCTGCGCCGCAACGCAGGCCGGTAAATCGACGGGCACCCAATCGACGCGCACCTTAAGGCAGAAACCGCACCATGTACACCCTGATCATCGGCAACAAGAATTACTCATCGTGGTCCTTGCGGCCCTGGCTGGCGCTGCGTGCGACGGGCATCGCATTTAGCGAGCAAAAGCTCGGGTTCTTCACGGAAGCGTTCACGCGGCAAGTGGCCGCGGTGTCGCCCGCCGGGCTGGTCCCGGTGCTGCTGGACGGCGACTTCGCCGTATGGGATTCGCTGGCCATCTGCGAATACGTGGCTGAACAGCACCCCGACGCGGCCCTGTGGCCCAAGGACGCAAAGGCGCGCGCGCGGGCGCGGTCGATTGTGGCGCAAATGCACAGCGGCTTTACGGCGCTGCGCAACACGATGCCCATGAATATCGAAGCGCATCTGCCGGACATCGACGTGCCCGAGGCCGCACAGCAAGACATCGAACGCGTGCAAGCCATCTGGCGCGACACGCGCGCGAAGTTTGGCCAGGGCGGCCCGTTCCTGTTCGGTGAATTTTCGATTGCCGACGCGTTCTATGCACCGGTGGTGTCGCGCTTTACCACCTACAACGTGGCCGCGACGGGCGCCGTGCGCGACTACATGGACGTGGTGATTGCGCTGCCCGCCATGCAGGAATGGATGCGCGACGCGCATGCGGAAGCGACGTTCGTGCCGGAAGACGAGCCGTACCGCACGCATCGCTGAACGGGCACAACTGACGGGCACAACGGGGCGCGCACCACGGCCCGGCAGCCCGTCAACGCCAGCGGCACCGCTTAGCCCATTTCGAACAGCCGCTTATGCTCGCGAATGGCGTAGCGGTCGGTCATGCCCGCGATGTAATCCGAAATGGCGCGGGCCTGTTCATTGAATGCCTCACGCCGGTAGTCGGGCGGCAATAGCCGCGGATCATCCAGGAACGCCGCGAACATCTCGCGCACAATGCGGCGCGCCTTCGCGGTCATGCGCAGCACCTGGTAATGCCGGTACAAGTTGTCGAACAAGAACTTCTTCAGTGCGTCGGCCTCGCGCCGGATTTCGTCCGAGAAACCGGCCAAAGGCGGTGCGCGGCGCACATCGTCAACGCTGGTCGGGGCCGCGTCACGAATGCGAGCCAGCGATGTTTGCGTCAGGTCGACTATCAAGGTGTTGATCATGCGGCGAATCGTCTCGGCCACCGCGCGGCGTGGCGCCAGGCCGGGATAGCGGTCCAGCACCTGGGCATGGTGGCGTTCGAAGATCGACACGTCTTGCAGCTGTTCCAGCGTGATCAAGCCTGAGCGCAGGCCGTCGTCAATATCGTGGTTGTTGTAGGCCACTTCGTCGGCCAGGTTGGCCAGCTGCGCTTCCAGGGACGGCTGCGTGCGGTTCAGGAAACGCTCGCCCACATCGCCCAGCTGGCGGGCATGCGCGGCCGAGCAATGCTTGAGGATGCCTTCGCGCGTTTCAAAGCAAAGGTTCAGCCCGTTGAAATCCGCGTAGCGTTCTTCAAGCTCGTCCACCACGCGCAGGCTTTGCAGGTTGTGCTCGAAGCCGCCGGCCTCGGGCGCCAGCTCGCGCATGCAGGCATTCAGTTCGTCCTGGCCGGCGTGGCCGAAGGGCGTGTGGCCAAGATCGTGCGCCAGCGAAATGGCTTCGGTCAGGTCTTCGGACAACCCCAGGCTGCGAGCCAGTGTGCGCGCAATCTGCGCCACTTCCAGGCTGTGCGTCAGACGCGTGCGGAACAGATCGCCTTCATGGTTGACGAACACTTGCGTCTTGTATTCCAACCGGCGAAAGGCGCCGGAATGGACGATGCGGTCGCGGTCACGCTGAAACTCGGTCCGGTTTTCGGGCGGTGGTTCGGCATAGGCCCGACCGCGCGATTGGGACGGGTCGGATGCGTAGGAAGCCAGCTCTTTCATCTGCAACACCGTCTCCATCGCGGTTACTGGGTGGTTCGGGACAAGACGGCGCGCACCGCCTCATCCGGGGCCGCGCGCATCAGCGCTTGGCCTATGCGCGGCATGAGCACATAGCGAATCGAGCCGCCTTCGGTTTTCTTGTCGACCTGCATCAGGTCCAGCCAGCGGTCGGCGCCCAGGTCGGGCGCCACCACGGGGCAGCCGATAGCCGCCACCAGCGCGCGCACGCGTTCCACGTCGGCTCGCTGGAAACCGGCCACATCGGCCGACAACTCAGCCGCCTGCACCATGCCGCAACCGACGGCCTCGCCGTGCAGCCAGGCGCCGTAGCCCAGCCCCGATTCAATGGCGTGGCCAAAGGTGTGGCCCAGGTTCAGGATGGCGCGCAGGCCGGATTCGCGTTCATCCTTGCCGACTACCTGCGCCTTCAGTTCGCAAGAGCGGCGAATGGCGTAGGCGACGGCCTGCGGATCCAGCGCGCGCAGTTTTTGCACGTTGTCTTCGCACCAGGTCCAGAAGTCCGGGTCCAGGATCAGGCCGTACTTGATGACTTCGGCCAAGCCGGCGGACACTTCGCGCGCGGGCAAGGTGTTCAGCACGTTGGTGTCGATTTCGACGGCCACCGGCTGATAGAACGCGCCGATCATGTTCTTGCCCAGCGGATGGTTCACGGCGGTCTTGCCGCCTACCGACGAATCCACCTGGGCCAGCAGCGTCGTGGGCACTTGCACGAAGCGCACGCCGCGCATGTAGACGGCGGCGGCGAACCCCGTCATGTCGCCGATGACGCCGCCGCCCAGCGCCACCAGCACGCAGCGGCGGTCCAGGCGATGCGTCAGCAAGGCGTCAAAAATCAGGTTCAGCGACTGCCAGTCTTTATAGGCCTCGCCATCCGGCAGTTCAATGCGCAGCACACGCTTGCCCGTGCGGGCCAGCGCGGCCTCGGCACGCTCGCCGTACAGGGCGGCCACCGTGGGGTTGGTCACGACCGCAATCGCGGTGGCGTCGGCGGGAATGCACTGGTCCAGGGCATCAAGGCGGCCTGGGCCGATGTGGATCGGATAGCTTCCGCCCGGGGTGTCGACGTCAACAACGTTCATATGCGCTTCTCGAAGGCTTGTAATTGCGGCAGCAGCGCCTTGACCAGCGTGTGGATGGGCATGGCCCCGGTTTCCACGACCAGGTCGGCGACTTCTTTATAGAGGGGTTCCCGCAGGGTCATCAGATCCCGCAGGGTGCCGCGCGGGTCGGCGGTGGCCAGCAACGGGCGGTTGCGGTCGCGGCAGGTACGGCGGAACAATTCGTCCACGCTGGCCCGTAAATAGATGACGATTCCGCGCTCGCGCAGGCGTTGGCGGTTTTCACTTGCCAGGATGGCGCCGCCACCGGTAGCAAGAATAATGTTGCGCCGTTGGGTACACTCCTCCAAGGCGGCGGACTCTCGGCGACGAAAACCGGCTTCGCCCTCGATTTCGAAGATAACCGGCACCCGAACGCCGCAACGCGCCTCGAGCTCATGATCCAGATCCATAAACTCGCGCCCCAGCGCACGCGCCAGGCTTCGGCCTATGGTGGTCTTGCCCGCGCCCATCATTCCCACCAGGAACACGGGCAGGTCATGCGGCAATGGCACGGTCTTGCCTGTGCACTCGATGGCGCAAGGCACGTGGTCAGGCCCCTGGTCGGAGGGCGCTGGGTCCGGGTCAGCCTCCGGACATGAGTGGGCGGAAAAGTTCATGTCGGCATTATCACATCTGCCGCCAGTTGCCCGCGCACCACACAGAACAATCTTGTTACAGAAACCGAGCCCTCGCGCTGAGATGGGACCGGAGATACCCGTAAAATCGCCGCGATGAGCAAGCCCCAGAATTCCTCCAAGAAAGACAAGCCCGCCAAGAGCGGCTCCCCGATCCTGCGATTCTTCGTAAAAACCGGCATCCTCTTTGCCGGCCTGTTCCTGTGCGGCGTATTGCTGGCCGGAATGGCGCTGGCGCTGGCCTGGCCGAACCTGCCCGACCTGAACGCCATGACGGACTACCGCCCGCGGGTGCCGCTGCGCGTGTACACGGCCGACCGCGTGCTGATCGGGGAATTTGGCGAAGAACGCCGCAACGTGCTGCGTTTCAATGAAATCCCCGACGTCATGAAGTCGGCGGTGCTGGCGGCCGAAGACGACCGCTTCTACCAGCACGGCGGTATCGACTGGACGGGCGTGGTGCGGGCGGGCCTGACCAACCTGATCAACATGTCCAAGACGCAGGGCGCCAGCACGATCACGATGCAGGTGGCGCGTAACTTCTACCTGTCGTCGGAAAAGACCTATTCGCGCAAGTTCTACGAACTGCTGCTGACGTTCAAGATTGAGTCCGAGCTGACCAAGGACCAGATCCTTGAGCTCTATATGAACCAGATCTACCTGGGTCACCGCGCCTACGGTTTCGCCGCCGCGTCGCGCACGTACTTCGGCAAGCCCTTGTCCGAAGTGACCCCCGCCGAAGCCGCCATGCTGGCCGGCATCCCGAAGGCGCCTTCGCGCTTCAACCCGATTTCGAACCGCCCCCGCGCCGAACTGCGCCAGCGTTACGTGCTGGGCCGGATGCAGTCGCTGGGCTACCTGACCGAGCCGGAATACAAGCAGGCGATGGCGCAGCCCATCATCATGAAGTCGGCGGAAGGCACGCCGGCGGGCGGCTATTCGATTCACGGCGAATACGTGGCGGAATTGGCACGCCAGCTGCTCTACAACGTCTACCAGGACAACGTCTATTCGCGCGGCATCAACATCTACACAACCGTGCAGTCCAAGGACCAGGAAGCCGCGTATCGCGCCGTGCGCGAAGGCGTGCTGGAATACACGCGTCGCGCGCCCTACCCCGGCCCCGAAGAGCAACTGGACCTGCCCCCGGGCACCGAAAACAATCCGGCCGCGCTGGATGAATTCCTGGACGGCGTGTTCGACAAATTCAGCGACAGCGGCGACCTGCTGACCGCCCTGGTGTTGTCGGCCAGCCCCACCGAAGTGAAGCTGGCGCGCAGCTCGCGCGAGATCATCACCGTCACCGACAAGAAGGTGCTGGGCGTCGTCGCCCGCGCGCTCAATGACAAGGCCAAGCCCGAACAGCGCATCAAGCGCGGCTCGGTGGTCTACATCCGCAAGTTCGGCGACAACTGGGAAATCATCAACCTGCCGTCGGTGCAGGCCGCCTTCGTCGCCTTGTCGCCGCAAGATGGCGCCATCCGCGCGATGGTCGGCGGTTTCGATTTCTATCGCGGCAATTTCAACCGCGTAACGCAAGCGTGGCGCCAGCCGGGCTCGAACATCAAGCCGTTCATCTACGCGGCCTCCCTGGAGCGCGGCCTGACGCCCGCCACGCAGATTTCCGACCAGCCGTTCGAACTGACGGCGGCGCAAACCGGCTCGAAGGCCTGGAATCCCAAGAACTACGGCAATCAGTACGAGCCCATGCTGACCTTGCGCCAGGGCCTGTACAAGTCCAAGAACATGGTGTCGATCCGCATCCTGCAAGCCATTGGCCCGCAGTACGCACAGGACTACCTGACCCGCTTCGGCTTCGACAAGGCGCGCCAACCGGCCGTGCTGCCGCTGGCGCTGGGTGCAGGCAGTGTCACGCCGCTGCAACTGGCCGGCGCGTTCTCGGTATTCGCCAACGGCGGCTACCGCGTCACGCCCTACCTGATCGACCGCGTCACCGATAGCAGCGGCAAGGTCATCATGCAGTCCAAGCCCGTAGTGGCCGGCGACGCGGCGGCCCGCGCCATCGACCCGCGCACCGCCTGGGTCATGGACGACATCCTGCGCGGCGTGGCCACCTACGGCACGGCCGCGCGCGCCCGCGCACTGCTCAAGCGCAACGACATCGCCGGCAAGACCGGCACCACCAACGAATCCGTGGACGCCTGGTTCTCGGGCTACACGCCGAACCTGGTGGCAACGGCGTGGCTGGGCTTTGACCAGCCCAAATCGCTGGGCTCGCGCGAGACCGGTGGCGGCGTCGCCATGCCGATCTGGGTCGACTACATGCAAGACGTGCTCAAGGGCGTGCCGGAAGAAAAGCCGCGCCCCCGCCCCGATGGCCTGATCGTGGAAAACGGCGAGTTCTACTTCTCTGAATTCCCGCCCGGACAGGCCGTGGCCCGTCTGGGGTTGGCCGAAGCCGACACCCTGGGCGAGTTCCTGAACGGCCTGGGCGGCAGCAGCAGCCCGGATACCAGGATCAAGGTGGCGCCGGGCGTGGGAACGCAAAACGCGGCTCCGTGGTCGCAGAAGATCCCGTTCTGACGAACAAAGGCCGGCCTGGATAGGCCGGCCTTTCAGTTTTTGGGTAGGCCCCGGCGGCTCACTGCAACGCCGCTTGCGCCGGCCTGAACCGCTTGAAATCCCAATGCCGACCCGGCGCGGCATCCAGCAGCTGGCGCGTGTAACCATCCTGCGGTCGAGTCAGCACCGCAGCCGCCTCCCCCGCCTCGACGATCTGCCCCGACTTCATCACAACGATCGAATTGCATATCTGCGCCGCCACGCGCAGGTCGTGTGTGATGAACAGCACCGCGGTGTCAGTGCGGGCACGTATGTCTTCGATCAGTTCCAGCACCTGTGCTTGCACCGACACATCCAGCGCCGATACCGCCTCGTCGGCGATCAGGATGTCGGGCCGCAGCGCCAACGCGCGCGCAATGCAGATGCGCTGGCGCTGCCCGCCCGAGAACTGATGCGGATAGCGCTCCATGGTGTCCGCGCCCAGCCCGACAATATCCAGCAGTTCGATCGCCCTCGCTTGCGCCTCATCTTGCGGCACACCGAAGTTGCGCATGCCCTCGATGATGGAATCGCCCACGCGAATGCGCGCATTCAGCGACCGGTACGGGTCCTGGAACACCACCTGGATGCGCTTGCGCACAGGATGGAATTGCCGTTTGCTGGCCGTGGCGATCTCGGTGCCGTCCAGACGCACGCTGCCGGAACTGGGATCGATCAAGCGAGCGATGCAGCGCGCCAGCGTGGACTTGCGGGACCCCGACTCGCCCACGATGCCGACGATCTCTTTCTTGCGCAGCGTGAAGCTGACGTCGCGCACAGCGTGCACCGCGCGCTTTGCCTTGAAGAAGCCGCGCTCGTTGTAGGTTTTTTGCAAACCGTTGACCACCAGCACAGGTTCGCCTTCGGGCGCCTGCCGAGCGGACGGCGCAAGGCCCGGCACCGATGACACTAACATGCGCGTATAAGCCTCTTTCGGACGCGCCAGCACCTCGTCGCGCGTCCCCACCTCGACCAGCTTTCCGCGGTTCATTACCGCAATACGATCCGCAATTTCCGCCACCACGCCAAAGTCGTGCGTGATGAACAGCACCGCGGTGTTGTGCGACTTCTGCAGTTCCAGTATCAACGCCAGGATCTGCTTCTGGGTGGTCACGTCCAGCGCGGTGGTGGGCTCGTCGGCGATCAGCAGCTTGGGGTTCAGGATCAGCGCCATGCAGATGACGATGCGCTGGCGCTGTCCGCCGGAAAGCTGATGTGGATAGGACTGGTAGATGCGTTCCACCTCCGGCAAGCGCACCGATTCCAGCATGTCCAGGATCTTGCGCTTGCGCGAGGCCGCGTCCATCGCGCTATGGGTGCGCAGTACCTCGTCGATCTGCCAGCCAACCGTGCGCACCGGATTGAGCGCCGTCATGGGCTCCTGGAAGACCATGGACATGCGGGTGGCGCGCAGCTCGCGCAGGCGCTCCGGCGTGCACGCCAGCACGTCTTCGCCGTCAAGCAGGATGCGGCCCGCGCTGGGTCGCAGCGCATCCGGCGCCAACAGGCCCATTACCGAAAACGACGTGACGGACTTGCCCGATCCGGACTCTCCGACCACACACAGTGTTTCGCCGGCGTGTATGTCGAAGCTGATGCCTTCGACCACGTGGCGCGGCTCATCCGCCGGCGTGCCGACGAGCGTCACCGACAGATTCTGCACTTGCAGCACGGGCATTGTGGAATTGTTCATGTCAGACCCTTCGCGCCATCTTGGGATCAAGGGCGTCGCGCATGGCGTCGCCCAGCATGTTCACGCTGAGCACGGTCAGCGCCAGGAACATGCCCGGCAGCAGGATCAGCTCGGGCTTGATCTGGAAGTACATCCGGCCTTCGGCGATCACGTTGCCCCAGGACGGAAACTCGGGCGGCATACCAACGCCCAGAAAGCTCATGACCGCCTCGGACAGCATGGCGGATGCAAAGATGAAAGTGCCCTGCACGATCAGCGGCGCCACCGTGTTGGGCACCAGATGGCGCCGCATCAGCACGTGCGTGGGCGTGCCCAGCGAAATGGCGGCTTCCACATAGGGTTCGTCGCGCAGGCTCAGGATCAGGCCGCGTACCAGGCGCACCACGCGCGGAAACTCGGGCACGGCAATGGCGATCAGCACGGTCAACATGCTGGCGCCCGTAACCGCCACGAGCGCGATGGCAAGCAGGATGCCGGGCACGGACATGATGCCGTCCATGACGCGCATGATGACCATGTCCGCCGTGCGAAAGTAGCCCGCGACCACGCCCAGCGCCAAGCCGGGTATCAACGCGGCCACGGCCGTGCCCGCCCCGATCATCAACGAAATGCGCGCGCCATGGACGACGCGCGACAGCACGTCGCGGCCATACGCATCGGTGCCAAACCAGTGCTCGGCGGAAAAGCCCTTCAGGCGCTGCATGGGATCGATGGCCATGGGATCGGCCAGCCCCAGCAGATTGGCCGAGATGGCGGCCAGGACGATGACCCCAAGCACAGCCAGTGCCGCCATGACCGGCCACGTGGACAGCGTGCGCACCAGCGCGGACGCGGGTCGCTTGCGGATGGCGGGCGCAGCGCCGGCTCCACCCGCGATCGAGTGTATGGAAGTAGACATGCAGGTTCCTTCAATAACGGATGCGCGGATCGAACACCGAGTACAGGACGTCGATCGTCAGGTTCACCCCGATGTAGACCAGCGAGAACAGCAGGATCAGCCCTTGGATCAGCGGATAATCGCGCGCCAGCACCGACTCGACCACCAGCCGCCCCAGGCCGGGCAGGTTGAAGACCGACTCCGTGACGACCACGCCGCTGATCAATAACGCGATGCTCACGCCGATCACGGTGATGATGGGCACGGCCGCGGTCCGCAGCGCGTGCGCCATCATCACGGCGCGTTCGGTGATGCCCTTGGCGCGCGCGGTGCGGATGAAGTCCTCACCCATCACCTCCAGCACGCTGCTGCGGGCGATGCGCGCGATCAGGGCCACAAACCCCGTGCTGAGCGCGATGGTGGGCAGCAACAGGTGCATGCCGAAGGCAACAAGACCCGCCGAAGGCGACTTATAGCCCTGCACGGGTAGCCAGCCCAACTTCATGGCAAACAACAGGATCAGCGCATAGCCGGTGACGAAGATGGGCACCGAAAAGCCCAGCACCGAAAACGCCATCACCGCCCGGTCAGTCCGGGTGCCGCGCCGCCACGCCGAGAACACACCCAGCGGCACCGCGATCAGCGTGGACAGCAGGATGGTCGACAGCGCCAGCGCCAGCGACGGCCCCACGCGATTGCCGATCATCGCGGTGACGGGCGTGCCCGAATGCAGCGACACGCCCAGATCGCCTTGCAGCACCTGGCCGCTCCACAGAAGGAACTGGGTGGCCAGCGACCGGTCCAGCCCCATGTGCTCGCGAATCTGGGCCAGCTGCGTCTCGGTGGCCGCATCGCCCGCCAGCATCAGCGCCGGATCTCCCGGCGTCAGGCGCAGCAGGCAAAACACCAGCACGGCCACCGTCAGCACCACCGGAACGGTCGCCAGGATGCGCCTGAGTAGGTAGCTGAACATGCTGGCTTACCGGCTGGCTTTCTTGATATTCCAGAACACCGGCGCGGGCGATTCCAACACGCCGGACAGCTTCTTGCTGTAAGCGGCGGCGGTCTCGATCTGGCCCAGTGTGACGGCCACGCCTTCATCCAGCATCACGTCCTGCAACTGGTCGGCGATCTGCTTGCGTTCCGGTTCCGTCGCCGCCACCAGAAACTGGTCACGCAGCGCTTCGACCTTAGGCACGGTCGGCCAGCCGAACCAGGCCTTCTCGCCGTTGGCGGACACGCCATAGTTGCGCAGCGGGTCCATGATTTCGCTGACGTGCCACGTGGTCACGAAAATGCTCCAGCCGCCCTTGGCCGGCACGTCGCGGTTGGCGCGGCGCGACAGCATGGTCATGAAATCCATGGCCTGCAATTGAACGTTGAAGCCGGCCTGGCGCAGCTGCTGCGCCATCACCACGGGGATGGCGGACGCCATGGCAATGTCGGTGGCATGCAGGATCACCACGGGCGCGCCGTCATACTTGGCCTCCTTCAGCAACGCCTTCGCCTTCTCGATGTTGGACGGCACGATCATGTCGGCACGGGTATCGCTGGAATACGGCAGGCCGCAGCCGAACACCGCGCCGCAAGTCTTGAAGAATTCCGGATCGCCCACTTGCGCCTTCAGGATGTCACCCTGGCCGACCGCATACATGGCCGCCTGGCGCACCAGCTTGTTGTCGAACGGCGCATTAAGTTGGTTGAAGCGGTACATGGGCTGGTAGCCCATCTTGTCCAGCACACGCAGCGTCAGGTCCGGTGAACCTTTCACCATCGGCACCAGGTCGAAAGGCACGGTCTCGATGTAATCGACCTCGCCGCCCAGCAGGGCATTCACAGTCGTCATCGGGTCGGCCATCGCCACCCACTCCACGCGATCCACATTGACCACCTTGCCGCCCGCCGTCCAGCTAGGCGCTTCCTTGCGCGGCACGTAGTCGGTGTTTTTTTCGTAGACCGTCTTCACGCCCGGCTGGAATTCCTTCTGCACGAACTTGAAGGGACCGGATCCGGTGTAATCGCTGATGGCCTGTGCCACCGGCGTTTGCGCGACCCGCTTGGGCATCATGAAGCTGGGCAGGCCGCTGGGCTTGCCCAGTGCCGACAGCACGTCGGCAGGGGCCGTCAGCACGATCTTGAAAGTCTTGTCATCGATGACGTCCATCGACGCAACCAGCGGCATGAGCTGGCGACCGGTCTTGTCCGACTGCGCCCAGCGCTGGATCGACGCCACGCAATCCTCGGCCTTCACGGCGGTGCCATCGTGCCATTTCAACCCGTCGCGCAACGTGAAGGTGTAGGTTTTGCCGTCCGGCGAGATCTCCCACTTGTCCGCCATCTGTGGCTGGACCTTGTTGTTCGCGTCTGTCGCCAGCAGCGTGTCGTAGATCATGTAGGCGTGGTTGCGCGTCTGGTGCGACGCCGTCAACACAGGGTCCAGCACCGTCAGCTTGCTGGCCATCACCACAGTCAGTGTTTCCGCCTGCGCGGGCGCCCAGGCCAGGGCAGCGGCGCAAGCCACTGCCGCGCCAACGCGGCCCAGGCCATAGCGGGCTTCAAGTCTTTCAGCATTCAGAAAAGCCATGTCATTCCCTTGTAGTTTTATGGACGAACTGGGCCTGTGCCGGCCCTTCGGATGGAGTGTCGATCAGGTCACACGACGTCGAATGACAGCGGCGACATCTGTTGCGCGCTGCGGCCGGCCACCAGGTCGCGCGAAGGCACCAGCGCCTCGGCGCGGCGCTGGGCCTCGTCTACCTGCTCGGCGGCCTTGCGGTAATCCAGCGTATGCACCTGTCCCTCGTGCAGCACGCGGCGGCCGTCGATATACACGGTGTGCACAGCGCGGTCCGCAGCGGCGTAAACCAGGCTGCGTACCGGATCGCGCGACGGGCGCATCAGGTAATGCGTCATGTCCACCATCACGAGGTCGGCGCGCGCGCCCACCGCGATGCGGCCCAGGTCTTCGCGGCCCAGCGCCTTCGCGCCACCGACCGTCGCGGCGTGGAACACTTCGCCGGTGGTGACCGCGCGCGGCGTTTGCGCCATCAAGCGAGCCAGATAGCCCACGTGGCGCATTTCCTCGATCATGTTGTGCGGATAGGTGTCCGTGCCGATGCCCAGGTTGATGCCCGCGCGGCGATAGCGTCCAAAGTCGCGCAGCGCCATGCCCCGGCGCATGAAGACCGTGGGGCAATGCGCCACGCTGGCGCCCGTCTCCGACAGGATGGACAGGTCGGTCGCCGTACCCCAGTGCGTATTCGGGTGGTCGTCCACGAAGATGCCGTGGCCGACGATGCTGCCCGGATCCAACACGCCCAGGCTATGCAGCCACTGGACCGGTGTGAGGCCATGGCGGCGCGTGATTTCGTGAAATTCCGGCAGCGACTGCGCGGCATGAGTCTGCCAGCCGATGCCGCGACGCTTTGCCTCTTGATGACTGGCCTTCAGCAGTTCGGGCGTGCAGGTGTCGATCTGCGCGGGCACCAGCATGCCTGTGAGGCGGCCGCACGCGTGCGCCTCGGCCTTGTCGATCAACGCCAGCGCGCGCTCCATGCCCGCCTCGCCGGCCTTCTCGTTCCAGTCGTACTCCACCACATGGCCGTTGCGCGTGTACCAGCGCGCCGAGCGGAACATGGGCGCGATATACGCCCGCAGGCCGCTTTGCACCATGATGTCGATCCAGTGCTCGTGTGCCACCGACATGTCCACCACGGTCGTCACGCCTGACATCAGCAGTTCGGCGGCGGCCAGCGTCAGCTGCGCGGGCGCGGCTTCGTCGTCGCCTTCCATGGTGGGCATGTACTCGTACAGATTCGAGTTGTACAGGCCCGGTGACCCGGTTTCGTCCGTGTAGCCCTTGTTGATGGGCTCATGCACCAGATGGCTGTGGATGTCCACCAGGCCCGGCATCACCATCATGCCGTTGCCGCTGACGATTTCCGCATCCGGCGTGGCCGCCTGCGCCCCCGCCCCGACGTGCGTGATACGGCCGTCCTTAAAGGCCACGTCGGCGTTCTTCATGTAGACGTGCTGCTGGCGCGAGGCGTCCCAGGCAACCACAACGTCGGCGTTCTTGATCAGGGTAGTCTTCAACGTTATTTCCTCTGAAATGAAGGGCGGATATCCATGTGGCGCGCTGCGTTAGCGCCAGTCTGGCCGCGAGCCCTGGCGGGCGCTGGGCGGCGCCAGGCTGGGCAGCCCGCGCGGCAAAAACTTTCCTTGACCCGGCGTGCCCGTAAAGCGCTCGCCATCCCAAACGACTTGTCCGCGCAACAACGTCATCGCGGGCCACGCCCGCAGCGTCATGCCCGCGTACGGCGTGTAGTCCACCGCGTGGTGCAGATGTTCATTGGCGAGCGTGAACTCGCGCTCTTCCCAGATCACCAGGTCGGCATCGCTGCCGATGGCCAGCGTGCCCTTTCGCGGGTACAGGCCATAGGCGCGCGCCGGCTGGGTGGCGGTCAGCTCCACGAAGCGATTCACGCTGATGCGGCCGCCCAACACCCCTTCCGAATACAGCAACGGCATGCGCGTTTCGATGCCGGGAATGCCGTTCGGAATATGACGGAACGCCACCTCTTTGCCGCCGGGCGTCTTGCCGTCCTCGCCGGTCAGGTTGAAGGGCGAGTGGTCGGACGAAAACACCGTGAAAAGGCCGTCCGCCAGCCCCTGCCAGATCTGCTCCTGGCTGGACTTGTCGCGCGGCGGTGGGCTGCACACGCAGCGCGCGCCGAAATAGCTGTCGTCCGTGCCTAGATCCGCGGCGGTCAGAAAAAGGTATTGCGGGCAGGTTTCGGCATAGACATTCAAGCCCTTGGCACGCGCCTCGCGGATTTGCGCGACCGCTTCGCCGCCCGAGATGTGCACCAGCAAGATGGGAACGTCGATAAGTTCGGACAGCGCGATGGCGCGATGGGCGCCTTCACGCTCCACCAGCATCGGCCGCGAAACGGCATGAAAGCGCGGCGCGGTGCGGCCAGAGGCCTCCAGGCGGCGCGTCAGCCAGGCGATGCAATCGGAGTTTTCGGCATGAATCATCGCCATGCCGCCATGCACGCGCGCCACGTCCAGCACGTCCAGGATCTGGGCGTCGGACAACTTCAGCGCGTCGTACGTCATATACAACTTGAACGAGGTGTAGCCGGCCGCTATCAGGCGCGGCAGCTCGTCGGCCAGCACGGTCGGCGTGGGGTCGGTCAGGATCAGGTGAAAGGCATAGTCCACGCAGGCTCGGCCGTCGGCGCGCTGGTGGTAATCGTCGATGGCGGCCTGCACCGTGGCGCCCTTGCGCTGCGCCGCGAAGGGGATCACGGTGGTCGTGCCCCCGCAGGCGGCCGAGCGCGTACCCGTGAAAAAGTCATCCGCCAACTTCACGGGCGGCGCCATCGGCTGGTCCAGGTGGCAATGGGCGTCGATGCCGCCCGGCGTGACCACGCGTCCGGCCACGTCGATTTCACACATGCCCGCCGCCAAGCCGCGGCCGATCTGCACAATGCGGCCGTCCACGATCCCCAGATCCGCGCGACAGGTATCGCCGGCCGTTGCCAGCACCGCGTCGCGCAGCACCAGATCAAAACCTCGCTTCGTCATATGCGTCAGCCCGTCTGATCCGCCCTTTCCCTGCCGCGAAAGCGTGGCGGGATGGGCATGTTGTGAGCGGATTCTAGGCCGAATACAAAAATGATTACGCTAGTGATTACCCTGAAATATACATTTCAAGGTCAAATTGTTAACATTATTTTTGACGCTGGCTGCTGGACCTTGCCCATGTCGGCGAATGATCGGGTATCTTCACGTTCATCCGCCAAGTTGCGGCCAACGTGCAGCCTATAAGCAACCTACAAGCGGCAAGAGACCGCTCATTACCCGTGGCGGCGATCCCGCCCGGGGTTCCTACGCGCAAACCAAGAACGAGCCCATGGCATCAGACAAACGCGAAAACTCGGTCACCGGCATCTATGAGCGCATCTACCGCGCCATCCTGGACAACCGCCTCAAGCCCGGCACCAAGCTGGTCGAAGAGCGCCTGGCCGAAATCTTTGAAGTCAGCCGGCCGCGCATCCGTGAGGTTCTTGCGCGCCTGGCCCACGAACAGATCGTCGAACTTTTCCCCCAGCGTGGCGCCTACGTCGCCAAGCCGTCCATCGAAAAGGCGCGCGACGTCTTCGAGGCGCGCAGGCTGATCGAGCCCGCCGTCGTGCGCCGCCTGACGCAGAACCTGACCGCCGAGAAGCTGGCGCGCCTGCGCGAACACGTGCTGTTGGAACACGATGCCCGCAAGCGCGACGACAAGCGCGCCATCATCCGGCTGGCCGGCGAATTTCATATTCTTCTGAGCGAGCTGGCGGGCAACGGCGAACTGGCGCGCACGATGCGCGAGCTGTCCACGCTGACCTGCCTGGTCATCTTCCTGTACAACCTGCCCACCGCGACCAGCTGCCGCGACGACGAACACGAGCTGATAACCGAAGCCATCGCGACGCGCGACGCCCAGCGCGCCGAGGAATTGACGCTGCATCACCTGGAACACATCGAACAAAGCGTGAAGCTGGAATCGGTGGAAGAATCGGTGGATCTGGAAGAAGTCTTCAAGATCTGACCCACATTGACCCAACCCCAAGCGAAAATAAAGAAAAGCCCCGGGGTGTAAAACCCGGGGCTTCGTTGCATCTGAAGGGCCGGCCATGACGGCCGGCCTTATCAGCCCTTGTTACTTTGCGAGTACGACGGCTTTATAGTTTCAGCGTAACCGGCACGCCGGCCGCGGCCGAGCAGATTTGCGACAGGGCGTCCGGCAGTTGCGGGCCGCCACGGGTGTCGTTCCAGTGGTGGCCGTCGTAGCGGTAGTGGAAGCCGCCACTGCGGGCGGCTACCCACAGTTCCTGCATGGCGGCCTGGCTGTTGACGACGACATGGGTGTTGTCTTCGAAAACCATGGTCAGGACATTGCCGCTGCGGGTGGTTTCCACGTCGACGTCGAGCGAAGCCGCCCAGTCGTCGGCCTGGCTTTCGATGCTGTCCAGCACCTGGTCGATCAACGCAAGAAATTCGGTTTCGGTCATAATCGAGCCTGCAAGAATTACGGAGTTCCCAGTGTTCCAATTGGCATTCAGCCGCATGGCTCTTCGCATTGTAGCCACGCTTGTGGCCTCCGGCATGGTGGCGGCATGCGGCTATAAGGGGCCTTTATACATGCCGACGCCTGACGGCAAGCCGCCGTCGCGTTCGCAGCCCGCGCCGCAGATCCCTCCCCCTCCTTCGATCCCATGACGACAGCCTTTCCCCTGCCGCCGGAGTTGACCGGCCATCCCTATTTCCAGTACCGCAATAACGTACTGTACGCCGAGGATGTGCCGCTGGACCATCTGGCGCATGGGCTAGGCACCCCGCTGTACGTGTACTCCCGCGCGGCGCTCAAGGCCGCTTGGGAAATCTATCGCAGCGCCATCGGGCCGCTGCCCGTGCTGGTCTGCTACGGGATGAAGGCAAACTCCAACCTGGCGGTTCTCAAGGAATTCGTGCGGTTGGGCGCGGGCTTTGACATCGTCTCTGGCGGCGAGCTCAAGCGCGCGCTGGCGGTGGGCGCCGAGCCCTCCAAGGTCGTGTTTTCCGGCGTGGGCAAGCAAGCCTGGGAAATGCGCGACGCGCTGGTCGCCGGGGTGAAGTGCTTTAACGTCGAATCGGAAGACGAATTGCGCCGCCTGTCCGAAGTGGCGCAGGACATGGGCTTGCGCGCGCCGGTGTCACTGCGCGTGAACCCGGATGTGGACGCGCAAACGCATCCCTATATCTCCACCGGCCTGAAAGAGAACAAATTCGGCATCGCCATTGAATCGGCGCTGGACGTTTATCGCGTCGCGCGGGAGCTGCCAGGCCTGGAGATCGTGGGCGTGGACTGCCATATCGGCTCGCAGTTGACCGATATCAGCCCCTATTTCGATGCGCTGGAAAAGCTGCTGGACCTGATCGATGCGTTAGAACGCGAAGGCATCCGCATCGCCCATCTGGATTTGGGCGGTGGGCTGGGCATCCGCTATACGGACGAGACGCCGCCTTCACCCAAGGCGTTGCTGGACCGGGTATTTGAACGGCTGAACGCGCGCGGCCACGGGCATCTGCATCTGGTGCTGGAGCCCGGCCGTTCGCTGGTGGGCAATGCGGGCATGCTGTTAACCACGGTGCAATATCTGAAGCATTCGCCGGCGCGCAATTTCGCGATCGTCGATGCCGCCATGAACGATCTGCTGCGTCCCGCGCTTTACGAGGCCTATCACGGCGTGCAGCCGCTACGCCCGCGCGCCGGTGATCAGGTCGAATACGACATCGTCGGGCCAGTATGCGAAAGCGCGGACTGGCTGGCCAAGGGGCGCGCACTGGCCATCCAGCAAGGCGACGTGCTGGCGGTGGAATCCGCGGGCGCCTACAGCATGGCCATGGCCAGCAACTACAACACGCGCGCGCGCGCGGCCGAAGTCATGGTCGATGGCGACCACTACCACGTGGTGCGCCAACGCGAGACGCTGGACGATCTGCTCAAGGGCGAGTCCACGCTACCTTGAAGGCGCGCCGGGGCGGCGGCAGGCGTCGCGCCGCCAAGCCGCTTGTCATCCGCCGGCGCGATTTCCGTGGCACGCAACTTTTGCGTATCACTTGAACTCGTGCGAGATCGCGGCCGGTTTGTCGGCCGCAACCGTCAAGGTCATCCGATGCTCGCCCGCCGTCGCATTGCGCACGGTCACCTGGTAGCGTCCTGGCGTCAAAGACAGTTCCCGCAAGGGCGGGCTGACCCCGCGTGAACGGCCGTTGATCAGGACTTCGCCCCAGGGACGCACGGCAACACGCACCGAAACAGGCGCGGCCTTGGGTGGCGCGATTGAGACGGGCGCGGCTGCGGATGCGGGTGCGGGTGCGGGTGCGGGTGCGGGTGCGGGTGCGGGTGCGGGTGCGGGTGCGGGTGCGGGTGCGGGTGCGGGTGCGGGTGCGGGTGCGGGTGCGGGTGCGGATGCGGCGTCGATATTGCTTGCACTGCCATCAGACGCCGGCGCAGGCGCGCCGCCGCTGGAGGCCGCTTCAACACGAGCCGACGGCGTTGCAGGCGTGGGCTGAGAAGCCTGCGATGGCTGAGTTGCAGGAACAGGCGAAGACCCCTGCGACGCCTGGGTCGCGCGCGTGGACTGAGAAGCCTGTGGCGGTTCAGGCGCCGTCGCCAGAGGTTGCTGCGGCGCCGGCGCCCTATCCGGGGTCGGCGCAGGGGCAGGCGCGGGAGCGGAGGCTGTCACGGCAGGCGACGCCTGGGGCGTACGTGCCGACGCTTCGGGCGTACCGGCCAGTTCAACAGGCGTAGACGTCATGCGAACCCAGGCGTACCCGCTGCCCGCCAGCAGTAAGGCGCACGCCAAGATCCAAGGCAAGACGCGCGCGCGTTCACGCGGAAGTTCGCGTGCCGTCCGCGCTTCGGGCGGCGATGCTTCGGGCGGCGGTGCTTCGGGCTGCGATGCTTCGGGCTGCGATGCTGCGGGCGGCGGTGCTGCGGTCGGCGGTGCTTCGGGCGGCGATGCTGCGGTCGGCGGCGTCTTGACCTCAGCAGGGGTAGCCACCGTCGGCAAGGCCGCGGGCAATATCGGCGACGTACGCAGCAGCGGCGTTCCTATCGCTGCCGCGAACGCTTGCGCCGTTTGCGGTCTTGCGTGCATCGTCATCGCCAAACCGCTATCCACCGCGTCGCAAAACGCCCTCTCGTACTCGTTAGCGCCCCATTCCTCCAGCGGCAAGCAGTCATCGCGCACGCGACGCGCCAGCGCGCTTGGTGGCGCGCTGCCGGTTGCCAGAAAGTAAGCCAGCGCCGCCAGTCCGTACACATCGGTCCACGGCCCACAGGCATACGCCGGATCATCCGTGTATTGCTCGAACGCCGCATATCCGGCATGCCGGGGCGCGTCCTCCGCGTCGGGCGCCGGTGCTACGGGCGGCGGCGTCAACGTGGCCGCGCCCGTTGCGGCCCTGCCGACGATCGGGTCCCACGGCCCGCCCCCATCAAACGCAACCGCCCCCGGATGGATACCGCCATGCACCCGACCCGCCGCGTGCAACGGCGCCAGCGACGCGGCCAGCCCCGCGACGATGCGCGTGATCTCGTCTTGGCGCTTGCGACCTGGCGGCAAGCGCATCAGGTCGGCCAGGCGCGGGTGGCAAGGCGCGGCAGGTATGCCAGCCGTGCCCGGGCTCGGTGGCGTGATGGAAGCGGTCGTCATGCGCGGTCCTCCGGGGTCAATCAGACTCATGGCCGCCACGTGGGCAGGGACGAGAACAGCCTGGCGAACAACGTGGCGTTCAGCGCGCCGCCATGCACATAGGTCTGCAACGCCGCGCCGTCCGCCTGGTTGGTCCACCAATAGCTCGTGTGCGAACTGGGGTTGAAGCAAAACGGCAGATCGGGCCACGCATTCAACGCGCGGCGCGCCAAGGGCGCGGATTCCGCGTCCAGCCCCGCCCGCAAGATGTCCATGATGTCGTTGCCCCCTCGCGGCGCGGCAGGGCCGGGCGCGGCAGCGGGCATGCGCACTTGCTGAAGACTGCGGTCAAACTGTTCGGGCGCGCAGCCATGGCGTACGGCGGCCAACATGCTGGAGCCCACTTGACGGTAGTAGTCGCCGGCGCCATCCAGCATGCTGCTGTGATATTGCGCGGGCGGCAGCGCCGCGACGACACACAGCGGATACCCGCGCCCCACGCGGTCGCGGCTGGGGGTGATGCAACCCAGCTGCGCCACGCCGGCGCCGGGCCCTGCCGGAATGGCAAAGTTCCAGATAGGCGCCGAAGCAAAACTGCGCGCCGCGGCCGCGTCCGGCGCCTGCTTCAACGCCACCAGCCCGAACTGCAACCAGTGGTCCCACCACGCAATCAGTTCACGCGGCAGACGCCGATGCACGAAGTCGCCCGCGGCCGGGATCTTTCCGTACCAGCCCACCTGCCCGTTCTCCACTCCAAGCTCCATGTCGATGTCCTGGTCACGACGCGCCGGGGCAGGCGAAACCCTGCATCTCGGCTAGATGAAAAGGGCTTTTGACGCTGCTGGCCGTGATCTCCAACACCACCTTGCGACCGCCCAGGTCGAACGTGGCCAACGTGATCTCCGGCGAAGGGCCGCGTTGCAATTGCGCGCGGTCCAGCATGCGATTCAGCGCCCATGGGCCCGACGTTGTCAGGCCTGCCGCGCCGACTTGCGGCGTCAATTCGATACGCACCTGGTTGCTGCCACGCGGCCCGGGCCATTGCACCGTGGTCGCCACCTGCGGGCCATGCGCGTAGCGCACCGATTGGCCATCCACGTCCATCACAAACTGCGTGATGCCCGCGTCCATCTCCACCGGCCGGATCGCCACGCGATACGACGGCATGGGGTTGCCCGCCATGAAGTACACATCGCGGATGACGCCCGCGCGCTGGAACGCGTCCAGCGTGGCCGAGCTGCCCCCCGAGCGGCCATCGACACCGGGCTTGAAGCGCCAGCGCGGCCCGGACACGTCGATCTGCGTCGCCAGGTTCTTCTGAAAAAAGTCGTCCATCATGCCGTTCGGCCCGAATAGCCTGGCCATGTCGTTGGGGGCAACGTCACGCGTGGAGCGGCTGGAGAACGGATAACGGCCCGCCACCGATTGCCCGCAGAACACGCCGATCGTGGCCGACACCGTCTCGCCCATGCGCGCGCGGGCCACGTCCGACACCTCGCCTGACGCGTTCACCGACAAGGCGTTGAGCACGTCACGCAACGGGCCGGGCAGGCGTCCGGCTTCGGCGCGCAGCTTGGTCACCGAATCGGAACTCGGGGTCGGGCTGCCGCTACGCAGTGCCGCGTCCGCCGCCGTCAGATAGGTGTAAAGCTCATTGATCAACCCCGTGGTGGCGGCAATGGGCGGCGCGGCGCCTGCCGCCCCGCCTTCGTTCTGCGCCAGCCGGCGCCACGGCTCGAAGTACTGGTCAACGATGCGCTCCAGCTTTTCATCCGACGCATCCGCGCGCGCGGCGGCACCCGGCCCCGTCGGGCCGAACATCTGCTCCAGCGCCTCGCGCGTGCTGCCGACACGATCGCGCGCCTGGTCCACCAGCGACCGCTCGTCCTTGGCCGAATCGCGCAGCAAGGAAGTCTCGCGCGCGACGCCGCGCACCAACTGCACCAGCGGTGATTCTGGCGCGGACAAGGTACGCGCCATCTGGATGTTTTGCAGCAACGACTTGCTGGGCGCCAGCTGCAAGTCGTTCAGATAGCCATCCCACTGCGCCACATAATCATTCATGTACAGGCGCTTGATGCCCGCCACCAATTGGCGCTGCGCCGCCTGGTCCAACATGCCGGGGGCCGGAATGTTCAAGATCCACGCATCGTCCGACCGCAGCACCTCGGCCACGCTGGACACGCGTTTGTTGAACACGTCCCAATAGCCACGATAGCTGTACAGCGACGGGATGCCCTGGCTTAACGGCTTGCCGCTCTTGCGCACGAACACCGCGCTGGCCTGTGCCCCGCCCAAGGTCACGGCGGTGTTCTCGGGCGCGATATCGGTATTGGCAAGCGTGCGGCGCAAGCGGCTGTAGGCGCGTTGCGCCAGCGTATAGCGCGCCAGCTTCTCGCGCGCCTGCGCCACCAGCGCCTCGTCCTTCGGAAAAGGCGATGCCAGCACGTGACCCTGTGTCAGGTGGCGCAAATGCAGCGACAACTGTTCGTACTGGCGGCGCGTGTACCCGTCGGGCAACGTCGATTGCATATCCGACAACAGCCACGCATGCATGAATTCGGCGTCATAGCGGTCGGCCTCGTACAACATCAGATAGGCGCGCAACGCCTCGTACGAATACTCCAGGTCGCTTGCCGACGCATCCCGCAGCGCGGCCTCCACGCGCCGCGCCACCTGCGGCAACAGCACCTGATCCAGCGTGTTGTCATACACGCCCTGCGCGGCCGCTTGCAGCTTGAAGCCCTGATAAAGCCCGAAGCGGAACGCCAGTGGCGGCGAGTCGATCTCAAAGCGTTCGTGGCGCGGCAGATACCAAAGGCTGTCCAGAAACGGCATCAAGCCCAGCAGGTCGCCCGTGCGCGTGATCTTGATGTCGCGCGTCAGCTTTTCCACGGCCGGCACGCGCCGCGCCACTTCATCCACATAGGCCGAGTTGTTGCGATAGCTCAATGCCCAGCCGGCAATCAGCGCCACGAACATCGCCGTGACCAGCCCGTAACCGGCCCAGTGCAATTGCCGATAGCGGCGTTCCCAACGCAGGTTACGGCCTGCCAGGCCCGCTTCCCGAAAGATGACGTCGCGCAGCAGGTTTTTCAGGAAGTAGCTGCGGCCCTCGCCCTCGCCCGGCACGCTGGGCGCGGGCGAGGGCGCACCATCGATGCGCAGGTAGCGCTTCAGATGGCCGGTCACCTGGTCGAAGGTTTCGCCCCCTTGCGTGCCGCTGGTGAAGTACACGCCGCGCGGGATGACGCGCGCTTCAAACTTCGACGTGGCGAACACGTCGCTAAGGAAATGGCCCAGGATGTTTTGCAGCCCGGCAAATTGCTGCGGCAGCATGTAGGCCAGTGCGCGCCGCGCAGGGTCTTCCTCGGCGGCCACCACTTCCGGCAAGGCGTCATCCAGCCGCCGTTGCAGCAGCGCGTACTCGGCATGGAAGGCGTCGTACAAATCGAAGTCAGGCTCCTGCGTGCGCGCGTAGGGCAAGGTAAAGCCCCACACCTGCGCCAGCTCATCGCGGCTGAACGACGCAAAGTACTCTTCGAAGCCGGACAACAGATCTGTCTTTGTCACCAGCACGTAGACAGGAAACGCGATGCCCAGCTGCTCGCGTAGTTCCTGCAAGCGGCGCCGCAGCACCGCCGCGTGCTGCGCACGCTGCGCATCGGATGCCGACAACAGGTCTTCGACACTGACCGTCAACATGGCGCCGTTGATCGGCTGCCGGCCACGGTACTTGGTCAGCAGGCGAAGAAAGCCGCGCCACTCTTCCTCGTCGCCCGTGGGGTCGCTTTCGTGGGTGGTGTAGCGCCCCGCCGTATCCAGCAGCACCGCGTCGTCGGTAAACCACCAATCGCAATTGCGCGTGCCGCCCACCCCGCGCAAGGCGACCTTGCCGTAGCGCTCGGCCAACGGGAAGTTCAAGCCCGAGTTCACCAGCGCCGTCGTCTTGCCCGCCCCCGGCGCGCCGATGATGACGTACCAGGGCAGCTGGTACAGATACTGTTTCGAGAATCGATCCAGCGGACGGCGCTTGCCGCGATTCTCAAAGCGCGTCTTGCGCAGCAGTTCGACGGCTTCATCAAACCGCGCTTCCAGCTGGCGGATCTCGTCGTTCTCGGCAACGTCTTGCACGGCCTTTTCGGCGCGCGGCCGGGGACGCAACTGGCCGAGTAACTGCGCGTTCAAGCGCCCTTCCCGCCACTTGCGCCACACCCAGCGCAGCAGCCATATGGCAAACATCGCCACGATGACGATGATGCGCACCGTCTGGCTTTCCAGCGGCCGCACGGCACCCACCGCGATCAGCGGCCCCGCAATCCAGATCAGCAGCGCCAGCGCCACCAGGCCCAGGAAATTCCACACGCGCCGGCTGAAGAACCATCCGAACAATCGGTAGATCATTCTTTGCCTCCTTGTGCATCGCCCTCATGCGGGGTGGGCGGCACCAGCACCGTGATTTCCACGCGGCGGTTCAGCGCGCGGCCTGCCGCCGTATCGTTGGGTGCGACCGGGTCCGCATCCCCACGCCCTTCCGCCCGGACGCGCGCCGAAGCCGATTGCCCCAGGCGTTGTTCCAGCATGTCCTTGACGGCGTCCGCGCGGGCCTGCGACAGATGCCAGTTGGACGGAAAGCGCGCGCTGCGCATCGGTATGTTGTCGGAGTACCCGCGCACAAGAATGCTGCCCTGCGTCTCGCGCAACGCGTCCGCCACGCGCGACAGCACGGGCAGGTACTGATCGCGAACGGAACTGGCACCGGACTCGAACACGCCGTCTCCGCGCAACACCACCACGCTGCGGTCCACCTCGTCGCGCACGCTGACCAGCTGGTCGCGGATTTCGGGCGCCAGGAACACCGCCAGGCGCGGCGCGGGCGCGGGCCGCTTCACCACCGCCGGGGCGATCTGCACGACAGGCGGCTTGAGCTGGCTGATGGACGCAAACACGCCGTCCGAATGGCTGCCCAACCGCCATCCCAACCCCCAATACAAAGCCAGCGCCAGCACGGCAGCCAACGCGCCGAAGACCCACAGCGGCACGGGCAACCGCCGCAGCGGCGTTTGCGCGGGCTCATCGCGCCAATGGGGCGACAGCGCAAGCGCGTACTCCCCACGTGCCCCCCGCAGGATGCGCAGCAAGCGCTGGCGCAGCGTTTCCAGTTGCGAACGGCCGTTGTCCATCACGCGGTAGCGGCCTTCAAAGCCCAGCAGCAGGCAGTAATACAGCAGTTCAAGCAGGTCCAGGTGTTGCGCCGGGTTTTGCGATAGCTTGGCCAGCAGCTGGAAGAATTTCTCGCCGCCCCAGGTCTCGTTGTGAAAGGTCACCAGCAGACTGTGTGCCGACCACACACCGCCCCCGCCCCACGGGGTCAACGCGGCGGCTTCGTCCAGCGCGGTGCACAGGCAGTAGCGCGCGCCCAGGATCGTTTCGTTGGGAATGCCCGCCTGCTGTGCGCGCAACTCAAACTGACGGATCTCGTCCAGCAAGTGCTCGCGCAGCATCGCGGGCGACGGGTGCGACGCGGTGGCGCGGATTTGCGGGATCAAGTCCAACAAGGGGTTGGCCGCCGCCACCAGCGGGTTGGCGCCGCTGATGACGTAGTCATGAGGCCGCAGCCGGCTGGAGGCCTGGCCGGGCGTGTCGCCCAGGCTTCCTGGCGGGGCGGACAGGGTGTGGTCCGATGCATGCATAGCTGTCTCCGCGTTCAATCCCGCAACGCCCAGAACTCCATCGTCAGGCCGGGGAAGTCACCCGCCAAATGCAAGGCCAGCGCGCCGGTGCGCTCCAGCTGCTTCCAGAACTCCCCGCTTTTATCCAGCTCGAAATACACATGCCCCGCGCTGTAGGGAATCTGGCGCGGCGCCACCGGCAGTGCGCGTACCGCAACGCCCGGCAGTTGCAGGTGCACCAGATCGCGGATGCGTTCGACCGGGCCGATCTTGACCTGCGCGGGAAAGCGCGCGCGCACGGTGTCCGTGCCCATGTCCGCATGCACCGCCAGCACGAAGCCGGCGGTTTGCAGCAGCTCGGCGTCTGCAATCTGCGCCACGCGTACGCCCTGGCCCCGGTCTTGCAGCGGGATCTGCAACGCGCGCTGCTCAAGCACTGCCGACAGCGACCGGCGCAACTCGTGCATCAGCGGCGCGAACGTGTTTTGCAGATCGTCATGCACGTACTCGGGCAACACCTCTGGACGCCGTGTCGTGGACGTGAAGGTGGCCAGATCGCAGGCCAGCATCAACCAGTCGTGGAACAGCCGCTCGGGATGCTGGCCGGCGCTCTGGCGGGCATGCCAAAGCGCCCCGACGTAGCGGTTGACGGTTTCCAGCAGCATGAAATCGGAGACCTCGGACACGCCGCCACGACCGGGCTGCGACAGCCGCGCGGCCAGGGCTTCGCTACGCGCACCCAGCAGGCCATACAGTTCGTTGATCCACCCGCGCAGCACAGGGTGTTCGCCGGCCGCTAGCCACGGCGCCACGTAGCCGTCGTCCAGCACGATGCGGTTGTCGGGCCGGCGCTCCACCACGCGCGCAACGCCCAGGCCCAGCCAATCGTCGGTGAGCTCGTCTTCCAGCATCAGCCGCAGTCGAAGGCGGCCCAGTTGCAGCAGGGCGGGCTCCAGCGCCACCGAGCCGGTGTCGTGCACATCGGCCTCGTGCACGAGATAGCGGGCCAGGGTGTCTTCTTCGCCTTCGTAGACAACATCGGTCGCGCCGGGACGCGTACGGGGAATCGCCAACATGACGCGCGCGTCGCGCGCCCGCGCCGGCACCTCCAGCGCGGCGGGTGCGGCGGCCGGACCGGCAAAGTCGAACGGGGTGCCGTCGGGCATGACGCCTGACGCGTCAGTCAACACCAGCTTGCCGATCGCGAGTGCTTCGCGGTCCACCGACAGATGCGAAAACCCCCAGAAGAACCCTTGCGCCGCCACCGCACGCTGCGTCGCCGCGTGCAGCACATGACGCTCCAGCTGCTGGAAATGCTGCGGCCGCAGGAACATGCCCTCCGACCAGATCACTTTGTCTCTGCTCACCATGCTCAGGTTCTCTTGTTATCGTTTGATTTGTGCTGCTAGAAAGGCCACCACGAACGGCTGCGGTCCACCTCTTCCAGGCCAGCGCGCGTCACGGCCACTTTCACCGTCTCCTCGTTCGGTGAAAACTGCCATACCTTGTAGATGTTCGTGTTCTGCGGTTCGGGCAGCGACACCAGCAAACGCCATTTGCTCTGCTCAAGATCCCGGTACGCGGCCACCACGCCCACCACGCGCGCGTCCGCGTTGCCGGGGTAATGCAGCACCTTCGTATCCCCCGGCCGCAAGATGACCTGTTCGGTGTTGAGCAGCTCAGTGCCCAGCGCCGCGCGCGCATCGGCCTGCAAAGTGAAAAAGTCGCTGGCCTGGAAGGTGCTGGCCGACTTCAATTCATAGATGGTCACCTGCACCGGCGAGGGCCTGCCACTGGCGCTGGCGTTTACCTTCGGGTCTGCGCGCAGTTCGATGGCGTAAGGCGCGGGCACGCGCTTGGCGGTCGATGAACATCCGACGATCAGCGCCCCCGCCGCCAGACATGCCGCGACGCGCGGCCAACGCCCCCGGGGACGCCCCGTGGGCAAGCTTGTCTCGTAAGAAAACCGGTTCATAAGTCCTCGGAAATAAAACACACACGTCTGTTACGCCACGACGCAACCGCCACGCGCCGGGCCGCTATCATCGGCGGAACAACCGAGCCACTTTCCTTGTGCATCGACACGCCCGCGCCATGAAACAGCCCGTTCGTCTTAGCCTGATTGCCATTCTTGCGGTGCTCGCGGCCTGTAGTTCCTCGCCGTCCCCGCAAGCCGCCGACGCCTTGCAGCAGGTACGCAACGAATACGCCGCCAGCCGTTTCGGTGACGTCGCGCGCACCGTGGCCACGTCCGACGCCCTGGCCACCGCGCCGGTGCCCGTACGCGTCGAGGCCTTGAAGCTGCAAGCCTTCAGCTACTGCGTCATCGGCTACCACCAGCTTTGCGAGGACAGCTTCACCCGCATCCTGCAATTGCAGCCCTCGTTCGACCTTGCGCCCAACGAAGCGGGGCATCCCCAATGGGGCCCGGTTTTCAAGTCGGCCAAGGCAGCCCAGGCCCGCTGACGCGCCGCCGACGCCAAGGAGAAAGGCATGAAGCTCACGGTGTTCCAACATGCCGGCGATCCGGCTTTCGCTCCCATCCAGACCGAATTCCGGGCGCCCGGCGGCACAATGGGCCGCAGCCCCGAGAATCAGCTGGCCCTGCCCGACCCCACGGGCGACATCTGCCGAGTGCAGGCAGTACTGCGCGTCCGCGACGGGGACACCACCGGCTTTCTGATGAACTTGAGCAGCATGAGCACCGTGCGCATCAATGGGCAGCGCGTTCAATGCGATCAGGAACTGCCCTTGGTGCCGGGCGACGAACTGGAAATAGGCACCTACCGCCTGCGAGCGGATTCGGCCGCGTCCGCCGCAACCGATGCCCAAGCCCAGCCGGCCGCCGCCCCGGTCATCGAAGACATCTTCAGCGACCTGATCGGCCCCGGCACCTTGCCCGTGGGCAGCGCCCCGGACGTATCCACCCACCCTTTCGATCTGGATTCCGCCGCCGCGCGCAACCCCGACGACCCGCTGCGCCACCTGCCACGCGGCGACGCGTCCGTCTCGCGCCCGGTCACCGACCCCCTGGCGTTGTTCGACGCAGCCCATGAGGGCTCGCCCAGCGTCTTCGCCGACGGCACGCCGTCCACGCTGCCCGCCCACGACCCGCTGGCCGACCATCGGCGCCATCCCGTCGACGACGCCCTGCGCGGTCCGCGCGATGCCACGGATAGCCGCGCCGCCGCCGACCACTTGCGGGAAATCGGCAGCTTCATGCGGCCCGCGTCCGTGAAGAAAGTGCCGGACGACACCGACCGCTAGCGATTCACGCGTAGTCATAGTCATAGCGAAATTCCCCGCCATTGGCTGACAGGCGCACGCGTTGCAGCTTGCGGCCCTGCATGGACGCGCCCAGCAGTTCGCGGCTGATTTGCGGCAGGACCGTGTTGGTAAGAATGGCGTCAACCATGCGCGCGCCTGACTCGACTTGCGTGCAGCGCGTCACGGCCAGCGCCGTTGCTTCCCGCGTGACCTCCAGCGCTACGTCGTGGTGTTCCTGCAAACGGCGGCGTACTCGGTCAAACTGCAACGCCACGATGCGCGCCAGCATGTCGTCCGACAGCGGCAGATAGGGTACCGCCACCAGCCGTCCCAACAGCGCCGCCGGAAATGCCTGCAACAGGGGTTCGCGCAGCGCGGCCGCCAGCCCTTCGGCATCCGGCATCAACACGGGATCGCGGCACAGCGTGGCAAGGCGCTCGGTGCCGACGTTGGACGTCAGGATGATGACCGCATTGCGAAAGTCGATGTAGCGGCCCTCGCCGTCTTCCATCCAGCCCTTGTCAAAGACCTGAAAGAAGATCTCGTGCACGTCGGGGTGCGCCTTCTCGACCTCGTCCAGCAGCACCACGCAATACGGCCGCCTGCGCACGGCTTCGGTCAACACGCCGCCTTCGCCATAGCCCACGTAACCCGGCGGCGCGCCCTTGAGGGTGGAGACGGTGTGCGACTCCTGGAATTCGCTCATGTTGATGGTGATCAGGTTCTGTTCGCCGCCATACAGCGCTTCGGCCAGGGCCAGCGCGGTTTCGGTCTTGCCGACCCCGCTGGGCCCACAAAGCAGGAACACGCCCACCGGCTTGGCCGGGTCGGTCAGACCGGCCCGTGATGTCTGGATACGGCGCGCCACGGCTTCCAGGGCGTCGCGCTGGCCGATCACGCGCTTTTCCAGCGTGTCCGCCAGCGCCAGTACGGCGTGTGCCTCGTCGCGCACCATGCGGCCCACGGGGATGCCGGTCCAGTCGGCCACCACGGCCGCCACCGCCGCCGCGTCTACGGCGGTGTGTATCATCGGCGCCTCGCCCTGGCCGCCCGCCAGTGCCTGTGCGGCGCCCGCAAGCGCCTGCCGTGTCGACGCGTGGTCAACGCCCGCCGTTGCCGGCGCGCTCAAGGTTTCGCGCAGCGAGAGCACCTTTGCGGCCAGCTCGCGTTCGGCCTCCCAGCTGGCGGCCAGCTGGGCTTGCGCCTGCGCGGCTTGCGCCCGTTCGGCCTCCAGGCGTTCAACGCGCTGCGCGTCGCCCGCGCCAAGATGTGTTTCATGCCGGGCAATGCGCAGCGCCGTTTCCAGCGCCTGGATGCGTCGGCGTGCATCCTCCAGCGCGGGCGGCACGGCGTGCTGGCTGATCGCCACGCGCGCGCACGCGGTGTCCAGCAACGCCACCGCCTTGTCGGGCAATTGGCGCGCGGGAATGTAGCGATGCGACAAGCTCACCGCCGCCGTGATGGCCTCGTCCAGCAGCAGTACGCCGTGATGCGCCTGCAAGGTTTCGGCCAGGCCGCGCAGCATGTCAAACGCGCGCGCCTCGTCCGGCTCGTGCACTTGAACCACCTGAAAACGGCGGGTCAGCGCGGGGTCCTTTTCAATGTGCTTCTTGTATTCCGACCACGTGGTCGCCCCGATGGTGCGCAACTGACCGCGCGCCAACGCGGGCTTGAGCAGGTTGGCCGCGTCCCCCGTGCCCGCCGCGCCGCCCGCGCCCACCAGCGTGTGGATCTCATCGATGAACAGCACGATGGGCCGGTCGCTTGCCTGGACCTGATCGATCACGCTGCGCAGGCGTTGCTCGAATTCGCCCTTTACGCCCGCGCCGGCTTGCAGCAGCCCGATGTCCAGCAGATACAAAGACACGTCGCGCAGGGGCGGCGGTACATCGCCCGTGGCCAGTCGCAGTGCCAGACCTTCCACGACGGCGGTCTTGCCCACGCCGGCCTCGCCCGTCAGCAGTGGATTGTTCTGCCGCCGACGCATCAACACATCGACGATCTGGCGGATTTCTTCGTCGCGCCCCGACACCGGGTCGATCTCGCCCGCGCGAGCCTTGGCGGTGAGGTCAACGGCAAACCGCTCCAACGCGGCCAGGTCCTTGCGCGGCGCCTGCGCGTCGTCGCCGGCGGCGGTCGTCGCACTGACGCCTTCCGGCGACCCCTGCACCATCTCGTCCATCTGCTCAAGCAGCTTGTCGGGCACGATGCGCGCAAACTGCGGCGACATGCCCAGCAGCACATGACGCAGCGCGTACGTCCGGACCAGGCCCGCCAACAGATGGCCACTGCGAATGCGCGCGGCGCCATAACGCAGCGAGCCCAGCACCCACGCGCGTTCCACGGCGTGATCAATGTGTTCCGACAGATCGGACACCGATCCGGCGCCGGCCGGCAGCCGATCAAGCTCTGCCGTCAGGTCGGCCTGCAACTGCCCCAGGTCCAGTTCGAACGCGCGCGCAATACGGTGCACATCGCTATCCTGCGCGTGCAGAATCTGATGCACCCAATGCACCAGTTCCACGTAAGGATTGCCGCGCAGCTTGCAGAACGCCGTTGCGCCTTCCAGCGCCTGGTAGAGCAGCGGATTAAGCTTTCCGAACAGTTCGATGCGACCGATATCCGACATGGCGTCATGGCGCGATCAAGCGCGCGGTGTCCTGGAAGGTTGGGCCTGCAAGCGGCCACGTGCCGGCGTCTGTTCGCGGCGTTCATAGTCCAGCAGCAAATCGTCGGCGTCGCCCTGCGCGGGCCGGCGCCTTCCCAGCCACGCCGACAGGCCCAGCGGCCGCTGCGCGCCCAGGCGCACGCCGCCGGCCTCATCGGCGCGCAACACCGGGCGCACGTCCCACGCCAGTTCCACGCCGATGTAATGCCTGACCCAATGCGTCAGCTGCCGCGCGCGCAAGCCGCCCGGCAGGAAGCTCTGGTAATCGTCGAACGTCAACGGACCGACCTCGATGCGGAACTTGTGCTGGGCATCGCGCACCGCCACGCCCAGCACCGAGTCGCGCCCCAAGCCCATCGGGCTGCCCAGCCCAAGCCGCTGCTCGGGCTCCAGGCGTATCCATTGCGGCACGAATTCGCGGATGCGCACCGGCAGGCCGAAGAACGCTTGCAGGATGTGCTTGAGCCCTTCGGGGTTGCGGGTCTGGCGCACCAGGTGCCCCGCCATGAAGTACTTGGCATGGTCCAGCACGGCATCGCGCCGCTGCATCGACGGTTCGCCCATATGCAACAGGCTGGCCACATAGCGCGTGAAGCGCGCGTCCTTGCGGTCCAGGCTGACCGTGCTTTGCGCATCTGCCCAGGCGCGGTAGAACAACAGGATCAGGCGGTGATGGAACACATCGGCAAAGGCGGCCAGCGTGCGGTCGCCGTAGTGCGCCATGCGTTCGTGCGCATGCTCCGTCAGGTGCAGCGGCAAGGGGCCGTTGGGGCCAAACAGGCCGAAGCCATAGATGGAAACTTCAGCCGGCCGGCCGTTCTGCGCCGGCCGCACGCGCGCCACCGTGGACGGTGCGAACGCCATCGACGGCTCTTGCCGCAAGCGCACGGGCTCGTAACGCGCCACGGTATCGCGCCCCAGCGGCTTGCGCGCGCCGCAATGCGCATCGATCCAGCGCAGGGCGTGGAACAGATCGTGCGCGTAGGGCTCGCGCTCCAGGGCACGCCACCACTGCGCGTCGGCGACGGGATGCGTGACGTCCATCCCGTCACCCCATGTGAATCTGCTTGGCGTCAACCTTGACCAGGTCGGCGCCGGTTACCAGCGTGTATGACGCATGCAGCCGCGCGCTTTGCTCGGCCTGGAAATCGATGGAGCCCGCACGCACCTGGTCCACGTCACTGACGCTGCGCATGGACACGCGCGCCATGAGCGTCATGCGGTCCAGCACCGCTTCGTAGTTGCGCCCGACCAGCCGCGTCTCGCCGATAGTGGCATGCAGGTGTTCGGCCACCATGCGAATGCGTTTTGCGGCATGACGTTCTTCGTCGGCGTCCACGGAATATTCGGGCGTGCGGATGTGGACGGCGTCCCGGCCTTGCAAGGTCACGTCGCCCGCGCTTTCCACGCGCACGTTGCCGCCCTGCGAGCGCAGCACCAGATCACCCTGGGTCTCCAACACCGTGCCGGCGGATACCGCCTGCACGGTGACCGCGATGAGATACACGCGCGACGGGTCCGGCCCGCTGATCAGCACCTCATCACCCGGCTGGGGTGCCAGCAGGCAGCTGGCGGCGCGACGCGCCTGCCAGGTGCGGCCATCGCACGCGACGGCGTAGCGGCCGTCGGCTTCGACATGCAGCACCTCACCCAGCAAATGCACCGGGTCATAGGCAATTCGGTTCAAGCTTGCGGCGGATTTCATCATGCGCTCCGGTTCGTGGGGGTGCCTGCCTAGACCGCGGGCCGGCGTCCCATGCGGGGCTTGAAGCGGGCGACTTCGCCGCGCTGCAGGGTCGACAGGACCAGCTCCGACATCATGTTGATCGACACATGGCGCGCGAAAAACTGTTCAAGCACGGCGCCAAACAAATACGGGCTGATGCCGGAGAAGGCCGCCTCGTCCACTTGCAGCGCGATGCGCACGCCGCGCCCATGGACGATGGGACCCGGCACCGGCAAGCGGTGATACACGGGCTTGGCGCTGACGTGCCGCAGCCCGGAGATGTGCTTGCGCACCACCGGATCGGCCAGGTTGCCGTACACGTGCAGCATCTCGCGCAGCGTTTGCGCACCCTGCTCTGTGTCCAGGTCCGTCAGGCTCAGGTAGTTCAGCCCCAAGTGGCTGATCAGGTGCCAGGTGGCGGCGTTCTCGGCCAGCGCCGCACAGGGGCGCGTGGGGCCGTGCAGCACCTTCACCGCGCGCACGGGCGCCGACACGCGCAGCGTCATGTCGGTGTCGGTGCCCAGCGGCAGCAGCATCGCCAGGTCCCGATTGGTGCATAGCGTTTCCAGCGACACATGGCGCAGCTGGCCGGAGAACGGCGCTTCCTGGCGGTCCACCAGCGACAGGAACACTTCACTGCCGGTGTAGCCGGTGCGCGTACCGTTGCGCTGCGCGGTGTCCGAGATCAGCCGGGGCTCGCGGCGCACGGAGTAGTACGCGCCGTAGTCGTCCGGATCGCTGCCCAAGGACCCGTAGAACGGACGGAACTCCTGCTCTTGTTGCTGCGCCGACGCGTGCCCGGTGACCCGCGTCACGCCGAACACTTCGTAGTCCAGCGGGCGGCTGCGATCCACCACCACGTGATATTCCGACGTGCGCGGCGTGATCGCCACTCGATCGGCGCGCTTGGGAAACAGGTTGATGACGGGCGCGCAATGCAGCGCAAGATTGGCGGCGGAGATCGCGCCTTCCAGTTCCGGGGCGGCCACCGAGAACAGGAAGGTCAGATCGAATGCGCGGGTCTCGCGTGGGGTGGATGACACCGGCAGCGCGCCGCCGGCGCCCGCATCCGATGCGGACCTCGGCCCCGTTTTCAATCCCGCTTTCAAGCCATTCACGCTGAAGAACAGATAGCGCTGCGCAAAGGCAAAGTACTCCTGTAGCAAGCGATAGCCCTGGAATACGCGCGCATCGCCCGGCAGCAGCGCCTGGTCGTCGGCAAAACCTTCATGCCGCACCGCGCCTGCCGGCAGCTTGTTGATCCACGCCACCGGCCGGGCCGTGTCGTGGCCCAGCACTGCCACCGTGTGCCCCATCAGCACTTCCAGCAGGCGCTGCATCTGCAAATCCTGCCCGTGCAGATGGAACACCAGTTGGTCCAGGTCCAGGTCTTCCAGCCGCTGCCCGCCGCCGATTTCGATCCGTATGCGCAATGCGCTCAACACGCGCGCGGCGCGGCCGGCAAGGCCCAGCCGCGCCAACGGCAAGTCTTGCGGAGCCGCGGTGAAGTCGGCGTGAGTGACTTGCAGCGGCCACAAGCGCACGGCGTGCCCGGTCGTGAATTCGCACGGCGTCTGCTCGCCACGCGGTACACGGCCGCGCAGCAGCGTGCCGCGTGGCAATTCGAAGCCACCGGCCAAGGTGCCCTCATTCATGCTGGGTGCAAACTGCACGATCGCCATCGACGGCGTGGGCGCCAGATAGTTCGGGTACACCACTTCCAGCAAGCGCTGCGAGAAGCGCGGAAACTCCGCGTCCATCTTCATCTGGATGCGCGCCGTCAGAAAGCTGAAGCCTTCCAGCAGGCGCTCGACGTAAGGGTCGGCCACTTCCGTCGCGTTCATGCCCAGCCGCCCCGCGACCTTGGGATGCGCCTGCGCGAATTCCGCCCCCAGCTCGCGCAGATACACGAGCTCGCGGTTGTAGTAGTCCAGCAAGCGCGCGTCCATCAGAGCCCACCCAGATCGCGCAGATCCATGTGGCCGCTTTCCAGATCGATGTCGGTACGGAACAGGAACTCAAGCGGGTGTGGCACGCACCACAGCATGCCCCGTATTTCCAGGCTGAGCACATTGTGATGTTCGAGCGTGCCCGTGTCCGTTACGCAGCGCACCTCGACCGAGGAATCCAGGATGCGCGGCTCAAACGCGGATATCGCATCGCGTATGGACTCTTCGACGTCGATCCAGTCGATCTCCGACATACGCTTGCCGGCCATCGCGCGCACGCCGAAATTCACGGTCGATGTGGCAACCTGACGATGCGCCGACAAGTCCTGTGAGGTCTGCAAGTTGACGGTATTGAGCAGCCAGCGCAGATCCCGCAACACCGCCGCGCGCAGCTGCTCATGCGTGAGCATGGCGCTGTCGCGAGGTTCTTCGCGACGCGTGGGGTCGTTGTCCATCAAGCGGTCCAGCAACGACGGCTGCAGGCGATCCCGCATGGCGCGCCGCGTACGCTCAGCAGGCGCACTTTGCGCGCTCTGCGAGCCTTGCACGGCCGGCTTCCAGCGGGCGGTGTCGTCGGCGTGGCCCATCACGCGAACTCCACGCTGCGCAGGTCCAGCAGTGCGAACTCGCCCGCGTCGGTCAGCCACATCTTCTGGCCCACGCCCGCGTAGGTGTCGGCATACAACGGCCGCCACTCGGTCACGCGCCCCAGCTTGACGGGATCGGGCTGGTCGATCATCCGTGCGCCCGGCGCCGGCGGGTAACGGGCCGGCACCAGGCCTTGCAGCGTACGGCCGCCCACCAGTTCGATCTCGGCGCGCGACCACACCAGATCGCACAGCCCCTCGGGGGCCAGCAGGCGCAAGCATTTAAGCGCCGTGAAGGGCAGCCACACGTATCGCCCCGCGCCCAGGAACTCGAACACCGGCCCCAGGCGGCTGTCGCCGTCGCACATCCACTGGAACGGCAGTGGGGTATCCTGCCCCACCCCCTGCACACCCCCTCGCCCAACCCCCTGCATAACGCCTTGCACGGTGCCCCCGCGCGCATCGGCGTCCTGCAGGGCGCGGGAACGCTGCTCGGCGACCTCGTCCTTCGGACCCTGCCCGTCCCGATGCAGCGCCGACAGCAGGGCCTGCATCCACGCATCAGGCTCGCTCAACATGACGGGCTCGCCGTCGCCCGCCAGCACCGCCTCGCGCTCGCGCTCCGCCGCGATGGCGCTGGCATACAGCGCGACCGTCGGCCGCGCCTGCGCACTCAGCGCGCCACATACGCTGAGCTGTTCAGCGGCACGAGCCCAGTCTCCCTGCACCACCAACAGTTGGAACAGTTGCGCGCGCAAGTCCGCATCAGCCGGTCGGCGGCGAATCTGCGCCTGCACTTCTTCCAGCTGGCCGGACAGGCTGATCGCGCCGAATGGAACGGCAACCATAGACATCGTGGCCCCGCCCTAGCCGACTTCCTTGTTCTGCTTGATGTCCCAAGCCACCAGGCTTTCAGCCCCCTTGCCGCCCTTCTCCGTCTGTTCCCAGTACTGCTGCTTGACCTTTGCCGCCTGGAAAGCGTAGTTCACCACCACGCCCTCGGCGCTGCGGTCACCAGAGATCTGCACCGAGGACACCAGCACGTCTTCCAGCGTGATCTTGGAATATTCGATCTGCTCGCCGCCCGCCTTGCAAAGCGACAGCTCGATCTTGCCCAGGTGCTTGCCGCTGGCGCAGTGCTTCATCACGGCGGGCGACGCCTTGTCGATGCGCGCCACCACGTGCAGGTCGTTGAAGCTTGCCTTGCCGGCGCCCAGGCCGCCGCCGCTGGCCAGGTTGCCCGGCTGCGTCGCGCCCCACGAGAAGGACACGATATCCGTCCAGTCCTTATGGTTGGCGTCTTTGGATTCACCGTTGGCGCCATCGATTTTCATGAACATATCCACAGCCACATCTGTCTCCTGAAGTTATCGGGCGCGGCTGCGCCCATCTTGTCTGACGCTCAGCCTTCGTTCTGCTTGAGCGAAGGCAGCTTGGACACCAACCGCAGCGACACCGTCAGCCCTTCCAACTGATAGTGCGGCCGCAGGAAAAACTTGGCGGAGTAATAGCCCGGGTTGTCTTCGATTTCCTGCACCTGCACCTCGGCCGCCGCCAAGGGCTTGCGCGCCTTGGTTTCCTGCGACGAGTTCACCGGGTCACCATCCACGTAATTCATGATCCAGTCGTTCAGCCAACGCTCCATGTCGTCGCGTTCGCGGAATGAGCCGATCTTGTCGCGCACGATGCACTTCAGGTAATGCGCAAACCGGCAGCACGCAAACAGGTACGGCAGGCGCGCGGCCAGCTTGGCATTGGCCGATGCGTCGGCCTCGTAGTACTCGTGTGGCTTTTGCAGCGACTGCGCGCCGATGAAGGCAGCGAAGTCGGAATTCTTGCGATGCACCAGCGGCATGAAGCCGTTCTTGGCCAGCTCGGCCTCGCGCCGATCGCTGATCGCGATTTCCGTCGGGCACTTCATGTCCACGCCGCCGTCATCGCTGGGAAAACTGTGGCACGGCAGGTTTTCCACCGCGCCGCCAGACTCCACGCCCCGGATCGACGTGCACCAGCCGTACAACTTGAACGAGCGGTTCACGTTTGCCGCCATCGCATACGCCGAGTTGGCCCAGGTGTAGCGGTCGTGGTTGGCGCCGTCGGTGTCTTCTTCAAAGTCGAATTCATCCACCGGATTCGTGCGCGCGCCATACGGCAGGCGTGCCAGAAAGCGCGGCATCGCCAGCCCGATATAGCGCGAATCCTCGGACTCGCGCAGGCTGCGCCACGCGGCGTATTCGGTGTTGGTGAAGATCTTGGTCAGGTCGCGCGGGTTGGCCAGCTCCTGCCACGAATCCATCTGCATCACATTGGGCGATGCACCCGCAATGAAGGGGCAATGCGCGGCGGATGAGATCTTGGCGATCTCACCCAGCAGCTCCACATCCGGCGGGCTGTGGTCGAAGTGGTAATCGCCCACCAGGCAACCGATCGGCTCGCCGCCGAATTGGCCATACTCTTCTTCATACACGCGCTTGAAGATGGGGCTTTGGTCCCAGCCCACGCCCTTGTGGCGCTTGAGCGTGCGCCCCAGTTCCGCCTTGGAAATACTCATCACGCGGATCTTCAACAGCTCGTCGGTTTCGGTGTTGGTGACCAGGTAATGCAGGCCCCGCCACGCGCCTTCCAGCTGTTGGAATTCGGGATGGTGCATCACGCGGTTGATCTGCTCGGACAGCTTGCGATCAATCTCGGCGATGATCGCCTGGATGGTGCGGTAGGCGTCGGACGACAGGCCGACGCCGCTGTTCTCAAGCGCCTGATGCGCCAGGGTGCGCACGGCGTGTTCCACCGCCTCGCGCGCCTGCTCGGTCTTGGGTTTGAATTCTTTCTTCAGGAGCGCGGACAGGTCGTCGGCTTCCAGGGTATCGACAGCGCGCGCGTCGGCGCGTTTGGCCACTGCGGTCATGGCATTCTCCGAAAAGCGATTCCAGCGGAAACTAGGCGGCCGGGTCCGTGCCGGCGGGGTCGGATGCGGGTGGGGCTTCCGGCTTGGGCGCCGCCGCTAGCGCGTTCATCAGCGCCGGGTTCTTGAGCACGTTGCCGATCAGTTCCTCGGCGCCCGTCTTGCCGTCCATGTAGGTCAGCAGGTTGGCCAGCTGGGTCCGTGCGCTTAACAGCTCGTTCAGCGCGCCAACCTTCTTGGCAACGGTGGCCGGCGAAAAGTCATCGATGCTCTCGAACGTGATGTCCACGTTCAAGTTGCCTTCGCCGGTCAGCGTGTTCTCGACCTGGAATGCCGCGCGCGGTTGGATCGAGCGCATGCGTTCATCGAAGTTGTCGATATCGATATCCAGGAACTTGCGCTCGCCCACTTCGGGCTGGGGCGTTTCGGACTTGCCGGCCAGGTCGGCCAGCACGCCCATCACAAAGGGCAGCTGGATTTTGCGCTCGGCGCCGTAGATCTCCACGTCGTACTCGATCTGCACACGCGGCGCGCGGTTTCTGGCGATGAACTTCTGGCCGCTTCCTTTCAGGCTGGTCGCCATGGTGTTGTCTCCTCTTGTTGGTCTCTGGGGGCTGCGCCGCGCTACGAATCCGGCCGGCTGTCGGTGTCACGGGGCAGCCAGGCCTCGAATTGCTCGAGGCCCTGGGGCGCCAGGTTTTTGATGATGTCGTGAAAGCTCAACGGAATAAGCTGCTGGGTGCGTCGAATGAGATACGGCGCCGGATGCCCGGGCTCGTTGGCTTCGAAGTACGCGCACACCTTGCTCAACATGGCTATGGCGTCATCGCGCGACTGGATGCGGGCGTCCTGCCAGCGCACGCCGGCATGCGTGGCGGCAAGGCCCCGCGCTGTGTCCGCCGACTGCCCGGCTTCGTCTTGATGATCGCCTTGCTGCGCGCCAGGCCCATGGCCGTTGCCGGCGCTGGTCGTGTGCGCCTCGGCAGCCATTCCAGACGCGTCCGCAGAGGTCTGCTGACCGTCGCGCGCGGCATCCAACACAACGTTCAACGTGCGCAAGACTGCGCTGTAATCCGGCGTCCACGTGGCGCCCAGTTTGTCCGTCACCAACTTCTGGATGCGTCGCAACGCATCGCATGCGGCGGCCAGCGCCAGCACATCGGCGTCGCGTTGCGCCCAGGCCTCACGCAGGCGCGCCACCACACGGGGACGGCCTCCCGGATAGCAGTCGGCGTCCTGGCGGCTGCCATCCAGCAGCGCCTCGGTATCACGCAGCGAGAGCTGCCCATGCACACCATTGACCAGGCTGGCCGAGCGCACGCTGCGCGCGCAGCCCTGCATATCGCCGAACGCGGCCAAGGCGTTCATGCGCGGCATGGGGTCGTCCTCGCCCACGCTATCCAGGCGCGGATGCACGGGTTCCCAATAGCGTTCAAGGGTGTCGACGGCCAGCGCCAGACCGTCCGCGTAGCCGGGTATCCCGCGGATCTCGGTCCAGGCACAGGTCAACAGGCTGATCACGCGCAGGTCTCGCGTGCGCTCAAGCAAGGCACGGGCCAGGCGTTCGACCTCGCGCCAGTCGGGCGGCTGCGCAGCGATGATGGTCGAGCCGAACTGCTGTTCGTCCCGGCCGGCCGCGGCTTGCTGCAACTGCAGAAAGTCAGCGTCGTATTCGAGGTCTTCCCCGCAGGGCAGACGTGAATCGAGTGTATTGAGGATATCGGCGAAGTCCATAGTCATTGCTTAGATGCCTGGGGATGCTGCCTGGAACCAACCACTACGCTCCGCGCTGCTTCACGGAAGGGAGAATTCTAGGCAGGTCTTTCCGTATGCAACCGACAACTCACAACCTCAGATTTTTCTTACAGAAACCTAACAAGCCACTAAACAAATGCACACTTCTTGCCCTGCTACGTTGATGTTTTGACATATTCCTTACGTGATACGGGCCGACCTGCAAGTGTTGTTACGGAAGTGTAAAAAACACAAAAGCATGTGATCGCGCTTCGTACCCGCTTTGCGCGGTGCCTACAATCGGCGCTCACGCTGGCAGCAGACCGGCGCGTAAACAGATTCACGAGACAGACGTCCCCGGCATCGGCGTTTTTCGCTTTGCGCTTTTTTGCACGGCGGCGCCCGCCCTTTGCAAGCGGCCCCAGTGTGGCCGGCCATCCCATTGCAGTCGTTACGACGCGCGCCGTTTGCGCGTCCGGTGCATCCCAACCCAGCAAGCGCAGCAGCAGCAGCAGCAGCAGTTGAATTCTCATAAGGAGACGATGAGATGGACCGCAACGTGCCAAGCGAACGCGTCGTCAAGGCGCATACGCCCCTGCCGCCCGAGCAATTGAAATTTCGCGGCATGCACGGCGCCGAAAGCCTGTCGCAGCTATTTGAGTTCGAGGTTGAGCTGGTCTCGGAGTCCTATTCGCTGGACATGAAGTCGCTGCTTGGCAAACCGCTGACGCTTGAAATCGAAACCACGCCGGGCGCGCCGCGCTATCTCAGCGGACACATCACCCGCTGCGTGCTGGTGGGCCGTGAGAACAACACGTCGCGCTACACCATCTACCGCGCCACCGTACGCCCGTGGCTGTGGTACCTGACGCAAACGTCGGACAACAAGATCTTCCAGAACAAGAACGTGCCCGACGTGATCCGCGAGGTGCTCAAGGATTACAGCTACCCCGTTGAGTTCAAGCTGACCGAGACCTATCGCAACTGGGAATACTGCGTGCAGTACCAGGAAACCGACTACGCCTTCATCTGTCGGCTGATGGAACACGAGGGCATCTATTTCTGGTTCAAGCACGACAACGGCAAGCACACGCTGGTGCTGACCGACGACATCACGCAGCACGAACCCGTTGCCGACTACGAACAAATTCCGTATTACGGCCCCGACCGCATCACGGTGCCGCGCGAAGACTACATCCACAAATGGGAAGTGGCCGAGCAGATCACGCCGGGCGCCTTCGCCACCACCGATTACCACCCGCTGACGCCCGCTGCCAGTCTGGAAGCGCGGCGCAACAACCCGGGCGCCTATGACCACGGCGACCTGGAAATGTACGAATGGCAAGGCGGCTACACCAACCCGGACGATGCCGAGCATTACACGCGCGTGCGACTGCAAGACCTGCAATGCCGGCAGGAACAAAGCACCGGCGCATCCAATGCGCGCGGGCTGTCGACCGGGCATCTGTTCACGCTGCGCAATCATCCACGGCAAGCGGAAAACCGCGAGTATCTTGTCGTCAGCACCTACTACCGCATTCGCGAAACGGGCTACGCAAGCGGTCAGATAGACCCCGGCGATTTCGATCTGGAATTCGTGGTGCTGCCCTCCAGCACGCAGTTTCGCGCCCCGCGCGTCACGCCGATCCCCCGCACCCACGGGCCGCAGACGGCAACGGTAGTCGGTAAGCAGGGCGAGGAAATCTGGACCGACAAGATGGGCCGCGTCAAAGTGCAGTTTCACTGGGACCGCTACGGCAAGAAGGACGAGAACAGTTCGTGCTGGGTGCGCGTGTCGAGCCCCTGGGCGGGCGGCGGCTTTGGCGGCATCCAATTGCCGCGTGTGCGCGACGAGGTCATCGTGGATTTCATTGGCGGCCAACCCGACCGCCCCATCGTGATCGGGCGCGTGTTCAATGCGAACAACCTGCCGCCGTGGGACCTGCCCGACAATGCCACGCAAAGCGGCTTTCTTAGCCGCTCGAAAAGCGGTACGCCAGCCACCGCGAACGCGTTGATGTTCGAAGATAAAAGCGGCTGCGAGCGAATCTGGCTGCACGCAGAGCGCGAGCTGTGCACCGAGGTCGAAGCCAACGAGACGCACTCGACCGACCTGAACCGCAACACCACCATCGGCCAGAACGACACCACCAAGATAGGCGGCTTTCGCGACATCAACATCACCGGCACCGACAACTTGAAAGTCGGCAAGCGCCGCGACGTGTACGTCACGGGGCACGAGGAATACACCGTCAAGGCCTCGCGCACCGTCAACGTGAAAGACGGCCTGATGGATGAGAAGTTCGACAACGGCTTGAAGACCACCGTGGCCGCCAAGGGCGAAGAACGCGAGATCACGGGGCTGTTCAAGGAGACCTTGAAGACGGGCCAGGAGGTCAACGTCACCGGCGGCAACTCGCTGCATCACGTCAAGGACGGCACGCTGACTGAAAAGGCCAAGGGCAAGGTCGAGGTGCTGTCCACCGATGCAAACATGGACGTGAAGGCCAAGACGGCGATGTTGGTGCAGTCCGAAACCGCCACGATGGACATCAAATCCAAAGGCAAGGCGCACATCGAATCGGAAGGCTCGACGGTGATGGTCAAGGCCCAGGGCAACATCACGCTGCAAACGCCGGCCGACGTGGTGATGGACGCTGCCAACGTAAAGGATTTGTCCAAGGAAAGCTGGTTGCAGGCCACACCGTTCTCGATCGGCCTGGCGGTGGCCAAAGCCGAATTCGGGATGCATCGAATGGCGTTGTTCCGCACCACCGTCATGCTGAACCTGTCGTTCACGAACTACGCGGCGGTCAGCAGTATTGGCCAGTTGGTGTCGTACCGCACGACCGGGTCCAGCTACGCGTTCGACCTTCAGAAGGCCGAGCAGGTCGGCCTGGGCGCATCCATGGTCGGCCTGTGGTCCATCATTTGAGACGCTCATGTCGGACTTCGTGACGGCCTGGCCGGACTGGGGAAAATGGGTGGTGCTGGGCTTGCTGTTGTCGGGCGTGCAGGCGGCCTTCATGCTTCGGCGCGAACGCCGACGCCGGGCGGCCGGGCGCGCGGAAACCGAACGCCTGGACGCGGTCCGCGCCACGGGCGTGGCCAGCACCGCACGCGTGATGGCAGCGCGCGACACGCGTACCCGCATCGGCGAGACGCTGTATTTCGTCATCGAGCTGGAGCTGGAGGTTGCCGCCACCGATGCCACGCCGGCGTTTACGCGCACGGTACGCGTGCCGCTGTCGCCGCTGCACCTGGCCGAGTTCGGTGCGGGCAAGACCGTGCAGGTGCGCGTGCAGGCGCGGGAGGGGTCCGCGCAACGGTCGCGCGAAGGGTCGCGGGACAATGCCGCCACCTATGACGTCGCCATTGATCAGCCCACCGGATAGCCCATGAAGACCATCAAGCCTTTCCGCCTGGGCGTCCTGACGCGGCCCTACCGATGGCAGCGCCGCGATCTGTTGGGCGTGTCGGTCTTCGCCCTGGTCGACATCGCGCAGTCCCCCACGTTGTTGACCGACCAGGACCTTTGGAAGCTTGCCGCCGAAGAAGGCATCGGCGCGCTGGACCTGGCCACGCCCAAGCAGTACCCGGAAGTGCTGGTTTCGGGCCATGCCTACCCCCATGATGCCAAGCAGCCCGGCGCGTGCGGCGTGCGCGTGCAGGTGGGCGCCATCGACAAGTCATTGCTGGTCTTTGGCGACCGCTACTGGATCGATGGCAAGGCGACCGCGCCGCAGCCGTTTGCGCGCATGCGCCTGGACTGGAGCCACGCCTATGGCGGCCCGGACGTCGCTGAAAACCCGCTGGGTATCGGCGCGCAGGACGAGGTCATCAATGGCGTGCGCACGCGTCGGCTGCCAAACATTGAACACCCCTTGCAGCGCATCAGCGCCCCCGGGCAACGCGTGGCGCCTGCGGGCTTTGGCGCACTGCCCGTGGAATGGCCGCAGCGCGCATCGCATATGGGCCGCGACTACGGACAGGAATGGCTGGAGCACGACTATCCCGGTTTCGCGCGCGACATGGACTGGCGCTTCTTCAACGCGGCGCCGCCCGACCAATGGGGGCCGGCCAACGCCGAGCTTGCCGGTGGCACGGACTATGCGCTGTGGAATCTGCATCCTGAACAAGCGGTGTTGCGCGGCCAACTGCCCCGCTGGCGCGCGCGCTGTTTTGTCAGCCGACAGGCGGATGGCAGCGCGCTTGAAGAGGTACCGCTGCGCCTGACCACGGCATGGTTTTTTCCCGATCACACGAAGATGGTGCTGATCTGGCACGGCGCGGTGCACGTGCGCGAGGATGACGCAGCCGATATCCGCCACATCATGCCTGCGCTGGAACACGCGGACCAGCCGCGCGAAGTCAGCCATTACCGGGACGTCGTGCGGCAACGCCTGAGCCCGGAGCTGGGCCCCGTCTATGCCCTGCTGGACGCGCAACTCGTGCCGGAAGAGCTTTGCGACGGCGGGTTGGAAGGGGACGCGCAAACCTTGGCCGTGCGTGCCACCAACAGGAACGTTCACGCCGGGCTGGCGCGCCGCCACGCGCGCGAACGCGAGTCGCTATTGGCGCAGGGCCTGGACCCCGATCTGTACATGGCGCCGTTGGACCCGCCGCCTACGCCGCCCAGGCTTGCCGATTTGCCACAAACGATATTGCGCATGCAGCAAGAGCTTGAAGAGGCCAAGCGCCTGTCCGGCGGGCCGGGCGCGCGCGCGCTGGCGGATCCCAACCTGCCGCAGATGGCCGAAGTGGCCGGCGTGGACATGGACGCGCTGCGCCGGCCGGGGCCGGACGGCACACTGCCGTCCGGCTTCGATCCCCGCAGGGTCAAACGACACATTGCCGAGTTCGATGCCAGCCCGCATGCGCAGGCCGGACGCGCATCGACGGATAGCCCGACGTCCCAGCCGCCACTGGCCGACACGCTGGGGCCGCAGGTGCATCAGGCGTATCAACAGTCGGCCCATCATTTTGCCCCGCCCCCGCCCATGCCCCCGTTGCGCGCGCAGCGCACGCGCCGCAAGCTGGACGCGCAGCTGAAAAACAACCGCGACTGTCGCGACATGAACCTGACCGGTGCGGATCTATCGGGCATGGACCTGTCGTGCGTCAATTTTCAGCGCGCGATTTTCGCCGGCGCAAAGCTCGCGGATACCCGGCTGGATGGCTGCGACCTGACCGACGCCGTGCTGACCGGCGCGGACTTGACCCGCGCAAGCCTGTCCGGCGCGAACCTGACGCGCGCCAACCTGGGCCGCACGCAATGTGTGAGGACAAACTTCGCGCAGGGCCAGTTCAAGGAATGCACGTGGGACCACGCGCAGTGCGAAGACTGCAATTTTGCCGACAGCGCATGGCAACTGGGGCGCTTGCACCAGGCGCGGTTGATACGTTGCGACTTCCGCCGCGCCAGCTTCAGCCAGTGGGCGGCGATGAGCGGCACATTCGAAGACTGCGACTTTCGCGACACGCGCTTCGAGCAGTGCGTGTTCATGCAAGGCGCGCTTGCCAATGCGGACTTTGCTGGCGCGACGTTGGTGCGGCTGAGCTTCATGGACGTGGCTTTCACAGGCCGCTTCAGCATGGAAAATGCCACGCTGGACGGCTGCGCCTTCGCCGGGCGCGTCGAGCTGGCGGGCGCCCGGCTGCGCGGCATGCAGTTCAAGCACGGCAGCGCGCGCGGCGCCACATTGACGGGCGCGGACTTGCGCGGCGCGACCCTGAACGCCTGTGACTTTTCCGAGTGCCAGTTGCAAGATGCCGACCTGAGCGGCCTGACCGCCCCCGACACGCACTTCGTGCGCGCGGATTTCACCGGCGCCTGCCTGCGTAATGCCAACCTGATCAACAGCTTGCTGGGCAAGGCCATCTTCTTGCGTGCCGACCTTACCGGTTCGAACTTCTTCCGCGCCGATGTCGCGCAAACGCAAATGGACGACAGCACCGGGCTGGACCATACCTACACGCAAGGCGCCAAGCGCTGGCCCGCCAGGCAGCCGGAGCAGCCCGCATGAACATCGACAAGCTGCTGGACAGCGTGCGCCATGGCGAGCCGATACAACACATCAGCCTGGCAGGCGCCGATCTGGCCGGGCTGGATCTGGCGGGTGCTTTTTTCGATCACGTTGATTTCACGGGTGCACGGATGGCCGGCTGCCAGTTGCAGGACAGCCAGTTCATCAGCTGCGCCATGGGCCACGTGGATGCCGTCGGCGCCAACCTGGACACTGCGCGGCTGCTACGCTGCCAGGCAAGGGAAGCAAGGTTCAGCGGCGGCCGCTTTCATGGCGCGAGCTTCACGGAATGCGACCTGACGGGCGCCCGGCTGGACCAGGCCGCCCTGTACGAATCGTCTTTCACCGCCACGTCGCTAGAGCTTGCATCGTTGCAGGCCGCTTGCGTGGAACGCTCGGTGTTCTCGCGCGGCACCTTCGCCAACGCCGATCTGACGCAAGCGCAGCTTGGCTACACCCTGTTCCATCAGCTGGACCTGCGCAGCGCCACGCTGACGGGCGCCAACGCCGCCAGCACGATGTTCACGGAATGCAATTTGACAGCGCAGCGCTTCGCCGGGCAGTCGTTTGCGTTGTGCCATTTCACGGATTGCCAGCTGGACGCCGCGGACTTTCGCCAATGCGATTTGCGTCAGTCGGGCTTCAAGGGATCATCGTTGCGGGGCGCGCGCTTTGCCGGCGCTTGCGCACCGCAGGCTCTGTTTCCCCAGGCGGATCTGACCGGGGCGGACCTGCAAGGCGGTCGCTTTGACGGCGCCATCTGGGCCGAGGCCACGCTGGACGGCGCGAACTTTCGCGGCGCGAGCCTTTGCCTATGCATTTTTCAGCGCGCGCGCTGCGCCGGTACGGACTTTCATGGCGCGCAACTGGCGGACGCGGATTTTTCGCTGGCGGACCTGGAGGGCGCTGATCTGCGCGACGCCACTTTCCTGCGCACGCGCATGCATCGCGCGCTGACCGGCGGCGTGCGCTGGTCGCAGCGCCACGGCATCATCGAAAACGACGCGCCCCTGCTTGAAGCCGAACTGTGGTCGGCAGCGCGCGCAAATCTTTGACCCCATCGCAACAGGAGTGCAAACCATGCAAGTGCTCTGCCAGTTACCCAGCGTCGGCTTGGGATTTCCCGACGTCTGCAAGACGCCCGTGCCGCCGGTGCCGCACATTGACGTGTCGACGTCGTCCATGGGGATTCCGGTGGTGTGGAACGTGTGGTTAAGCTGCATGCCCATGCACAACATGGTCACAACGATACCGGTGACGCTCGGCGACACCGCGGGCGTGGGCGGTGGCGTGATATCCCAGACGTTCATGGGGCAGGCGCGCTACATCACCGGGGCGTTCACCGTGCTGGTGCGCGCCGCGCCGCTGGTGCGCGTGACCAGCCTGACGTTGCAGAACACGATCAATACGCCGGGCTTCAAGGCGGCCACGCCGCAAAAATCGATGTTTGCGTTGGCGGCGTGACGCGCTTGGGGTGAATTACAGCTGGCCGTAGGAGTGCAGGCCGGACAGGAACATGTTCACGCCCAGGAAGGCAAAGCCGGTGATCAGCAGGCCCATCAGCGCCCAGTAGGCCGCCATGGTGCCGCGCAGACCCTTGATCAGGCGCATGTGCAGCCAGGCCGCGTAGTTCAGCCAGACGATCAGCGCCCAGGTTTCCTTGGGGTCCCACTGCCAGTAGGCGCCCCAGGCGTCCGCCGCCCACAGCGCGCCCAGGATCGTGGCCACCGTGAAGAAAGCGAAGCCGATGGCGATGGCGCGATACATGATGTCGTCCAGCACCTCCAGCGAGGGCAGCGCCGCGGCAATCCGGCGGCGGCCCAGCAGAATGGCGCCCACGATCACCGCGCCCACGCCGAAGTACAGCATCCACGTGGCCGACAAGCCGTCGGTACGGAACACCATCGGCTCGGCGCACAGCAACACACCCAGGATGAATAGCGGCGCCAGCTTGGCCCACGACGTGGTCTGGCCATGCTGCTTGATCAGATAGGCAAAGCCCACCATCGCGGCCAGCGAAAACGTGCCATAGCCGATGAAGTTGGCCGGCACATGCAGCTTCATCCACCAGCTTTTCAGCGCGGGCACCAGCGGTTGGATCTGGCCGGCATCGCGCGTGAAGGAATACCACAGCAAGAACACGACGGCCGAGGTCACCACCAGCAGTACAAAGCCGCCCAGGGCGCGCGTGGCGTACTTGCGTTCGTAATACAGGTAGAACAGCGCCGTGATCAGCGAGAACAGCACGAAGACTTCGTACAGGTTGCTGACGGGAATATGGCCCAGGTCAGGGCCCATCAGATGGCCTTCGCGCCAGCGCACCAGCAGGCCGGTGACACCGGCGAACACCGCGCCCCACGTCAGCGCCGTGCCCAGCCACGCGGCGGTCGGGCTGAATACGCCGATCCAGTAGCAGACCATGGCCAGCGCAAACAGCGCGCACATCCACAAGATGGCCGACTGGGAAGAAAACAGGTATTTCAGGAAGAACACCTGCTCGGCGCGGGCCAGGTCATTGCCGTACAGCATCAAGGCCAGCCCCGCCGCGATCGCACAGGCGACCATCAGGCGGCGCAGCGGACGCCACAGCCAGCCCATCCAGGCCAGCGCGGGCACGGTGCCACACAGGATGATCTTCTCGTAGTAGTCCATCGCGCTGCCGTGGCGGGTCAGCGCGAAGCCGGCGCCCACTGCCAACAGCAGGAAGAAAACAACGTCGGTCCAATCCGGCTTGCCGCGACGGGCGCGGTTATCGCCCGTTTCGGACAAGCTGTCTTGCCACAGCGTATCGGGCGACGCGTTCAACGTGTCCGGCGAGGAGGGGTGCGGGGTGGTCGTAGTCGACATAAATAACCTTAAGGCCTTTTCTGGCGCAGCAGCGCCTGCTTGAAGCGTTCAAACTCCTGATTGAAGTCGAGTGTACGCTTCTGGGACGTCATGGCCGCCAGGACGCTGCTGCCGCTGCCTTGCGGCTTGACCCAGATCCAGACGCGGCGGTCGCGGATGTAGAACATCGAAAACACGCCCAGGACCAGCAACAGGCTGCCCAGGTAGACCGTGTTCTTGCCCGGCGTGCGGCTGACCTGGAATACGCTGGCCTGCACGTGGTTGAAGTCCGCCAGCGACAGGAACACCGGCGCCGGATAGACCGTCAGGTCGGACAGCGCCGCCACGGCCAGGCGCGACCAGACGGCCGCGCGTTCGCCATCCGGGCCTTCCACGGCCACGGCCGGCAAGCCGGCGCGCTCGCGCTCGATGGCGCGCAATTCGTTCATGCTGGCCCCGATCAGCCGGATCACCACATCCGCGGCGCGTTCCAGGTCGGCAGCGGGCGTGTTGGCTTGCAGGAATGCGGCCACGGCTTGCAAGCCACCCGAGGCAAAGGTTTCCAGCGCGCGTTCGGCGGCAGTTTGCAAGGGTTGGCGGTCGGCGCCGGACGGACTGTTGCGCTCGGCGAAACGACGGGCGGCTTCCCGGCGCGCGGCCGGGTCGGCCAAGGTGGCGCGCAAGCGCATGAATTCACCGATGGAGCTGTCGTCGTCGGCCGGAATGCGCAGGTAACGGAAGGGCTCCGACGCATTGTTGCGTACCCCGGCCAGGAAGACGGTGGCGCCGTCCAATTCCATGGGCAGCATGTAGTTCTGGAACTCGTGCGCCTGGCCGGCATCGTCGATCAGCTTGTATTCGACGCTGGGGCCCACGTTGCGCAGGTTTTCGTTCTTCTTGCCCGCCGCGCTGCCGGACACCGAGGCCACGTGCTCGGCAAAGCTCTGGTTGGCGCCCTTGGGGTCACCGCGCGTCAGGTCCTCGACGTTGATCGGGCGCATGGCGGTGATTTCGACGCCCATGCTGCGCGGGCCACCCGACGTTTGTGCCGTCACTTCGCTGGTCTTGCCCACCGTGCCGTTCACCGAGAAGGTCGCGGCATTGGCGCCGACCAGCGGGTAGCCCTTCAAGACCACCGTGCTGCCGCCATCGTCAAAACTGGACTGGTACACGGTCATGCCCTTGAAGCGCAGCGGCTCGTTGACCTCGATGGTGGAATCGAAGGTCTTGCCCGTGTCCGGGTCGGTGACTTCAACTTCGCTGGCAAAGCGGCTGGGCATGCCGGTCGAGTAGTAATCGACCACGAATTTCTTCAGCTTCAGTGTGAAGGGCATCGGCTGCACCAAGGCGCCGTCGCCCACCATCACCACCGCCGTGCTGGCCTGCCCGCCTTCGGGCACCAGCACGCTGGCACGGAAACTGGGGTTGTTGACCGACAAACGGCCGCTTTCGGGCACTTCCGAAATCAGCATGTTGTCCACAATGGGCTGCTTGCCGCCGAACATGACCTGAAGCCGCACCGGCAATTCGCTATCGAGCAGCCCGCCGATGCAGATGATGACCATGGCCGCGTGCGCGAAGACGTAGCCCAGGCGGTTGGCGCTGCCCTTCTTGGCGGCCAGCAGCACGCCGTCGGCGTCCTGCCGCTGCCGCACGGCATAGCCCAGCCGCTCAAGCAGCGCTTTCAGGCCGGCCGATGTCTGTGCCACGTCGGTGGGTTCTTCGGTTTCCACACGATGCGGGAAGGCGCGCAGGCTGCTGGCGCGCACGTGCTCGCGGAAGGAGCGCGCGTCACGCAACATCTTGGGCGCGTTGCGGATCAGGCACACCGAGGTCGACACGACCAAAAAGCCCATGATCAGCAGAAACCACCAGCTGTTGTAGACGTGCCAGATGGAAAATTTGTCGAACACCTCGTACCAGAACGGCCCGAACTGGTCGATGTAGTTGCTGGACGAACGATTCTGCTGCAACACCGTGCCCACCAGGCTCGCCACGCAGATGAACATCAGCAGGCTGACGGCAAAACGCATCGAACCAAGCAGTTCGAAGAAGTCGCCGGGCAGGCTGCGCAAAGAGGGGCGGGTGTGGGTTCGTGTTGAATTCATGAAAAAAGGGGGGCCGCGCGATCGGCTACCCCCCTCATAGACAGCGCGCAACGGAATCAGGTTCCGTCACGCTCAGGTTGCATGAACGCGGACCAGCCGCGCGTGTTGCCGGCGTTGGCCTACCGCAAGCCCGCTGCGTAGTCGGACACGGCTTTGATATCGGCGTCCGACATGCGGTCTGCGATCGCGAACATGATTTCGTTCTTGCGGTCGCCGCTGCGGAACAGCTTGAGCTGCTCTTCGATGTACATGGGGAACTGCCCCGACAAGCGGGGGTACTGGCTGGGCATGCCCGCGCCGTTTGCAGAGTGGCACGCCGCGCAGGCCGGCACATTGCGCTCCGGCAAACCGCCGCGCCAGATCTTCTGGCCCAGGTCGACCAACTTTTCCTGGCCCGCCGTGGCGGGTTCTTTCAGGGGTTGTTGCGCCAGGTACAGCGCAATGTTCTGCATGTCGGCCGGCGTCAGGTTCTGCGCCATGGCCGTCATCGGGGTCGGATTGCCCCCCGCGCCATTGCGCACGGGCAGCTTGGCGCCCTGCTTGATCTGGAAGTCGGCCAGTTGCTTGGCCAGGTATTCGTGGGGTTGCGCGGCCAGGTTGGGGTTCACCGGGATGGTGCTATTGCCCGCCGCGCCATGACAGGACGCACAGGCAATGATGCCCCGCGAGGCGTCACCCTGGTCAAACAGCTGACCGCCTTTGGCGGCATCTGGCTTGGCCGGGCCCGCTGCGCCGTCGGCGGCGAAACTGGGTGTAGAGAAGGCGGAGGCGCCGAGCAACAGCCCGCTCGCAACCAACATCCGGGACAGCACACGCTTCATGAAGACCTCGACGATCACATCGATCAAGGCGCAAAAAGGCGCCCACGCCTACCCCGCACACCCTGGAAAACCGTATCGAACCTCTCTGCCCGTTCTGCCTGCCAAGTTGCCGCAGGCATCTAAACAGTAAGCAAAAAAGACGGCTCCGCGCACGGGGACCACTGTTGCAAACGCCGGATTATACAATAGGGCTCGAAACCAACCGTATCCAAAGCCCATCCGTGTCCCTCCTACATCGCGCCTCCTTCCTTACCTCCGCAGCTCGCCTCGACCAGTTGCCGGCCGCCGGCGCTCCCGAGGTCTGCTTTGTCGGCCGCTCCAACGCCGGCAAATCCACGGCCATCAACGTGCTGTGCAACCAGCGCCGTCTTGCGTTTTCCAGCAAGACGCCGGGCCGCACGCGCTTGATCAACATGTTCGGCTTGCCCGACCCGCTGGATCCGGAAGGCCACATCGGTTTTCTCGTTGACTTGCCCGGCTACGGCTATGCGTCCGTGGCACGCAACGAAAAAGAAAAATGGGCGGACATTCTTGGCGGCTACCTGCGCGACCGCGAGTCGCTTGCGGGCATCGTGCTGCTGATCGATATCCGCCGCGGCGTCACCGAGCTTGACCGCCGCCTGGCCAACTTCATCGCCCCCACCGGCCGCCCCGTGCTGGCGCTGCTGACCAAGGCCGACAAGCTGCCCTATGGCCAGCGCATGCGCACCGTGTTCTCGGTCCGCAAGGACCTGGCCGACATCGGCGCCCTGCACACCATCCCGTTTTCGGCGCCCGAGCGCATCGGGCTGGAAGAGGCGGGCGCCCACATTGAGAATTGGATTTCCCCCAAGGTCGAATCATGAACCCGCAGATCATCACCCCTGAATTTCCGGTTTCCCGCCCCCGCCGCCTGCGCCGCGACGACTTCACCCGCCGCCTGGTGCGCGAGAACGCGCTGACGGTCAATGACCTGATCTACCCGGTGTTCGTGGCGGACGGCACGGGCATCGAGCAAGCCGTGCCGTCCCTGCCCGGCGTGGTCCGCTATTCGCTGGATACGCTGCTGCCCGTGGCCGAGAAATGCGTCGAACTGGGCATCCCGGTGATGGCGCTGTTCCCGGTCATCGACCCGTCGCTGAAGACGCCTGACGGCATCGAAGCGACCAACCCGCGCGGTCTGATTCCGCGCGTGGTGGGCGAATTGAAAAAACGTTTCCCCGAGCTGGGCATCCTGTGTGATGTGGCGCTGGACCCGTACACCAGCCACGGCCAGGACGGCGTCATCGACGAGAACGGCTACGTCATCAACGAAATCACGGTCGAGATCCTGGTCAAGCAGGCGCTCACGCAGGCCGCCGCGGGCGTGGACATGGTGGCCCCCAGCGACATGATGGATGGGCGCATCGGCGCGGTCCGCAAGGCACTGGAAGCCAACGGCCACATCCACACGCAGATCATGGCCTATTCGGCCAAGTACGCCAGCGCGTTCTATGGCCCGTTCCGCGACGCCGTGGGCTCGGCCACCAACCTGGGCAAGTCCAACAAAATGGCTTACCAGATGGACCCGGGCAACCTGGACGAAGCATTGCGCGAAGTGGCCGCCGATCTGCAAGAAGGCGCGGACATGGTCATGGTCAAGCCGGGCATGCCGTACCTGGACGTGCTGCGCCGCGTGAAGGACACCTTCCGCGTGCCCACGTTCGCCTACCAGGTCAGCGGTGAATACGCGATGATCAAGGCCGCCGCCGCCAATGGCTGGCTGGACCACGACAAGGTCATGATGGAAGCGCTGCTGGCGTTCAAGCGCGCCGGCGCCGACGGCATCCTGACGTACTTCGCCATTGAAGCCGCCACGCTGCTCAAAGCGCAGCGCTAAGCACTTTTAGGGTCAGGCGCCGGCGTGGTCCGGCGCAGCCCCAGCCACGTTCCCCCGAGCACGCAGGCCAGCCCCAACACATGGGTCAAGGTGACGTGTTCATCCAGGAACAGCGAGGCGAACAACAGCCCGAATATCGGCAGCCAGTTCACGAACAAGGCGGCGCGGCTGATGCCCAGCCGCGCGATGCCGGCGTTCCAGATGATGTTGCTGACGCCCGAGGCAATCACCGCTGAAAACAGCAGCACCAGCCACGGCCACCAGGTCATCTGCCAGGTGTCGGTCTGGTACGACGACGGCGTCACCAACGCGTGCGCCACCAGCATCAGCCCGCCTGCCAGGTACATGTACCAAAGCATGCCCAGCGGGTCCATCGTGCGCGACATGCGCTGGATCACCAGGCCGCCGAACACGAACACCAGCACGGCCACGAATACCACCGCGTCGCCCCAGCCATTAAGCCCGAATTGGGCACCGCTGCCGGCCACCACCATGCCCACGCCCAGCAGCCCGAGCAGAGCGCCGCAGATGCGTACCAGGGTCAGTTTTTCGCGATAGAACAGCGCGGCCAGCAGTGCCGACAACAAGGGGCTGGTGGCCATGATCAGCGTGCCGTTGGCGGCGGAAGAAAAGCGCAGCCCGGAGACCAGCGCCACCTGGTGCGCGTAGACCACCAGAAAGCCCGCCAGCGCCACCCAGCCCAATTCCACGCGGCCCAGCTTGGGCACGCGGCCACGGCGGGCCTTGATGATGAGGGTGACGGTGATGAACGCAACCACGATCCGCACGGCGGCAAGCGCCTGGATATCCATGTGCTGCGTGAGGTACTTGATGGAGACGATGTTCAGGCCCCATGTGGCCATGACGAACATCAATTGAACATAGATCAGACCGTTGCGGTCCTGGCTTGCATCAACTGTCGGGGACGTCACGGGCGCCGGCCTGGAGGGAGTGGGATGCGCCGCCCACGCAGCGCAGCCGCCATGGTATATCGCCCGCCGTCAGCGCACCAGCACCTTGTCCAGCGATTCCGTGAAGCGCTTGGCATCCTGGAAACCCACTACGCGCGCATCGGGAAGTTCCTTGCCGCCCGGCTCGAAGAACATGATTCCCGGCGGCCCGAACAGCCGGAAGCGCTTGAGCAGCGCGCGGTCGTCGGCGTTGTTTGCCGTGACGTCGGCCTGCACCAGCAACATGCCCGACATGCGCTGTGCGACACCGGGATCGGTGAACGTGAAGCGCTCCATTTCGCGGCAGGATACGCACCAGTCGGCATAGAAATCCAGCATGACCGGCTGGCGGCTTTGCGCCAGCAGCGCGTCCAGCTCGGCGTTGTTGCGCACGCGCGTGAATTGCATGTCGCCCTTGGCGACGGCCGTGCCCACCGACGCGTCGCCACGTGCGGCCAGATGCGACAGCGGCTGCAAGACATCGCGCCCCCCGCTGGCCGCGCCGATCAGCCAGGCGGCGGCGGCAAGCGCCAACAGCAGCCCCAGCCCCTTGGCAAACATCCGACCGGCACCGGCGCCCGCGGGCAAGGCGTCAAACGCGCGCAGCATCACGGCGGACACGACGGCCAGGAAGGCCCAACCCGTCATCTGCACCCAGGTCGGCACCACCGGGATCAGCATCCACCACGCGGTCCCCAGCAGCAGCATGCCAAACAGGCGCTTGACGCCATCCATCCACGGGCCGGCCTTGGGCAGCAACGCGCCCGAGGACGCGCCCACGATCAGCAAGGGCACGCCCATGCCCCAGGCCATGGCAAACAACGCCGAGCCGCCCAGGATGACGTCGCCCGTTTGCGAGATATACAGCAGCGCGCCGGCCAACGGCGCGGCCACGCACGGCCCGACGATCAAGGCGGACAAGGCGCCCATCAGCAGCGCGCCGGTGTAGCGGCCGCCCGGCACGCGTGACGAGCGCTCGGACAGCTTGGCCTGGACGCCGGACGGCATCTGGAACGTGAACACGTCGAACATGGCCAGCGCCAGCACGGTCAGCAGGATGGCGAACAGCGTCAGGATCCAAGGGGTTTGCAACCAGGCGGCCAGACCGGCGCCGCTCAGGCCAGCGGCCACGCCCAGCGCGGTGTAGACCACCGACATACCCAGCACATAGGTCGCCGCCAGGGCCAAACCCCGACTGCGCGTGGGCCGGGGCTGCGCCACCCCACCCAGCACGATCGAAGACAGGATGGGAATCATCGGCAACACGCAGGGCGTGAAGGCCAGCAACAAACCCAGGATCAAAAACACGCCCGCCGTCTTGGCCCAACCCAGGCCGCCCAGCGCATCGGCCAGACCGGTATCGCCTGCGTTGACCAGGGCGCCAAGGCCGGTAGCCGCGGGGGCTGAGGTGGATTGCCCGGGTTGCGATGATTGCCCGGCTGTTGCAAGCAGACCGCCCGCCAAGGCGTATCCGCCCGCCACCGGCGTCAGCTTGACGCTGCTGTCCATCGGCGGATAGCACAGCCCGGCGTCCGCGCACCCCTGCCCGGTCAACGTCAGGGTGAAAGGCGCGGTGCCCGAGCCCACCGGCACGCGAATCAGGACGTCCTTGTGGAAGACTTCCATGTCCTTTTCGAAGGTCGGGTCGTACTTGACCTCGCCCTTCGGATAGACGGCCTCGCCCAGCGTTGTGGCATCGGCCGGGCTGATCGTGATGCCGAAACGCTCGCGGTACATGTAGTAGCCGGGCGCAACCTTGTAGTGCAGTTCCAGCGTGTCGGGCGCGGCCATCTTCGCGCTGAAGACGAACGCTTTTTCGGGCTCAAGAAAGTCGGCTTCAGCGTGCGCCGCCTGCCAACCCAGCAGCAACAGCATCATTGCCAGCAATGCCAGGCAGCGTCCGATCAGAGTGCGCGCCGCGCGAGGGGCGTGAATCGGGCGCCCGGGCGCGTCGACGATACCGGCAGGTTGAAACATCAGTCTCTCTTGTTTTTGGTGACGGCCGTTTGTTCTCGCACCCAATCCAGATAGGGCGCGGCGCCGCCGATGACCGGCAGCACGATAATTTCGGGCACATCGTAGGGATGCATCTGCGCCAGGGCCTGAACAACGGCTTGATGACGTGCGTAGGTGGTTTTGATATGGATGGGGACTTCTTCCGTCCCCTCGACCTCTCCGTTCCACAGATAGATGGACAGGCCCGGCGCGCCAAGGTTCACGCACGCGGCCAATCCATCTTCCACCAGCACATGCGCGATGCGCTTGGCCAGCAAGAGGTCGGGCGCATTGCTGATGACCAGCACGACGTCGTCATCGCGCAACATGGAGGCTCCTTGAGATAACCGTGTGGGATGTAACTCGGGGTATTTTATCGATATTGCGCCGAAGCCCGGACGCCGGACGCTGGCGGCCGGACCCGGATACCCGCGCTCGAACCTGCCGGCCAAGCGCCCGCAACCGTATCGACGCCGCCACCATGCCACCCGCTTTCACGAGGCCCGCATGCCCGACAATTGCCTGTTCTGCCGGATCGCCCGGCACGAGATTCCCGCGCACATCATCCATGAAGACGACCGCTTGATGGCCTTCCTGGACATCCAGCCGGTACGGCCGGGACACACGCTGATCATTCCGAAGCAGCATTACCCGTACTTCGAGGACATGCCGGCCGACCTGGCGGGGCACATCGTAAACCTGGGACAGAAGCTGGGACGCCACATGAAGCGCCTGTACGGCGTGCAGCGCGTGGGGTTCGCGTTCACGGGCATACACGTCGCGCATTCGCACGCGCACGTCATCCCCATGCATCACACGCAGGACGTCACATCCACCGCGTACATCGAACAGCAGGACCTGACGTTCAAGATGCCGCCGCAACCGCCTCAAGAGGTACTGACAGCCACCGCCGAGCAGCTGCGAGGGGAACTGCACGCCTCGTGACGCCAGTCGCGTGGCGGGGCGCGCAAATAAAACAAGGGCGGGTCCGAAGACCCGCCCTTGTCGCTTATCTAGCAACCGAATTTATTCGGCGCTGTCCGCAGCGGCTTCATCAACTTCCGGACGGTCAACCAGTTCCATGAAAGCCATGGGAGCGTTGTCGCCTTGACGGAAGCCCATCTTCAGCACGCGGGTGTAGCCACCGTTACGGGCCGCGTAGCGCGGGCCGATTTCGGCAAACAGCTTCACCACCGCATCGCGATCGCGCAGACGGGCAAATGCCAGACGCTTGTTCGCCAGCGTGGGCTCTTTGCCCAGCGTGATCAGGGGTTCGATGACGCGGCGCAATTCTTTCGCCTTCGGCAGCGTGGTCTTGATGGCTTCGTGAGTGATCAACGAAACGGCCATGTTGCGGAACATGGCAAGACGGTGACTGCTGGTGCGGTTGAGCTTACGCAAGCCATTACCGTGACGCATGATAAGTTTCCTTTGAATCTAAAGATGGCGTTCGCCATCGGGTTGCCGGCTCTTCTATCAACCTGCAATCAGGCCGCGGTCCGGTAGAAAACGGTGCATTTTACGACGAATTCGCAAACCGCCCGACGGGGTTGCCGGGCGTTGCAGGTGGCGCCCCGTTGCCGGGGTGCCACCCGTTAAAACTTAGGGACGCTCCAGGCCCAGGGGCGGCCAGTTCTCGAGCTTCATGCCCAAGGTCAAGCCACGTGCAGCCAGAACTTCCTTGATTTCGTTGAGCGACTTGCGACCCAGGTTCGGGGTCTTGAGCAGCTCGTTTTCGGTACGCTGGATCAGGTCGCCGATGTAGTAGATGTTTTCGGCCTTCAGGCAGTTGGCCGAACGCACGGTCAGTTCCAGGTCGTCGACCGGACGCAGCAGGACCGGGTCGATCTGCGGCGTGCCGCGAACCGGAGCTTCGTACGAATCACCAGCGCCTTCCAGCGCGGCGAAGACCGAGATCTGGTCCATCAGGATGCGAGCCGACTGGCGCACCGCTTCCTCGGGCGAAATGACGCCGTTGGTCTCGATGTCCAGAACCAGCTTGTCCAGGTCGGTGCGCTGTTCCACACGGGCGCTTTCCACCGCGTAGCTGACGCGGCGAACCGGGCTGAACGAAGCGTCCAGAACGATACGGCCGATGGTGTGGGTGCGGTCTTCCGACAGCGCGCGCACGTTGCCCGGCACGTAGCCGCGGCCCTTCTCAACCTTGATCTGCATTTCCAGCTTGCCTGCGTCCGTCAGGTTGCAGATGGCATGGCCGGGGTTGATGATCTCGACGTCGTGCGGCAGTTCAATGTCGCTGGCCAGCACGGTGCCCGCGCCGGTCTTGCGCAGAACCAGGGTCACTTCGTCGCGATTGTGCAGCTTGAAAACCACGCCCTTCAGGTTCAGCAGGATGTCGACGACATCTTCGCGAACGCCCGGGATGGTCGAATATTCGTGCACCACGCCCGTCATTTGCACTTCGGTCGGCGCGTAGCCGGTCATCGAAGACAGCAGGATGCGGCGCAGGGCGTTGCCCAGCGTATGACCGTAGCCACGCTCGAACGGCTCCATCACGATCTTGGCATGGTGCGTGCCGACCGGTTCGACTTCAATGGAGCGCGGCTTCAGAAAACCTTGAGTGGACATTTACTGTGTTCCTTTTCAATACCCTCGGCTCGTTACACCGATAAGGCTGATGGACAGGTGAAACATGAAACTCGGGCAGCGCGAAAGCGCCGGCCGATACTTACCGCAAAGCCCGCCCCACCAAAAGGCGGAAGGCGGGCTGCTGCGAGACGTGCAAACGGGTCGCGGGACCAGTAGCCGGCACACCTGCGAGGGAGGCGCCGGCCGACCTGATTAACGCGAGTACAGTTCGACGACCATCGATTCGTTGATGTCGCGAGCGACGTCAGCGCGATCGGGGACCGACTTGAACGTACCGGTCAGCTTGGTCGCGTCGACTTCCACCCATTGGGGGATGCCGATGCTGGTGGCCAGGTCGAGCGATTCCTTGATACGGCCTTGCTTCTTGGCCTTTTCACGGATCGAGACGACGTCACCAGCCTTGACCAGCATCGAAGCGATGTCAGCCGTGTGGCCGTTCAGTTCGATGGCGCGGTGGCTGACCAGCTGACGAGCTTCGGCGCGCGTCGAGCCGAAGCCCATGCGGTAGACGACGTTGTCCAGGCGCGATTCCAGCAGCTGGATCAGGGTTTCGCCGGTGTTGCCACGGCGACGCTCTGCTTCAGCGAAGTACTTGCGGAATTGCTTTTCCAGCACGCCGTACATGCGCTTGAGCTTTTGCTTTTCGCGCAGCTGCAGGCCGTAGTCGGAAGTGCGGGCACCCGAAGTGCGGCCGTGTTGGCCAGGCTTGGAATCCAGCTTGCACTTGGAATCCAGCGAGCGACGGGCGCTCTTCAGGAACAGGTCAGTACCCTCGCGGCGCGAGAGCTTGCATTTGGGTCCAATATAACGTGCCATGTGGATTCCCTTTAGATACGACGACGCTTCGGCGGACGGCAGCCGTTGTGCGGAACGGGCGTGATGTCGGCGATGGACGAAATCTTGATGCCCAGCGCGTTCAACGCGCGGACCGACGATTCGCGGCCAGGACCGGGGCCCTTGATGCGCACTTCCAGCGTCTTGATGCCGTATTCCAGCGCGACGCGGCCAGCCGTTTCAGCGGCGACTTGCGCGGCAAACGGGGTCGACTTACGCGAACCCTTGAAACCAGCACCACCCGAAGTGGCCCACGACAAAGCGTTGCCCTGACGGTCGGTGATGGTGATGATGGTGTTGTTGAACGAAGCGTGAACGTGCGCGATGCCGTCCGAGACGTTCTTCTTAACCTTTTTGCGCACGCGCGAAGCGCCGCTGGTGGAAGCTTTCGCCATAATCCAGTTCCTCGATTATTTCTTCAGGGACGCAGCAGCACGACGCGGGCCCTTACGGGTCCGGGCGTTGGTGCGAGTGCGCTGGCCGCGCACGGGCAAACCGCGCTTGTGACGCATACCGCGGTAGGTTCCCAGGTCGATCAAACGCTTGATCGAGAGCTGTACTTCACGACGCAGGTCGCCTTCAACCGTGAACAAACCAACATGTTCGCGGACGCGTTCCAATTCAGCGTCGTTCAGATCCTTGACCTTTTTGTCAAAGGGTACGTTTGCCGCTTCGCAGATTTTGCGAGCGCGCGTACGACCAATGCCAAAAATGGCGGTCAGTCCGATCTCGGCGTGCTGTTGCGGCGGGATGTTAATGCCAGCAATACGGGCCATGACTATTCCTTGAATAAATCTGTTGCGTAGTCGCTAACCCGAGTTAGCCTTGACGCTGCTTGTGACGCGGGTCGGTGCAGATAACACGCACCACGCCGTGACGTTTGATAACTTTGCAGTTGCGGCAGATCCGCTTAACCGATGCCATTACTTTCATGGTTGACTCCTAATTTTCCGTAATCCGGTTCCGCTCATTTGGAGCGGAAAACTATCCTGGCTCGCGTCAGATCATAGGGCGTGAGCTCCACTGTGACCTTGTCACCCGGCAGGATCCGGATGTAATGCATACGCATCTTGCCGGAAATATGGCCCAACACCACGTGGCCGTTTTCGAGCTTGACGCGAAATGTCGCGTTCGGGAGGTTCTCAAGAACCTCGCCTTGCATCTGAATGACGTCGTCCTTGGACATTCTTTTGCTTACCGCATCGGCAAACCCGCGCCCTTGAAGTTGGCCTTCTTGAGCAACGAGTCGTACTGGTGAGACATCATGTAGGCCTGAACCTGTGCCATGAAATCCATCGTCACCACCACAATAATCAACAGAGACGTACCACCGAAGTAGAAGGGAACGTTCCAGCGCATCACCAAGAATTCCGGCAACAGGCACACCAACGTAATGTAGATGGCACCTGCGAGCGTCAAACGCATCAGGATCTTGTCGATGTAGCGCGCTGTTTGTTCACCCGGACGAATGCCCGGAACAAACGCACCACTCTTCTTCAGGTTGTCCGCCGTTTCGCGGCTGTTGAACACCAGAGCCGTGTAGAAAAAGCAGAAGAAAATAATCGCGACGGAGTACAGCGTGATGTAGAGCGGTTGACGAGGCGACAGGGCCGCAGCCAGGTCGCTAAGCCAGCGCATGTTCTCACTGCTGGAGAACCAGCTCGTGATCGTGGCCGGGAACAGAATGATCGACGATGCGAAAATCGGCGGAATCACCCCTGCCATGTTCAGCTTCAGCGGCAAATGCGAGCTTTGACCACCGTAGACCTTGTTGCCGACCTGACGCTTGGCGTAGTTCACCGTGATCTTGCGCTGTCCGCGTTCCACGAACACCACAAAAGCGGTAACCAGCACCACCAGAGCCACAATGAACAGTGCCGAAAGCACGGACATCGCGTTGGTGCGGACCAGGTCCAACAGTGCAGCCAGCGCCGCGGGCAAACCCGCAACGATACCTGCGAAGATCAGGATGGAAATCCCGTTGCCCAGACCGCGTTCCGTGATCTGTTCACCCAGCCACATGACGAACATGGTGCCAGTGACCAGAGTCACAACGGTCGTGAAGCGAAACAGCATACCCGGATCGATCACCAGTCCCTGTTGGGACTCCAACGCCACCGAAATGCCCACTGCTTGCACCAGCGCCAGCACGACTGTGCCGTAGCGGGTGTATTGGGTAATCTTCCGACGACCGGATTCGCCCTCTTTCTTGAGCGCTTCCAGCGACGGCACCACCACCGACATCAACTGCATGATGATGGATGCCGAAATGTACGGCATGATCCCCAGGGCAAAAATCGAGAAACGCGAGAGCGCCCCACCCGAGAACATGTTGAACAGGCCCAGGATCCCGCCCTGGTTCTGGCGGAACAAGTCCGCCAGCGCATCCGGATTAATACCCGGTACGGGGATGTGTGTACCCAAACGGTAAACCACCAGGGCGAGCACCAGGAACACCAAACGGCGCTTCAAATCACCGTACCGTGCTCCGGTTTTGCCCAATGCCTGCGCGTTAGCCACTCGTCACCTCGTGATCAAGCAAGCGAGCCGCCCGCGCCTTCGATGGCGGCGCGAGCGCCGGCCGTCGCAGTAATGCCCTTGAGCACTACCTTGCGCGAGAGTTCACCCGACTTGATGACCTTGGCGTAACGAACCGCCTGACCAATCACGCCAGCCGCCTTGAGCACTTGCACGTCGACTTCGTCGATGGGCAAGGCTTGCAGGTCCGACAGACGGACTTCGGCGTACAGGTGCTGACCGAGCGGGGTGAAACCACGCTTGGGCAGACGACGCTGCAGCGGCATTTGACCGCCTTCGAAGCCAACCTTATGGAAACCGCCCGAGCGCGACTTCTGACCTTTGTGGCCACGGCCGGCGGTTTTACCCAGACCCGAACCGATACCACGGCCGACGCGGCGCTTGGCGTGCTTGCTGCCCTCAGCGGGCTTCAGCGAATTAAGTTGCATATCCGACATGGTGATTCCTTAGGCTTCCGAGACGGAAACGAGATAATCCACCTTACGGATCATCCCACGCACCTCGGGCGTATCGACCAACACGCGGCTGCTGTTGATGCGGCCCAAGCCCAAACCGCGAACCGTATCACGGTGCGATTGCTTGGTACCGATCACGGAGCGCACGAGGGTCACTTTGATCTGCTTCTGAGCCATGATTTACCCCAGGATTTCTTCGACCGACTTGCCGCGCTTGGCAGCAACATCGGCCGGGGTCAGGGAAGCGCGCAGACCGTTCAACGTGGCGCGAACCATGTTGTAGGGGTTGCTCGAGCCCAAGCTCTTGGCAACCACGTTACGCACACCCATCACTTCAAAAATAGCGCGCATCGGGCCGCCGGCGATAACGCCAGTACCTTCAGCAGCCGGCGAGATCAGCACGGTAGCGGCGCCATGCTTGCCAACCACGGTGTGGTGCAGCGTGCCGTTCTTCAGAGCAACCTTGAACATGCCGCGACGGGCCTGTTCCATTGCCTTCTGGACGGACACCGGCACTTCACGCGCCTTGCCCTTACCCATGCCGACGCGACCATCGCCATCGCCAACCACGGTCAGCGCGGCAAAGCTCATGGTGCGACCACCCTTGACCACTTTGCTCACGCGGTTGACCGCGATCATCTTTTCGCGGAGGCCGTCATCGTTCTCTTTTTCCGCGGCGTTCTTGCCTTGTACTTTAGCCATTTGACAGATCCTCGCTTAGAACTTCAGGCCGGCTTCACGCGCGGCATCGGCCAGCGCTTTCACGCGGCCATGGTAACGAAAGCCCGAGCGATCGAAAGCGACCAGTTCGATACCGGCAGCCTTGGCCTTTTCGGCCACGCGCTTGCCAACCAGGGTCGCAGCGGCAGTGTTGCCGCCTTGACCGGTTTGGCCGGCCAGTTGCGCACGCACTTCGGCTTCCACCGTCGAGGCGCTGACCAGAACGCGATCGCCTTCCGGCGAAATGATGTTGGCGTAGATGTGCTGGTTCGAGCGGAAGACCGAGAGGCGGTGAACGCGCAACTCGTTGATCTTCCGGCGGGTCGGAACCGCACGACGCAAACGGGAAACTTTTTTGTCCATGATTCGTCCTTGCGTGCGCCGTTATTTCTTCTTGGTTTCTTTGATGACGACGCGTTCGTCCGAGTAACGCACACCCTTGCCCTTGTAGGGTTCGGGCTCGCGGTACGAGCGGATTTCAGCGGCCATCTGACCGACGACTTGCTTGTTGGCGCCCTTGATGACGATTTCCGTCTGGGTGGGGCATTCGGCCTTGATACCGGCCGGCAACTGATGCAAAACGTCGTGCGAGAAACCGAGCTGCAGCTTAACGGCATCGCCTTGGATCGAGGCGCGGTAACCCACGCCAACCAGGGTCAGCTTGCGCTCGAAGCCCTTGCTCACGCCGGTAACCATATTGGCCACCAGAGCGCGCACGGTACCCGACATGGCATTGGCGTGACGAGATTCGTTGGCGGCGGCAAACGTGAGCTTGCCTTCGTCCATCGCAACCGTAACGTCGCCAGTCAGGGCTTGAGTCAGGGTGCCCAGCGGGCCCTTGACGATGATCTGATCCTGCTTGATGTCAGCTTCGACACCCTTCGGCAGTTCGACCGGATACTTAGCGATACGTGACATTCGAATTTCTCCTTAGGCCACGTAGCACAGCACTTCGCCGCCGACGCCGTTGGCGCGAGCCTTACGGTCGGTCATGACGCCGCGCGAGGTCGAAACGATAGCCACGCCCAGGCCGTTCATGACCTGAGGAATGCTGGTACGGCCCTTGTAGATACGCAGACCGGGGCGCGAAACGCGTTCGATGCGTTCGATAACCGGGCGACCAGCGTAGTACTTCAGGGTGATCTCGAGCTCAGGCTTGGCCTGGGTGCCCTTGATTTCAAAGCTGTCGATGTAGCCTTCGTCTTTCAGCACAGCGGCAATTGCCGCCTTCAGCTTCGAGGAGGGCATGCTCACCGTAACTTTGTCCACTTGCTGCGCATTGCGAATGCGGGTCAGCATATCGGCGATGGGATCGCTCATGCTCATAATGTATCTCCTACCAGCTGGCCTTGGTGATGCCGGGGATTTCGCCCTTCATCGCCATTTCACGCAGTTTGTGACGCGTCAGGCCGAACTTGCGGAACACGCCGCGCGGACGACCGGTGACCACGCAACGGTTACGTTGGCGCGTCGGATTGGCATTGCGCGGCAGCTGTTGCAGCTTGAGCCGAGCTTGGTAACGTTCTTCGTCGGTCTTCGACTGGTCGTCGATGATCGCCTTCAACTCAGCGCGCTTGGCAGCGAACTTGTCAGCCAGCTTGGCGCGCTTGATGTCGCGATTGATGAGGGAAAGTTTAGCCACGTCATCAGCCCCTTAGTTACGGAACGGGAAGCTGAAGGCCGTCAACAGCGCCTTGGCTTCTTCGTCGGTCTTCGCGGAGGTGGTGATGCTGATGTTCAGCCCACGCAGCGCGTCGATCTTGTCGTACTCGATTTCGGGGAAAATGATTTGCTCTTTCACCCCGATGTTGTAGTTGCCACGGCCGTCGAACGCACGACCCGAGATACCACGGAAGTCGCGCACGCGAGGCAGCGCGACCGCAACGAGGCGATCCAGGAATTCGTACATGCGTTGACCACGCAACGTGACCATGCAACCAATCGGGTAGTTTTCGCGGATCTTGAAACCGGCGATAGCCTTCTTGGTCTTCGTCACGACAGGCTTTTGGCCAGCGATCTTGGTCAGGTCCGACACCGCGTGTTCGATAACCTTCTTATCGGACACGGCTTCCGAGACACCCATGTTCAGGGTGATCTTGGTGATGCGCGGCACTTCCATGACGCTCTTGTAGCCAAACTTGGCCTGCAGGTCGCCAGCGACCTTGCTCTTGTAGAAATCTTGCAAACGAGACATGTCTATCGCCCCTTACGCCTTGGCGCCGACAACGGCACCATTGGAACGGAACACGCGGACCTTGCGACCTTCGACTTCTTGAACGCCCACGCGGTCGCCACGACCGGTTGCGGGGTTAAAGAGCGCCACATTCGAGATGTGGATCGGCATGGTCTTTTCGACAATCCCGCCCGGGTTGTTAGCCATCGGGTTGGCTTTCACGTGCTTCTTGACGATGTTGACGCCTTCGACCAGAACGTGGTCGGCATCAACACGAGCCAGCACGGTACCGCGACGCTTTTTGTCGCGGCCGGTCAGGACGATGACTTCGTCGCCTTTACGAATGTTATTCATCGTAGGGCTCCTTACAGCACTTCCGGGGCCAACGACACGATCTTCATGAACTTCTCGGTACGCAGTTCACGCGTAACGGGTCCGAAGATGCGGGTGCCGATGGGCTCCAGCTTGGCGTTGAGCAATACGGCGGCATTGCCACCGAACTTAATCAGCGAACCGTCTTTACGGCGCACGCCCTTGGCGGTACGAACCACCACGGCATTGTAAATTTCGCCTTTCTTGACGCGTCCGCGCGGAGCCGCATCTTTGACGCTCACCTTGATGATGTCGCCGATACCGGCATAACGGCGCTTGGAGCCACCGAGCACCTTAATGCACATGACATGACGCGCACCAGTGTTATCGGCCACGTCCAGCGTGGTCTGCATTTGGATCATGATTTTTCCTGTTCCAACTTAACTGGAAATACTGTTTTCCCGGGGTTTTCCCCCCGAGGAACTCTGCAATTCCTGCCAGTTTTGGTCCCGTCAGGTCTGCCGCCCTGCTTTTGTGTTGTAGACCTAGAGCTTTCGCTCTACCTCTGCAACGGGTTGGCAACGCAACGACCCTGGGTTGAAATCCTGCGGGTATTCCCCCAACTCGATGAGCTAAATTTTCCTTAACTCAATCGACAATCTGGGAAAGCTGATCATTCTAGCGTGGTTAAATTTTGAGCGCAAGTACTTTGTTGGTATGACGCACAAAAGACCACGCTCCCCAATAAGGGGAACGGTTTGCGGGCCCTCTGCCCCCTATTTCTGGCGGTAGTAGCCCTTCTCCCAGGCATCGTGATTGGCCTTGCCGCGACGGATTTCGTCCGTGAACGGGGCCGCTCTGAGCACCAGGCGATTCAGCCATTTTACCGGAACACGGCACGGCCTTTCGAAGTCGACGAACAGAACGGCGCGTAGCCCGTCCGTGTCGTTGTGAACCTGGTGGGGATACAGGTCATCGAACACCACGGCCCGGCCTTCCCGCCAGCTATACCGTTCCCCCCCGACTTCTATCCAGCAGCGTTCGGCCGGCTCGGGCACCACCAGCCCCAGGTGCAGGCGCAGCACGCCGTTGTAGGGGCCAGTATGAAGAGGAATTCGCTTGCCCGGTTCCAGGATCGAGAAGAACGCGCTGCGGATACCCGGTATCGCGGTCAATGCGCGGGCGGTTTCCGGGCAACGCGCCAGGTTGCGTTCAGATCGCAGTCCATACCCCATGAAGACAAACGTCTTCCACTGGTCGTCGGACGTAATCATCCCGACATCCGGGGATATCTCATGAAACGCGGGCAGATGCTGGCGTTCTGCCAGCAATTCGGCGAGTTCGGCGCGGATGACCGGGGTCCGCGCCTCTAGCTCGGGGATCCACGGGAACTGGTCATTCTGGAAGATCGGCTTGTCGCCCACCAGCGACGCCCGCGCGATCCGGTGACGTAGCCAATCGATGAAGCGAAAAAGCACGCGCGAATACAGACTGGGCTTGTTGCCGGAAAGCGCGTCAACGGGTTGCACGATGGGTATGGAATCAGGCTGCCTAAGATGGCCCATTGTGTCCAAGCCCGCCCGGGCTTGCAAGACTTGGCCCCTCCCATTGGCTCCAATCCTGCGCTGCGGATTGGCCCTCCCCGCATCGCGCAAGCTGGTTTAGACTGGCGTGGGCGACACGCGATCGCACTCCACTCCTATTTCGCAAGGAAAGACAGGCATGTATGAACAGTTGGCGCTGTATATCGACGGCGAATTCATCTCCGGCGAGGGTAGGCGCACCCAGGACGTCATCAACCCGGCCACGCTTGAAGTGCTGGGCCAGCTGCCTCACGCAACCGAAGCCGATCTGGACCGTGCGCTAGCCGCCGCCCAGCGCGCGTTCGAATCGTGGAAGAAGTCTTCTCCCATGGATCGTTCGGCCATCCTGCGCAAGGTTGCCACGCTGTCGCGCGAGCGCGCCAAGGAAATCGGCCGCAACATGACGCTGGACCAGGGCAAGCCGCTGGCCGAAGCCGTGGGCGAAGTCACCTCTTGCGCTGAACACGCCGACTGGCACGCCGAAGAATGCCGCCGTATCTACGGCCGCGTGGTCCCGCCCCGCAATCCCGATGTACGCCAGTTTGTCGTGCGCGAACCCATCGGCGTCTGCGCCGCGTTCACGCCGTGGAACTTCCCGTACAACCAGGCCATCCGCAAGATCGCCGCCGCGCTCGGCGCCGGATGCACGGTGGTCCTCAAGGGTCCCGAAGATTCGCCCAGCGCCGTCATGGCGATTGCGCGCATGTTCCACGATGCCGGCCTGCCCAAGGGCTGCCTGAACATCGTCTGGGGCGAGCCCGCTAAGATCTCCGACTACCTGATCCGTTCGCCGATCGTGCGCAAGGTGTCGTTCACCGGTTCCGTGCCGGTGGGCAAGCAACTGGCCGCGCTGGCCGGCGCGCACATGAAGCGCGTCACGATGGAATTGGGCGGCCATTCGCCCGTGCTGGTGTTCGACGACGCCGACATCGACCGCGCCGCTGAAATGCTGGCCAAGTTCAAGGTTCGCAACGCTGGTCAGGTCTGCGTGTCGCCCACTCGCTTCTACGTGCAGGAAGGCGCCTACGAGCAGTTCCTGGCCCGCTTCTCGGACGTGCTCAAGAACATCAAGGTCGGCGACGGCCTGGAAGCCGGCACCGACATGGGTCCGCTGGCGCACGAACGCCGCGTACCCGCCATGAGCGCCTTCATCGACGACGCCAAGAAGCACGGCGGCAAGGTCGTGGTGGGCGGTGGCCCGCTGGACCGCAAGGGCTTTTTCTTCGCCCCCACGGTCGTGACGGAACTGCCGGACGACTCGATGCTGATGACCGAAGAACCCTTCGGCCCCGTGGCGCCGGTGGTCCGCTTCAAGGACACGGACGAAGTCCTGCGCCGCGCCAACAGCCTGCCGTTCGGCCTGTCGTCCTACGTGTTCACCAATTCGTTGAAGACCGCCACCAAGGTCTCGAACGGACTGGAAGCCGGCATGGTCAACATCAACCACTTCGGCAGCGCGCTGGCCGAGACGCCGTTCGGTGGCATCAAGGACAGCGGCATCGGTAGCGAAGGCGGCCTGGAAACGTTTGACGGCTACCTCGTCACGAAATTCATCACGCACATCTGAGCGTTCCGCGCTTCAGCCCAAAAGCCCCGCAAGGGGCTTTTTTTCGTCCTGCGGCAGACGGCCATGGCGCGGCGCCGTTTCATGATGCTGTCATGCACGTCCGGGAACATTGCGCCTCGCTGACAGGCAGCTGACCACCCCAAGGGAGGTGCCTGCCCGCCCCACTCTTCAGGATCAGATCGCGCAATGAACGCCCTTTCCCGCTTCGCCCGCACGGCCAGCGCCGCCACCCTTGTGGCCCTGCTCGCCGCTTGTGGCGGCGACGATGACGACAACAACAATCCCCCGGTCGCACAGACGCCCCCACCCGTCACGGAAACGCCGGCCGCGCCGCCCGCCCCCGTGCAAGTGGCGTTCATGCCCGACATCCACTTCCACGATGTGTACGCCGACTTCAAGGACGGTTCGTTCCCGGGCATTCCGAATCCCAAGCACGGCGAGAACGCAACGATCCGCACGATGTATGCGCAGTTGACGTCGACGCGCCTGTTCAACGAGAACTACTTCGCCTTCCTGGCCGCGCTGGACGACGCCGTTGCGCGCGGCGTGAAGTACATCGCATTGCCGGGCGACTTCTCGGACGACGGCCAGCCCGTGCACATGCGCGGCCTGGTGAAGATCATGGATGACTACTCCAAGAAGCACGGCATCCAGTTCTTTGCCGCCCCCGGCAACCATGACCCCAACCGGCCCTTCAACCAGGCGGCCGGCAAGAGCGACTACCTGGGCCTGGACCCCACGACCGGCGCCATCGGCTTCTCGCAACCGATCTACAGCCGCGGCGGCAACGCCGCGTGCAGCACGCCTTACAGCGGCGACTGGGCGCGCATCGGCAACACGTACTGCACGGAAGAAGTCCTGCACATGGGCTACGCCGGCATCACGGACGCGCTCAAGCAGCATGGCTTCATGCCGCAGCCGCAAAACGTCTATTACGAAACGCCGTACAGCACCTACAAGTACGAAGACTACGACTACACCACGGCATTGGATCAGGCCAACTGGATCAACCGCCAGTACGAGATCTGCGCCGAAGGCACGGGCGGCCCGAACAAGCCGCAGAACTACACGCTGTGCAAGATGGTGCCAGACACGTCCTACGTGGTTGAGCCGGTCAAGGGCGTGTGGCTGGTCGGCATCGATGCCAACGTCTACGTGCCCACGGGCATCGGCGCCAATGATTTCACCGGCTCGGGTGACCAGGGCTACAACAAGATGCTGACGCACAAGGCCCACGTCATCAAATGGTTGGCTGACGTCGTCGCGCGCGGCAAGGCGCAGGGCAAGCAGGTCATCGCGTTCAGCCACTTCCCGATGTCCGAGTTTTTCAACGGCGCCTCCGACGACATCGAAGCGCTGCTGGGCGCGAACAAGATGCAGATGATCCGGCGTCCGGCGGAGAACACCACCCGCGCCCTGGCCGAAACCGGCCTGAAGGTGCACGTGGGCGGACATATGCACTTTAACGACATGGCCGCCCGCAACTACGGCGGCGACACGGCGCTGTTCAATATCCAGGCGCCGTCCATGGCGGCGTACGTGCCGGCCTACAAGCTGATGACGCTGCAAAGCGCCGACAAGATCGAAGTACAGACCATCCGCCTGGACAAGGTGCCGCGCTTTGACGAACTGTTCGACCTGTATCGCGCCGAGAACGCCTACACCACGCCGCCCCGCTGGGACGTGTCGATCCTTGACGCCAAGGACTACGGCGACTTCACGTATCGCTACATGAGCGAGCTGGTGCGCCTGCGCCTGCTTAACGACGACTGGCGTTGCGAGATGCGCGAACTGGTCAAAAGCCCGCTGACCGGCGCCGACCTGCTGACGCTGTCGCAACTGCAAACCAGCGTCACGCTCAAGGAACTGGCGAACACCGGCAATCAGAGCAATCTGACGCCGGCCTTCTTTGCCTGCCTGTCGGACGGCGGCGGTACCGGAGCCAGCAACGCGGCGTATGCCGGCAACCTGGCTGACGCGCAGGCGCGTGCACAAGCCCTGGCGCAAGCCAACGGCATGCAGCTGTCGGACTTCGCGCAGTGGAAGGCACTGGACATGGCGGGCGACTTCGTGCGCATTGCCAATGCCGGCGACCTGGCCTTTGCCGACATGCCGGCCCAACGCGCCAGCCAGTACAAGCTGCTGGCCCAGGCGCTGGCCAACACGAACGCTTCCGTGCAAATGAGCGGCAACAGCGTCAGCAACGCCAATACGCTTGCCGACCTGTTCAAGGCGCGCTTCAAGCCGCTGATGGCGATCATGCTGAAGCTGGCGGCAGGCGCGCCGTCCGAACACATCCGGCTGGACCTGACCAGCAACAGCATTGTGGATCTGTCGAATCGGCCGTCACCGTTCTAAGCCAGCGCTGAACGGCTGACCGGTAAAACAAGACGGCTCATTCGTGAGCCGTCTTTTTTTGACTCAGCAGCGTGCGCGCATATCGCGCGCGGTGATGCCGAAGCGGCTCTTGAACAGCCGACTGAAATGCGACGGGTGTGAAAAGCCGACCTGATAGGCCAGCTCGGCGATGCCGCGGTGCCGATGCCGCGGGTCCAGCAGCAGCTCGCGGCATTTATCCAGGCGCTGATCGAAGATGAACGACTCCACCGACAGGCCGCCCGCGCGCAAGATGCGGTGCAGATACGCCACCGACACGCCGCAGCCTTGCGCAACGTGCTGCGGCGACAAGCCAGGGTCGGCCAGGTGCCGGCGGATGTAGGCCAACACGCGCTGGCGATGCGCCAACGTAACGCTGCTGTCCGTTTCAGACGCATGCCCCTGCCCCGCCTGCACCAGGAACAGCACGATCAGGTCGATCAACCTTTCGCCAAGCTCGGTCACTTCAGTATCGGACCAGCTGCCCATGCCCTTGAACAGGTGGTCCATGAAGCCGGCCAGCATCGCCCCGCGCGGCGACCCGTCATCGATGCGCAACTTGTGGAACGCGCCGATGCGCGAATCGCGCTGCGTCAGCGCACTGCGAGGAAACGACACGCTAAGACTACGGTAGCCGGCCGCCCCCAACGCCGTCGCCTGATACGGCAGGCTTTGGTTCATCAGGTACACGCAGCCCGGCTCCACCTGAAAATCGCGCCCCTGCTGCCGCACGGCCAACGGCCCCGCCAGCGGCATGCCAAACGTATAGAACTCCTGGTCCAGCCGCGACACATTACCGGCCGTGCGTTCCAGCTTCTGTCCCTGATAGTGCAGGTCATTGAACTGCAAGCTGGCGCGACGCGCGTAGCGCACATGGCCGGCGAAATGGTCGGCTTTGCCGCGGTGCACCTCGAACGGACCGAACGCGTCGGCCAGCGCCGCCCGCCATTGCTCGCGCCCGTCGGCGCCTGCGGTGGCCGATATGGCGAATTCCGTGTCCGGCATGTCGCGGTCTCCTGTACGCGGCCCAGCGCAATTTGATCTTGCGTCTACAAGCTCTTGACTCACCCTGCCCTGGGGTGCGCGGCGCATTGTCGATGCGTCTGGCGCAAGTCTATATTCAGCCCGATAAGCACACAACCTGGACAACCCGGGAGGAGACTCATGGCAACCGAGCCCGCAACGGCCGCCCGCCACACGCCGGTTTCGCGCTATGTGCGTTGCGAAGGACGCGAGCTGCACTACATGGAATGGGGCGCGCGCGACGCGCCGCCCCTCATCATGTGGCACGGCCTGGCTCGAACCGGCCGCGACTTCGACGACCTGGCAGAAGCGCTGGCCGGTGACTACCGCGTCATCTGCCCCGACACGATCGGCCGCGGCCTGTCGCAATGGAGCCCCGACCCGGCGGCCGAATACTGCCTGGATTTCTATGCAAGGCTGGCGCGCGCGCTGGCCGATGCCTTGTCGCTTACCCGTATGCGATGGGTCGGCACATCGATGGGCGGCGCCACAGGCATGCACGCGGCCGCCACCACCTTACGCGACCGGATCTCACATCTGGCGGTCAATGACATCGGACCCGAGCTGCCCAAGCCGGCCATCGAACGCATCCTGGCGTACGCGGGCAACCCGCCCGCCTTTGATACCGTCACAGAACTCGAAGCCTGGCTGCGCGTCGCCTACCAGCCCTATGGGTGGCAAAGCGATGCGCAATGGCGGCGCATGGCAGAGACGTCGGTCCGCCGGCTTCCCGATGGCCGCGTCACGCCGCATTACGACCCCGCCATCGTCGGCCAATTTCGCCATCATCCCAATGACTACGACCGCTGGAGCGGCTACGACTCGCTGCGCATGCCGGTGCTGTTGCTGCGCGGCGCGCAATCCGACCTGTTGCTGCCGGAAGTCGCTGATGCCATGACGCAGCGCGGTCCGCGTGCAACGCGCATCGACTTCCCCGACTGCGGCCACGCCCCCGCATTGAACGTCGCGCCGCAGATCGACGCCATCCGCCAATTTCTTGCCACGCCGGATCACACGGCGAACGCTTGCGCCCGTTGATACTGATACCAGGAGACTTCCCATGAATCGCATACTGCTCGCCGCGCTCGCGGCGCTTTGCATGACCTCGACGGTCGCCGCCAAGGATTTCGTCGTCGCCCACGTGTACGACAAGACCGGGCCGCTGGAGGCCTATGCCAAACAGACGCAGAACGGCTTGATGCTGGGCCTGGAGTACGCCACGCAAGGCACGATGACCGTGGCTGGCCGCAAGATCCGCGTCATTGAAAAGGACAACCAGGGCAAGCCCGACGTTGCCCGCGCGCAGCTGGCGTCGGCCTATGCGGACGACAACGCCGACATCGCCGTGGGCCCCACGTCGTCAGGCGTCGCGTTGGCCATGCTGCCCATCGCCGAGGAATACGAAAAGATCCTGCTGGTCGAGCCCGCCGTCGCGGATTCGATCACCGGCGAAAAATGGAACAAGTACATTTTCCGCACCGGCCGCAACTCGTCGCAGGACGCCATCGCCAACGCGGTCGCGTTCGACCAGGCGGGCACATCCATCGCCATGTTGGCGCAAGACTACGCATTTGGCCGTGACGGCGTGAAGGCCTTCAAGGGTGCGCTGAAAAACGCCAAGATCGTGCACGAGGAATATCTGCCGGCCAACGCCACGGACTTCACCGCCGGCGCGCAGCGCCTGTTTGATGCGTTGAAAGACAAGCCCGGCCGCAAGATCATCTTCATCCTGTGGGCCGGCGCCGGCAACCCGTTCAAGATAGCCGACCTGGACCCCAAGCGCTTCGGCATTGAAATTGCCACGGGCGGCAACACGCTGGCCGCGATGACGCCGCTGAAGTCCCTGGCCGGCATGGAAGGTGCCACGTATTACTACTACGGCATTCCGAAGAATCCCATCAACGATTGGCTGGTTGCCGAACATCAGAAGCGCTTCGGGCAGCCGCCCGACTTCTTCACGGCCGGCGGCATGTCTTCGGGCATCGCGATCGTGGCGGCGCTGAACAAGACCGCGGGCAACGCCGACACCGACACGCTCATCAAGGCAATGGAAGGCATGAGTTTCGATACGCCCAAGGGCAAGATGACGTTGCGCCCCGAAGACCATCAGGCGATGCAGTCGATGTACCACTTCCGCATCAAGAACGATCCTTCCGTGCCGTGGGCCGTGCAGGATCTGGTCAAGGAAATCACGCCCGATCAGATGAATGTGCCCATTCAGAACAAGCGTTGAAGGCCGGTTGCCGCCATGCTGGAAACCCAATCGCTTACGATCCGCTTCGGCGGGCACGTGGCCGTCAACAACGTCAGTTGCCGCTACGAGCCGGGCACGCTGACGGCCATTGTCGGCCCCAACGGCGCGGGCAAGACAACCTACTTCAACTTGATCTCTGGCCAGTTGCGTGCCAGCGCAGGGTCGGTAAGTCTGAACGGGCGCGACCTGACGTCGCTATCGGCCCCTGCACGCATGCACGCCGGGCTGGGCCGTGCATTTCAGCTGACGCAGCTGTTCCCGCGCCTGTCCGTGCACGAGAACGTGCGGCTGGCGCTGCAATCGCGCCAACAAGGTCTGAGCTGGCGTCAGATTCGCTTCTGGCGAACCTGGGACGATGATCGCAAACTGCTGGCGCGCGCCGATGCGCTGCTTGAACGTACCCGCTTGTCGGCACGCCGCGACCAGGCTGCGGCCGACCTGCCGCATGGCGATCAGCGCAAGCTGGAAATCGCCATGTTGATCGCCCTGGAGCCGCAGGTTTTCATGTTTGACGAGCCCACGGCCGGCATGAGCGTGGACGATGTACCCGTGGTGCTGGAGTTGATTCGCGAACTGAAAACCGACCCCTCGAAAACAATCCTGCTGGTCGAGCACAAGATGGACGTGGTGCGTGAATTGGCCGACCGCATCGTCGTACTGCATAACGGCCAATTGATGGCCGATGGCGAGCCCGCCGCTGTCATCGCCTCGCCCATCGTGCAACAGGCATACCTGGGTATCGCGCCCGTGGAGAACCCCGCATGAGCGCGCCGCCGCTACTTGAATTGAAGGACGTGCACACGCACATCGGTGCGTATCACATCCTGCACGGCGTCGATCTTGCGGTGCCGGCGTCGGCGGTCACCATGCTGCTGGGCCGCAACGGCGCGGGCAAGACCACGACGCTGCGCACCATCATGGGCTTGTGGCGCGCCTCGCAAGGCCAGGTGCGGTTTGACGGCGCGCCCGTCGGCGGGCCGGGCACCCGCACATCGCCGCCCGACATGGCCCGCATGGGCATGGCCTACGTACCGGAGAACATGGGCATCTTTGCCGACCTTTCCGTCAAGGAAAACATCTTGCTGGCCGCGCGCCAGGCCCGAACCGAGGCGCAGTTGGACACGGCGCGGTTGGAATGGATCTTCGGATTCTTCCCGGCACTGAAGAAGTTCTGGCTACACCCCGCCGGCAAGCTGTCCGGAGGCCAGAAACAGATGCTTGCCGTGGCGCGCGCCATCATCGAACCGCGCCGGCTACTGCTGATCGATGAGCCCAGCAAGGGCCTGGCGCCCGCCATCATCCAGAACATGATCGACGCCTTCATCGAACTCAAGCAGGCGTCCACCACCATTTTGCTGGTCGAGCAGAACTTCAACTTTGCGCGCCGTGTCGGCGACCATGTCGCCGTCATGGACGACGGCCGTATCGTCCACGCGGGCGCCATGCAGACGTTGGCGCAAGACGAGGCGCTACAGACCCGCCTGCTGGGCCTATCGCTGGGAAGCCATCAATGAGCACCTTGGATATCGATACCCCACTGCCACGCGTGCGCGCGGACTTGCGCCCCGTGCTGCTGGTGGTCGCATTGGCCGCGCTTGCGCTGCCGCTGGTCGGGTCGTTTTCGACCTGGATCACCCTGACGTTGGCCGGCCTGGCCATGGGCATGATTATCTTCATCGTCGCCTCGGGCATGACGCTGGTGTTCGGGCTGATGGATGTATTGAACTTCGGCCACGGCCTGTTCATTGCCATCGGCGCGTACATGGCGGCCACGGTGCTGGGGTCGATGTCCGACTGGACGCAGACGGCAAGCCTGTGGACGAACATGGTTGCGGTACTGCCGGCCATGATCGTGGGCATGCTTGTGGCCGGCGCGGTGGGCCTGGCCTTTGAACGCGTCATTGTGCGGCCGGTGTACGGCCAGCATCTGAAGCAGATCCTGATCACCATGGGCGGCATGATCATCGGCGAAGAGATCATCAAGATGATCTGGGGTCCGCAGACGCTGTCGCTCCCGCTGCCCGAGGCGCTGCGCGGCGCGTTCCTGCTTGGCGATGCCGCGATCGAGAAATTTCGCATCGTCGCGCTCGCAGTCGGCGTGCTGGTGCTGGGCGGCATGCTGTGGCTGCTGAACCGGACCAAGTTGGGGCTGCTGATTCGCGCCGGGGTCGAAGACCGGGAAATGGTCGAAAGCCTGGGCTATCGAATCCGGCACCTGTTCGTGGGCGTGTTCGTGGCGGGGTCCATGCTGGCCGGCCTGGGCGGCGTGCTGTGGGGCATGTATCAGCAATCCATCGTGCCGCAGTTAGGTGCGCAGGTAAACGTGCTGATCTTCATCGTCATCATGATCGGCGGATTGGGCTCGACGGTGGGCTGCCTGATCGGCGCGCTGCTGGTTGGCTTGATGGCCAACTACACCGGCTTCCTGGTCCCCAAGGCGGCCTTGTTCTCGAACATCGCCCTGATGGTCGCCATTTTGTTGTGGCGGCCGCAAGGCGTGTATCCGGTCACCAACCGCTAGGAATCGCGACATGTCATTCCGCCTGCTCTCCGGCGATCCGCCGCGCAGCCCTTTGCTGGCGCTGGCGCTGATTGCGATTGTCGCCCTGCTGCTTGCCACGCCGTTTCTCTTTCCCGGCCCCAAGTCGCTGGCCGTGGCCGCCAAGATGCTGGTGTTCGTCATCCTTGTGGCCAGCTATGACCTGCTGCTGGGCTATACCGGCATCGTCAGCTTTGCGCACACCATGTTCTTCGGCATCGGCGCCTATGGCGTGGCGATCGCCAGCATCCGCATGGAGCCCGGCTGGACGGCGGTGTTCGCCGGCGTGGGCGCGGGCCTGCTTGTGTCGCTGGCCTTTGCATTGCTGATCGGCTTGGCAAGCCTGCGTGTGCGCGCAATCTTCTACGCCATGATCACCTTGGCGGTGGCCGCCGCCTTCCAGACGCTGGTCTCGCAACTGTCCACGCTGACGGGCGGCGAAGACGGCCTTAACTTCAAGGTGCCGCAACTGCTTCGCCCCGCGTTCCGACCGTTGTCAGAACCCGTATTAGGCGTCACGATCGACGGCCGCATCATTACGTATTATTTGATCGCCGCCGTCTGCGTCGTGCTGTTCCTGATGCTGCTGCGCATCGTCAATTCCCCGTTCGGCCGCGTGCTGCAAGCGATCCGCGAAAACCCCTTCCGCGCCGAAGCCATCGGCTATCGCACCGTGCTGTATCGCAGCCTGTCCAACCTGCTTGCCGCCGCCTTCGCCACGCTGGCCGGCGCGATGTACGCGCTATGGCTGCGCTACAACGGGCCGGACACTTCGCTGTCGTTCGAGATCATGCTGAACATTCTGCTGATGCTGGTGATCGGCGGCATGGGGACGATGTATGGCGCCGTGGTGGGCGCCAGCTTGTTCGTGTTCGCGCAAAGCTATCTTCAAGATGGCCTGCACGTCCTCCACGATGCGGTGACCGGCGTGGCGCCGTTGGCGTTGCTGTTCGAACCGGACCGCTGGCTGCTGTGGCTGGGCATCCTGTTCGTCGTGTCGGTGTATTACTTTCCAACGGGGATCGCGGGGCGCCTGCGGGAACTGGCGCGACGGCGCTGACGCGGGGACGCGCCCGCGCGCACGACCTCGCCGCGCGCGCAGGCACCTCGCGTTATTTCACCTTGCTACGTACACGATCCAGGTCGCGGCTAAGCTGATCGATCTGGCGCTGCATCGCGCTGAACTGCCGCTCGTTCGCGCTGTTGCTGCTGCTACTGCTACTGCTACTACGGTTGCTGTCGCTTTGTTTTCGCTCCAATGCGGCAATCTTTTTCTCCTGATCGTCCACTTTGCGTTGCAGCGCGCGGTTCTGGTTCTTCAGGTCATCCAAAGTACGCGTTTGATCACGAACCTGATCCATCGTCCTCTGCAACTCTCGGACTTCCATGCCAGTTCGCGCTCGGCTATCGCTACCAACGACCAAAACGCTGTCGTAGATGGGCCGAGAGACTTCCACATCCTTGAAAACAATGCTTTGCGCGCTTGCAGCTGCAGAAAATCCCACGCCCGCCCACACCATGAAAGCTGCAGCGCCAAGCTTGCCCGGAGACTTGATCATCTATGCCACTCCTGTGGTCAGAATTGTCAGCGCAATAGGTGCGCTGACAGCACTTATATCAAGAACCATGGGCCGTTGTAACAACGCTGGTGCCGATAACGGCTACGCTGCGTTTCAAAAGCGGCACCGGCCGGCTTCAGCGCTTACTTTCCGCCCTGGCGCATCGATTCCGCGTCGCGGCGCATACCGTCGACGCGCCGCTGCATCTCGTCGATCTTGCCTCTATCAAGCTGCGAGCCAGAGGGCGTGGGCTGCAAAGGCCGCATCGTCGAGCCGGAGTTCAACGGCATCATCGCCGGCGGCGCAGTCCCGGCGCCCGCAGGCTTCTGAGTGAACAGGCGTTCCAGCATCAGCAGCTGATTGCGCTGGTTTTCAAGCGTCTGCTCCTGCGACGCCAAGGCCTGTTCGTCCTCGTCTTCCGAGCCGAAGATGGCTGCGTGGTCGCGAGATCCGGTAGGCGGTTTGACCCGAGGCTCGGGTCCCGCATTCAAGACGTTCTTGCCGGTCCTGGCGTCATCGGGCGACGGCGCCGAAGGGGCAGCTTGGCCCGCGTTCACGGCTTGCGCGGCTGCCGCGCCGGCCAGGCACAAGGCGGCCCCAAGCGCATGGGCCGTGACGATACTGCGCACGATGTTGCTGACTCGATTCGGCATGGATTTCAAAGACGAAAAAAAACGGCAAGGGGTTTAGCCCTTGCCGTTTTATATCAGAACGGCGAACCGTTCCGATGACTGCATCACTTAGATGATACGTGCGGCTTCAACCAGACGCACCACACGCCACGACTTCGAGCGCGAGATGGGACGGCCTTCAGCGATTTCAACCGTATCGCCTTCGTTGTATTGGTTCGATTCATCGTGCGCCTTGTACTTCGCGGAGCGCATGATGATCTTGCCGAAGATGGGGTGCTTGACGCGGCGCTCGACGAGCACAACGACAGTCTTGTCCATCTTGTTGCTGACGACCTTGCCAACCAGCGTACGCTGGCGCTTGGCCACTTGGGTGTTTTGAGTTTCGCTCATGTTTATTTCCCTGCCTTCTCGGTCAGCAAGGTACGAACGCGCGCAATGTCGCGACGCACGTTGCGCAGCTGGCTGGTGTTGGCCAGTTGCTGCGTGGCCTTCTGCATACGCAGACCGAATTGTGCCTTCAGCAGGCTTTCGAGCTCTTTGCCGAGCTCGGCGGCGTCTTTCGAACGGAGTTCGCTAGCTTTCATGTTAGTACTCCTTAAGCACCGATATGACGCGCGACGAACGTGGTCGAAATCGGCAGCTTGGCAGCGGCCAGGCGGAAAGCTTCACGCGCGATCTCTTCGCTCACACCTTCCATTTCGTAGAGCACTTTGCCGGGCTGAATTTCAGCGACCCAGTACTCAGGATTGCCCTTACCGTTACCCATACGGACTTCGGCGGGCTTTTGCGAGATGGGCTTATCCGGGAAAATGCGAATCCAGATACGGCCGCCACGCTTGATGTGACGATTGATAGCACGACGAGCGGCTTCGATCTGGCGAGCGGTCAGACGGCCACGGCCGGTGGCCTTCAGACCGAATTCGCCGAACGACACGTGGGTACCACGAGTCGCCAGACCGGTGTTGCGGCCCTTCTGCTCTTTGCGATACTTTCTGCGAGAGGGTTGCAGCATGGTTATTCTCCTTCAGGCGCCGGAGCAGCGTCCGCCTTGCGGGGACCACCACGACCACGACCACCCGGACGACCGGTGCGAGCACCGTCCGGACGATCACCACGCGGAGCGCGGCGCGGACGACGTTCTTCTTCGCGCGGGGCAGCGGTTTCCGGCGGCAATTCGCCGTTAGCCAGCATGTCGCCCTTGTAGACCCAGACCTTGATGCCGATCACGCCATACGTGGTGTGGGCTTCGGAGGTGCCGTAGTCGATGTTGGCCTTGAGGGTGTGCAGCGGCACACGGCCTTCGCGATACCACTCGGTGCGAGCAATTTCGATACCGTTCAGACGGCCCGAGCTCATGATCTTGATGCCTTGGGCACCCAGACGCATCGCGTTTTGCATCGCGCGCTTCATTGCGCGACGGAACATGATGCGCTTCTCGAGCTGTTGCGAGATCGAGTCGGCGATCAGTTGAGCATCGGTTTCCGGCTTGCGGATTTCTTCGATGTTGACGTGCACAGGCACGCCCATCAGACGCTGCAGATCAGCCTTCAGGCTTTCGATGTCTTCGCCGCGCTTGCCGATCACCACGCCCGGACGAGCCGAGTAGACGGTGATGCGGGCATTCTTGGCCGGACGCTCGATGATCACGCGACCAACGGAGGCGCTCTTGAGCTTCTTTTTCAGGTACTCGCGAACGCGAATGTCTTCGGCAAGCATCGTGCCGAAGGCCTTGTCGTCGGCGAACCAACGCGAGGACCAATTACGGGTGACCGCGAGACGGAACCCAGTGGGGTGAATTTTCTGACCCATCGTGACTCCTTAAGCTCCGACCTTGACCGTGATATGGCAGGTCTGCTTCTCGATACGGTTGCCGCGGCCCTTGGCGCGAGCGGAGAAGCGCTTCATCGACTGAGCCTTGTCCACAAAAATCGTGGTGACTTTCAGTTCGTCGATATCGGCGCCGTCGTTGTGCTCGGCGTTGGCGATGGCGGACTCGACAGCCTTCTTCAGGATGACGGCAGCCTTCTTCGGCGAGAAGGTGAGGATTTCCAGGGCACGGCCGACCTTCTGGCCACGGATCAAGTCCGCAACCAAACGGGTCTTCTGTGCCGAGATGTGCACCCCACGGATAATGGCAGTAGTTTCCATCGCTTACCTCTTCGCCTTCTTGTCCGCAGCGTGGCCCTTGAACGTACGGGTCAGCGCGAACTCGCCCAGCTTGTGACCGACCATGTTCTCGTTGATGTACACGGGGACATGTTGCTTGCCGTTGTGGACCGCGATCGTCAGACCGATGAACTCGGGCAGGATCGTGGAACGACGCGACCAGGTCTTGATCGGCTTCTTGTCTTTGCCCGCGACGGCCGTGTCCACCTTTTTGATCAGGTGAGCATCGACAAACGGGCCTTTCTTGATCGAACGTGACATAGTGTTCGCCTCTTACTTGCGCTTGCGCCGTTGGACGATCATATTGTTCGTCCGCTTGTTGCGACGGGTCTTGAAACCCTTCGCCGGGGTGCCCCACGGGCTGACCGGCTCGCGTGCCTCACCGGTACGGCCTTCGCCGCCACCGTGCGGGTGATCCACCGGGTTCATGGCAACGCCACGAACCGTCGGGCGGATACCACGCCAACGCATTGCACCGGCCTTGCCGATTTGGCGCAGGCTGTGTTCTTCGTTACCGACTTCACCAATGGTGGCGCGGCATTCGATGTGCACACGGCGAACTTCACCCGAGCGCAGACGAACCTGAGCGTAGATGCCTTCGCGAGCCAGCAGGACGGCGGAAGCGCCGGCCGAACGGACCATTTGAGCACCCTTGCCAGGCAGCATTTCGACGCAGTGAATCGTCGTACCCACCGGGATGTTGCGGATCGGCAGCGTGTTACCAGCGCGGATCGGAGCATCGGTGCCCGACAGCAAGGTAGCACCCACTTCCAGACCACGCGGAGCGATGATGTAACGACGTTCGCCGTCGGCGTAGCACAGCAGAGCAATGTGCGCCGTACGGTTGGGGTCATATTCCAGACGCTCGACCTTTGCCGGGATACCGTCCTTGTCGCGACGGAAGTCGACGACACGGTAGTGTTGCTTGTGACCACCACCACGGTGGCGGATCGTGATGTGACCGTTGTTGTTACGGCCAGAACCACGGGTCTTCTTTTCCAGCAGCGGCGCGTAGGGCTCACCCTTGTGCAGGTTCGGGCTAACAACCTTCACCATGCCACGGCGGCCAGCCGATGTCGGCTTAACTTTTACGAGGGCCATTTACTTCACCTCCGCAAAGTCGATTTCCTGGCCGTCCTTGAGCGACACGTAAGCCTTGCGCTCATTACGGCGACGGCCAACGAATCGGCCAAAGCGCTTGACTTTGCCCTTACGGTTGAGGACCTGCACGGACTCGACCTGCACTTTGAAGAGCAGTTCGACGGCAGCCTTGATTTCCGGCTTGGTAGCGTCAGCCACGACACGGAAAGCGACTTGCTGATTCTTCTCAGCGACGAACGTGGCCTTTTCGGTCACGATCGGAGCCAGAATGACTTGCATCAAGCGTTCAGCGTTCATCCCAGCATCTCCTCGAGTTGAGCGATGGCCGGCTTGGTGATCAGCACTTTCTTGTAGTGGACCAGCGACAACGGATCGGCATAACGGGGCTCGACAACAGCAACGTGCGGCAGGTTGCGGGTGGCGAGGTAAACATTCTCATCAACGCTGTCGGTGATGATCAGGACCGAGTCCAGGCCCAGGCTCTTCAGCTTTGCAGCAGCAGCCTTGGTCTTGGGCGATTCCAGATCAAACGATTCGACAACGGCGATACGGTCTTCACGAGCCAGTTGCGACAAGATCGAACGGATCCCGGCGCGGTACATCTTCTTGTTGACCTTCTGGCTGAAGTTCTCTTCGGGCGAGTTCGGGAAAATCCGACCACCGCCACGCCACAGCGGCGACGAAGTCATACCAGCGCGTGCGCGGCCGGTACCCTTCTGGCGCCAGGGCTTCTTGGTCGAGTGCTTAACTTCGGCACGATCCTTCTGAGCGCGGTTGCCGGCACGGGCATTGGCTTGGAAAGCCACCACGATCTGATGAATCAGCGCTTCGTTGAAGTCACGGCCGAAGATCGTATCGGGCGCGCTGAACGTAGCAGCGGCCTGACCTTGGTCGTTCAGGAGCTTGAGATCCATTTACTTACGCTCCCTTCTTGGCCGGGGCCTTGATGGCCGGGCGCACGACGATGTCGGCGCCAGCGTGGCCGGGGACAGCGCCCTTGACCAACAGCAGGCCACGCTCAACGTCAACGCGAACGACGTCGAGGTTTTGAACGGTGCGGGTGACATCACCCAGGTGACCAGCCATCTTCTTACCCGGGAACACGCGGCCCGGATCTTGAGCTTGGCCAATCGAGCCCGGGACGCGGTGCGAACGGGAGTTACCGTGCGACGCGCGTTGCGAACCGAAGTGGTGACGCTTGATGGTACCGGCGAAGCCTTTACCAATGGTCGTGCCCGTCACGTCGACCTGTTGGCCGGCTTCGAACACGGATTCCACGGCGATCACGGAACCGGCTGCAAATTCAGCAGCGCGGGCGGGATCAAGGCGGAATTCTTTGAGGATGCTACCGGCTTCAGTGCCGGCTTTGGCGTAGTGGCCCGTTTGCGGCTGAGCCACACGCGAGGCACGACGAGTGCCATAAGCCACCTGGATCGCGGCGTAGCCGTCGGTTTCCAGCGACTTAACTTGGGTCACGCGGTTGTTAGACACGTCCAGCACGGTTACCGGGATGGATTCACCTTCCTCGGTAAAAATGCGGGTCATGCCGACCTTGCGACCCACCAGCCCCAGCCGGTGAGCGGCGGGCGTGGGTGTCGAATTCGACATCGTTTTCTCCATTCCTGACTGCGATTGGTCAGGGCTAATCAGGCAAAAGGTAACGGCCTTTGCCCTACGACTATGTTCAACCTGGTTGGTATTGCCTTATAGGCCGCCTTGCCTCGCAGCAAAGGGATTCAAGCCAATCCGCCCATAGTTAGACTTGCCACAAAATGGCAAGCTTGGCATATTAGCATGATTTTTTCAGGCAGCACAAGCACTTAGCGGCTTAAAGGCATGCGCAAGCGCGCATATTTGCCACACTTTGGACGGCGTTGCCCCGACCAAAACAAAATGGCCGCATTCCCTTGGGAACACGGCCATTCTTATCGAGCCTACCGGCGAAGGTAGCAGGCCCGAATCGCCTTACTGCAGCGCGATTTCGACGTCGACGCCGGCCGGCAGGTCCAGACGCATCAGAGCGTCAACGGTCTTGTCGGTGGGATCAACGATGTCCATCAGACGCTGGTGCGTACGGATTTCGAACTGGTCGCGCGACGTCTTGTTGACGTGCGGCGAACGCAGAACGTCGTAGCGACGGATACGCGTGGGCAGCGGCACCGGGCCGCGGACGACGGCGCCGGTACGCTTGGCGGTGTCGACGATTTCAGCGGCCGATTGATCGATCAGCTTGTAATCGAATGCTTTCAAGCGGATACGGATCTTTTGGTTTTTCATGGCGTTTCCTAAAGAACGAGAGGCGAAGGCGACGAGGCGCCCTCGCTGGTTGTGTGCTGCTTAAGTGATCCGAATTACTTCAGGATCTTGGCGACGACGCCGGCGCCGACGGTACGACCGCCTTCACGGATAGCGAAACGCAGACCTTCTTCCATGGCGATGGGAGCCAACAGCTTGACCGTCATGGCCACGTTGTCGCCCGGCAGAACCATTTCCTTGTCGGCCGGCAGCTCGATCGTGCCCGTCACGTCCGTCGTGCGGAAGTAGAACTGGGGACGATAGCCTTGGAAGAACGGAGTGTGACGGCCGCCTTCTTCCTTGGACAGGATGTACACCTCGGACGTGAAGTCCGTGTGCGGGGTGATCGAGCCCGGCTTGGCCAACACTTGGCCGCGCTGGACGTCTTCACGCTTGGTGCCGCGCAGCAGGATGCCCACGTTGTCGCCAGCTTGACCTTGGTCCAGCAGCTTGCGGAACATTTCAACGCCCGTGCAAGTCGTCTTGACCGTCGGCACCAGGCCCACGATTTCGATTTCTTCGCCGACCTTGACGATGCCGCGTTCGATACGGCCAGTCACCACCGTGCCACGACCCGAGATCGAGAACACGTCTTCAACCGGCATCAGGAACGTGCCGTCCACGGCGCGCTCGGGCGTCGGGATGTACGAATCCAGTGCAGCGGCCAAAGCCATGATGGCTTGCTCGCCCAGTTCGCCCTTGTCGCCTTCCAGCGCCAGCTTGGCCGAACCCTTGACGATCGGGGTGTCATCACCCGGGAAGTCGTACTTGGACAGAAGTTCGCGAACTTCCATTTCCACCAGCTCGAGCAGCTCGGCGTCGTCAACCATGTCGGCCTTGTTCAGGAAGACGATGATGTACGGCACGCCAACCTGGCGGCTCAGCAGAATGTGTTCACGCGTTTGCGGCATCGGGCCGTCAGCGGCCGACACAACCAGAATCGCGCCGTCCATTTGCGCCGCGCCCGTGATCATGTTCTTCACATAGTCAGCGTGGCCCGGGCAGTCAACGTGAGCGTAGTGACGCGCTTCGGTTTCGTACTCGACGTGGGCGGTGTTGATCGTGATGCCGCGAGCCTTTTCTTCAGGAGTCGCATCGATCTGGTCGTAGCCCTTGGCTTCGCCACCGAACTTGTTCGACAGAACGGTCGTGATAGCTGCCGTCAACGTCGTTTTGCCGTGGTCAACGTGACCAATCGTACCCACGTTCACGTGCGGCTTGGTACGTTCAAACTTGCCTTTTGCCATGATCTCTATCCTTTAACTTTCAAGGAAACTTGAATCTGCCAGGCCACCCGGATGGGCGGACCTGGCTAGGGTTATTTACTTGGCCCGAGCGGCGATGACTTCGTCAGCGACGTTCTTGGGAGCCTCGGAGTAATGCTTGAATTCCATCGTGTACGTGGCACGACCTTGCGTCAACGAACGCAGGTTCGTGGCGTAACCGAACATCTCGGCCAGGGGAACTTCAGCCTTGATGGTCTTGCCGCCACCGACCATGTCGTCCATGCCTTGGACCATGCCGCGACGCGAGGACAGATCGCCCATCACGGTACCAGCGTAGTCTTCCGGCGTTTCGACTTCAACGGCCATCATCGGTTCCAGCAGCACGGGGCTGGCCTTGCGCAGACCTTCCTTGAATGCCATGGAGCCGGCCATCTTGAACGCGTTTTCGTTCGAGTCCACATCGTGGTACGAACCGAAGAACAGCGTGCACTTGACGTCGACGATCGGGTAGCCAGCCAACACGCCCGAAGGCAGCGTTTCCTGAATGCCCTTGTCCACCGCGGGGATGTATTCGCGAGGAACCACACCGCCCTTGATGGCGTCCACGAATTCGTAGCCACCGCCAGGAGGCAACGGCTCGACCTTCAGCACCACGTGACCGTACTGGCCACGGCCGCCCGACTGCTTGACGAACTTGCCTTCAACTTCGTCGCAGGTCTTGCGGATGGTTTCACGGTAGGCCACTTGCGGCTTGCCGACGTTGGCTTCAACGCCGAACTCACGCTTCATGCGGTCGACCAGAATTTCCAGGTGAAGCTCGCCCATGCCGGAAATGATGGTTTGGCCGGATTCTTCGTCGCTGCGCACGCGGAACGACGGATCTTCCTGAGCCAGACGCGACAGCGCCAGACCCATCTTTTCCTGGTCAGCCTTCGACTTCGGTTCCACGGCCTGCGAAATCACGGGCTCGGGGAAAATCATGCGTTCGAGCAAGATGTGCGAGTCGGTGTCGCACAGCGTTTCGCCGGTGGTCACGTCTTTCAGACCCACCACGGCGGCGATGTCGCCTGCCAACACTTCCTTGATTTCTTCGCGGTTGTTCGCGTGCATCTGCAGAATGCGGCCGATACGTTCTTTCTTGCCCTTGATGGGGTTGTAGACCGTGTCGCCCGACTTCAGGACGCCCGAGTAAACGCGCACGAAGGTCAATTGACCCACGAACGGATCGCTCATCAGCTTGAATGCCAGTGCCGAGAACTTCTCGCCGTCGTCCGCTTCACGCGTGACGGGATTGCCATCGTCGTCCTGGCCGTCAACCGCGGGAATGTCCACGGGCGAAGGCAGGTAGTCGATGACCGCGTCCAGCATGCGCTGCACGCCCTTGTTCTTGAAGGCGGTGCCGCACAGCATCGGCTGGATTTCGCCAGCGATGGTGCGTTGGCGGATCGCCAGGTTGATTTCGGCTTCGTCCAAGGAACCCGTTTCCAGGTACTTGTTCATCAGCTCTTCCGACGACTCAGCGGCGGCTTCAACCAGCTTTTCACGCCATTCGTTGGCCAGGCCTTCCAGCTCAGCGGGAATATCGTGGTAGTCGAACTTGATGCCTTGGCTGGCTTCGTCCCAAATGATCGCCTTCATCTTGACCAGGTCGACCACGCCTTGGAACGTGTCTTCGGCACCGATCGGGATCACGATCGGCACGGGATTGGCGCGCAGGCGGTTCTTCAGCTGGTCATAGACCTTGAAGAAGTTGGCGCCGGTGCGGTCCATCTTGTTGACGAAGGCCAGACGCGGCACGCCGTACTTGTTGGCTTGGCGCCACACGGTTTCGGACTGCGGCTGAACGCCACCCACCGCGCAATAGACCATGCAAGCACCGTCCAGGACGCGCATGGAACGTTCCACCTCAATGGTGAAGTCCACGTGACCCGGGGTGTCGATGATGTTGATGCGGTGTTCGGGATAGTTCTTCGCCATGCCACGCCAAAACGCCGTCGTAGCTGCCGACGTAATGGTGATGCCACGCTCTTGCTCTTGTTCCATCCAGTCCATGGTGGCTGCGCCATCATGCACTTCGCCAATCTTGTGATTGACGCCGGTGTAGAACAGGATACGTTCGGTCGTGGTGGTTTTCCCTGCATCGATGTGCGCAGAGATACCAATGTTGCGATAGCGCTCGATCGGGGTTTTGCGGGCCATGGTGGATTAGTCCTTAAATTACCAGCGGAAATGGCTGAAGGCCTTGTTGGCCTCTGCCATCTTGTGCGTGTCTTCGCGCTTCTTCATCGCGGCGCCACGACCTTCGGAGGCGTCGATCAGTTCGCCAGCAAGACGCAGATCCATCGACTTCTCGCCACGCTTCTTAGCGGCTTCACGGAGCCAACGCATAGCCAGGGCCAGGCGGCGCACGGGGCGCACTTCAACCGGCACTTGGTAGTTGGCACCGCCAACGCGGCGGCTCTTCACTTCGACGATCGGCTTGATGTTGTTGATCGCCAGGCTGAAAACTTCGATCGGCTCTTTGCCGGTCTTGGTTTGCACTTGCTCGAGGGCACCGTAGACGATGCGCTCGGCGACGGCCTTCTTACCGTCCAGCATGACGACGTTCATGAACTTGGCGAGCTCGACGCTGCCGAACTTGGGATCGGGCAGAATCTCGCGCTTGGGTACTTCGCGACGACGGGGCATTGTTGCTTCCTTGTGTCTGTTCAGTTGAACCGTGTTTCATTACACGGCCATGGCCGCCCATTGGGACGACCCCTTACGTGCCGCGCTCCTTCCCAAAAGCCGGAGGGCGCGGTCGCACTTCCCTAGTGACGGGCTTCCGCCACGCGGGGTTACTGCTGACTCGTTATTAAGCCTTCTTCGGGCGCTTGGCGCCGTACTTCGAGCGGGCTTGCTTACGATCCTTGACGCCTTGCAGGTCGAGGGAACCGCGCACGATGTGATAACGCACACCGGGCAAGTCCTTCACACGACCGCCACGCACCAGAACCACCGAGTGCTCTTGCAGGTTGTGGCCTTCACCGCCGATGTACGAAATGACTTCGTAACCGTTGGTCAGACGCACTTTGGCAACCTTGCGCAGAGCGGAGTTCGGCTTCTTGGGGGTGGTGGTGTACACGCGAGTGCACACGCCGCGGCGTTGCGGGCAATTTTCGAGCGCGGGGCTCTTGCTTTTGATGATGCTGACTTCGCGCGGCTTGCGCACGAGTTGGCTAATGGTAGGCATGACCTTTGAAATCCCTTTTACGTACCACTGGTAAGTACTTACGTACTCGTCTCCTCAAGCAGTGAATTCTCTCGGAGAAGGCAGTTCGCGCAAAACCGCCTCAAACGTTCATATACGTAAAAGAGCGGGCTTGCCAACAAACCATGACAAACGCACAAAACTGATAGCGGCCGGCATTCAAGGACGAAGTCGCAACAGATGGACCCAAAACCGAAGGCTCGTGACGCACCTGGTTTTAGATCCTGGACTAAGTTCTTGAACTGTTTGCCTTTTGCGTACAGATTTTGCGCGCGAAATAAAGCAGTAAGCCCTTTAGCATAACTGAGATCAAGGCGTACTGTCAAAGTATTTTGTAAGCCCCCGGACGACGCGCGTTGGCGGCGAAAAGGCAGGGACTTAGGGCCTGCTGGCGCTAAATAGGGTCATGTAGCAGGACGGATCCAACCCTTTGAAACGCGCCTCGCCACACTCGTCGGACGTTGCCGTGCTGGGGTAAACCATGAGTATTTTTGGCCTACGGCGCAGTGTAGCTCCGGGCGGGCGTTAATGGTCGGCGAACAAGTAACCGCTGCCGTACACCGTGCGGATGGGCAACATCACGCCCGCCAATTCCGCTTTGCGCCGCAAGCGGCTGACGATCACGTCGATGCTGCGCGATCCGCTAGATCGCACGCCACCGCCTTCCACCCGAAGCTCGTCGCCCAGCTCCGACCGGCCCACTGCCCTGCCCGCCACTTCCAGCAATGAACGGACGATGAGGCGTTCGTTGGCCGACAGCGAGATCGTGGCGCCCGAGGGGGCAGCCAGCGTCCAGCCCTGGTCTCGCAACTCCCATTGGCCGGTGACCGGCTCCTCGTCCGCCTTGTTGTCGGGTGTCGCGGGCAGGCGGCGCGCCAGCGCCAGAAGGATGCAGGAGAGTTCGCGCGGATCCTGCGGTTCGGGCAGACAGGCGTCGGCGCCGCTTTGCAGGCAGCGCAGGCGGCTGTCCACCGACATGCCCCGTCCGGTAACCACGATTCCCATCGACGAAGATCCGTGCAGGCGCGCAACCAGGGCATAGCCGATTTCGCCCATCGCCCCCACATCGAGGATCACGGCATCGTAGGTGCCGCTATTGAGTAATCCGAACAGCTCAAGGGATGTCGAGCACCCGCGCGCGGAAATTCCGGCTTGCAGCAACGCGGACACGGCGGCGTTTCGGGCGACCTCGTCCGGCGACATCATAAGTATGCGCAATTGATTCATAGCTAATTCCACCTCTGACCCGAGCCCCGCCTGCCGACCGTTTGTGACGTCGGCGAAGGGGACGGTTGAGACAGTGTGGCGTGGTGTTACGCAACAACTCCAGTCAATATTCGTTAACTTTGCAATGTTTGACAGTTCTTGCCACAACGTAGCCAGACTCTCACTTGCCCGAGTTATCATTCGTTTACACAAATTCGCTCACCTTTGCATCAGGCCGCCAACGAGCGCGCAGAAGTGGCAAAACTCCGCGAGAAATTCCGATGAAAATCGCGTCGCTGGAAGACGATCTTGACCAAGCCCGGCGCATACACCAAGTGCTGACCGCTGCGGGATACACGTGCCTCAGTTATCACCAGAGCCGGGATCTGTTGGCCGCGTTGCGCACCGAAAATTTTGATCTGGTGCTGCTGGATTGGCACCTGCCAGACATTGACGGTGACGATGTGGTGCGCTGGTTGCGCGCCAATATCGGTCCGCGCGTACCGGTTATTTTCTTGACCAATCGCTCGTCGGAAGATGATTTGGTCGAAGGGCTGCGCGCGGGCGCCGACGACTACATCGTCAAGCCCCTGCGCCCGCTGGAGTTGCTGGCTCGTGTGGCCGCGCTGCTGCGGCGCAGTCAGATCGCCGAGCCGGCCAACGATGCGTTCGAGGTTGCGCATTACCGCATCGAGCCTGCGGCGCGCGTCATTTCGTTGCACGGCGCCCCCGTGTCACTGGCGCCCAAGGAATTCGAGCTGGCGCTGCTTTTCTTTCGCAATCTGGGCCGGCTGATGTCGCGCGACGTGCTCGCAGAATGCGTCTGGAACCGCGAAATTCCCGCCACGTCCCGCACGCTGGACACGCATTTGTCCAACATCCGTCAAAAGCTCCAGATTCGCCCCGAGCACGGCGTGCGCCTGAGCTCGTCGTACGCGCTTGGCTACCGGTTGGAATTGATAAGCGCCGCTGACGACAGCGCCACCAACCCGTCGTAGACGCTACGCGCGCTTTTCTGGAGAAAACGATCTATGAGCCGCTGCCGCGCGCTTTCTTCGCTTGCCCTGCTTTGCTGCCTGACCGTGTCCGGCGCGGCGCACAGCCAGCCTGCGGGTGCATTGGGCGACGACTTCATCTACCGCATCCGCCAGGGCGACACCCTGATCGAGCTGGCTACGCAATACACCCGCAACCAAGCCAACTGGACGCAGCTGCAAACCGTAAACAAGGTCGACAAGCCCGAGCAACTGCCGATCGGCCTTGAACTGCGGATCCCGCTGTCGATGATCCCGGTGCGGCCCGCGCCGGCGCGCGTCGTGCACGTTAGCGGCCAAGCGAATATGGACGGCAAGGCACTACAAGCCGGCGCGAGCGTCTCCGAAGGCAGCACGGTCGTGACCTCGGCGAACGGCTTTGTCACGTTGGAGCTGGCTGACGGATCCAAGCTGACGTTACCTGCCGGCGGGGCCGTTGAATTGTCCCGGCTGCGCCAGTTTGAAGGCACCGCGCTGACGGACTCGGTCATCAACGTTCAGCGCGGCGGTGTTGAATCCACTGTCGCCCCCACCGGAAAAGGCGTGGGCCGTTTCGAGATCCGGACGCCGGTCGCCGTAACCGGCGTGCGCGGCACGCGGTTTCGCGTGCAAAGCGGCGCGGGTGGCGTGCAAAGCGAAGTGTTGGAAGGCAGCGTGCGCTTGCAAGCGCATGCGCCCGGCGCCGAACTGACCAAGCCCGTCGCGGTGGCACGCGGCTATGGCGCCGCGGTGCGCAACGACGGCAGCATGTCGGGCGTGCGCCAGCTGCTGGCCGCGCCAGAACTGGGCCAGCCCACGCGCCGGGGCGGCGGTGCATGGACCAGCGCATTCGCACCGGTGCCGGGTGCCCAAAGCTACCTTGTGCGTGTTTCGCGCGATGCGGAAGGCGCCCTGCCCGTGTCATCCGAAAGTTTCGCCGCAAACGACATTCAGTTCCGGGCCCCTGGCCCCGGTACGTACTACGTATCCGTGCGCGCGGTCGACGAGCTGGGCTTGCGCGGCCAGGACGCGGTTGCAACGTTCGAAGGCGCGAATCAATTGATGACGTCGTCCGGCCTGGGCGTCAGCAGCGGCAGCGGCGGATTCATCACGCTGACCGAGTACTAGGGCCCAATCCATGGCCGACGCCACCGACGCCCTCGACCGGACCTCGCGCTCAGGGCTGTGGCTGACGGTGATTCTGGGGATCCTGGCGGCGCTGCTGGGCTTATTGAATGGCTTGGGCCGCGTCGACCAGATCCTTTACGACCGCGCCCTGACCCTGACGGGGCGCCCCGCCGACCCCGACATTCTGATCGTCGCCATTGACGATGCCAGCATAGAGACGCTGGGCCGATGGCCCTGGCGGCGCGCGATCCACGCCGCCTTGATGGACCGCCTGCAAGGCGCCCGCGCGGTCGGTCTGGACTTGATCTTCGCGGAAAGCGACACGGTCAATCCCAACGACGATGCCATCCTGGCCCAGAGCATGTTGCGTAACGGACGAACCGTCTTGCCGGTGGTGCTGGACCGTTTGAACAATCCTTTGGCCATGTCCTCACCCATTGCGGTGGTGGGCAATGCCGCGGCCGCCAGCGGCTTCATCAACGCGCGCGTGGATCCGGACGGGGTGGTGCGCGAAGCCTCGCTGACTGCCCAGTTCGCCGGCGCGCCCTACATGCACATGGCCCTGTCCATGCTCGACATCGGCGGGCAGGCAGATCAGGTGGAACGACTTCTGCAACGCGCCGCCCCCAGCAGCGACATCCTGATTCCCTACGCTGGCCCGGCGGGTCACATGCGCACCGTCTCGTACCTGGCGGTGTTGCGCGGCGATATCCCGCCCGAAGAAATACGAGGCAAGTACGTGCTGGTGGGTGCGTGGGCGACGGGCCTGGGTGACGCATATCCGACGCCGGTGTCGCACGACCTTAGCGGAATGTCGGGCGTGGAAATCATCGCCAACCTGATGCAGGCGGGGCGCGACGGGCTGTTCTACCAGCGGCCGGCAGCCGCCTGGAACGCACTGTTTTCCGTCCTTCCGGTGTTGCTCGCCTGCCTGGCGCTGTGGCGCCTGTCGCCCAAGCGCGCCCTGCTGGTGAGCATTGCACTGATCGCCTGCATACTGATCGCGTCGTGGTTGCTGCTGGCGTACGCGAGCCTATGGTTCGCGCCTACCGCCGCGCTCGTCGGCGTTGCGCTTTGCTATCCGCTGTGGAGCTGGCGCAGCCAGGAAGCCGCCTTGCGCTACATGGACTACGAACTGCGCCGGCTTCAACGTGAGTACCCGCCCGTTCTTAACGAAGCGCGGGCCCAGCTGACCGGCCCGAACGCGTCGTTGGAAAGCCGCGTGGGCGAGCTTCAACGCGCATTGGAACGCGTGCGCAACCTGCGGCGCTTCCTGGCCGACGGGCTGGATGGCATGCCCGATGCCACGCTGGTATTCGACCAGGACGGGCGCATGCAATTTCGCAACCAGGCGGCGGTCATGTATTTCCAGCGGCTTGGCATGCGGCCGCCGCGCGTGGGCCACCCGGCCACGCACTTGCTGGAAAAGACCATTTCCGACGCCTCGACGCGACAGCGCGTGGCGGACGCCTTGCGCGGCCAACTGCCGACGGATGATTCGACTCGCTGGACCGCCGATCTGGAAGTGCGCGACTACGCCGGTCGTGACCTTATCCTGAAGTGCGCCCCCATCCATACCGCCGAAGGCGATTTTGCGGGCACGGTGGCCACCCTGACCGATATTTCGCGCATTCGCCAGGCCGAGCGCCAGCGCGAAGAGACACTGCGATTCATTTCGCACGATATGCGCGCGCCGCAAAGTTCCATCCTGGCGCTGGTCGAGATGAAGCAGGAAAGCGGTGTCCAAGAGGGCCAGGGCGAGACGCTGGCGCGGATCGCCACACTAGCCAACCGCACGCTGCATCTGGTGGACGACTTCGTGCACCTGACGCGGGCGGAATCCATGACGATCAGCGCCGTCGAGCTTGATGTGGGCAGCCTGCTCCAAGACGCCGTGGACGAATTCTGGGCGTCGGCGCACAAGCGCGGCATTACGCTGCGACTGCGTACGCCGTTGCCCGTAGCCTACATACGCGGCGACCAGACGTTGTTAATGCGCGCGCTGTGCAATTTGATCGACAACGCCATCAAATACAGCGCCCCCCACACGTGCATCGAGTGCGCGATTGACGCATCGCCGGGGTTCTGGTGCGTGACCATTCGAGATCAAGGCCAGGGCATCGCCGAGTCGGATCTTGCACGCCTGTTCGAACCGTTTTCGCGCGTGGGAGTAGAGAACCGGAATGACGTGGGCGGCGCCGGCCTGGGCTTGGCGTTTGTGCGTACCGTGGCCGAGCGCCACGGGGGCTCCGTGCAGGTCAGCAGCAAGATCGGCGTCGGGTCGGTGTTTACCTTCTGCCTGCCCGTCGCGCCGGACGCGGCTTCAAACGCCGCCGCACCGACCGAGCCATCGGCCTGACCGGCCCGGCGCAGATGCGCCCACCCGCGCCTACTGGAAAACGTGCGAAATCACTGCGGGCTTGCCGGCCTTGATTTCGATCGTTGCGCGATACGGTGGCAGGTCTGCGTTGCGCAGGACCACTTGGTACTTGCCCGGAATCAGGCGGATTTCCTTGACGGGCGGGCTGATCCCGCGTGCCACTCCGTTCACCCAGACTTCGCCCCAAGGGCGTATATCCAGACGCACGGTGACCGGTACTGCCAGCGGCTTCGGCTTGGGCGTGTCTTCAGCAGGCGTCGCCGCGTTTGAAGTGGCGGCGCCTTGCGTAGAAGCCGGCGTGCCAGCGGCAGGCAAAACGGACGGTTCTGCCGGAGCGTTTGCCGTCGCGGCGCTGTTCTGGGTGGACGGCTGCGTGCCGGACTCTGCCCCCGCGCCCGACACAACGGGCGGCGGTGTCGACGCCGATTGCGGGACGGCAGCAGGTGGCACGGTGGAAGCGGCGGGGGGTGCCGCCGGCGGCGGCACGGGATGCACGGCAGGTGGGTTCGGCATGACAACTTCCGAACTTGTGATCAGCGCGTTCGGCGCGCCTGCCCCCCAATGAAACCAGCCATACACCGCCAGGCCGATCAAAGCCAGAAGGGCAAGCAAGGCAAGCAGCGGACGACGGTTGCGTGCCGGCTTGCGCATCGCCGACGCGGCGGCTGGTGGCGCGGAATGGCCGGCCTCGGCTGTGGGCTCGTCGTCGCTTGCCGCCGGTTCTATGTAAGCGGCCACGCCCAGCAGGGCTGCGAATTCGGCCAGCGTCTGCGGCCGGTCGGCCGGCGACATGGCCAGGCCGCGATCAATCACGGCCAGAAAATCCGGGTTGTATTTCGACAGGCCCAAGGACGCCAGGGGCTCGTATGCATCAGTCGCCCGGCGCTCGGGCGCAGGCGGCGGCCGGTGGCCTGTTACCAATGCATGCATCACGGCGCACAGCGCGTAGATGTCGCTCCACGAGCCACGCGGCCATTCCATCGAATCCGTATAGAGTTCAAACGGCGCAAACCCGGGGGTCGGGCTTCGGCTGGCTCGGCGCGAGCGCGCCACGACAAGCTCGGGCAACAGATGCGCCCGCGCGTTTTCGTCCATGCCTACCGTATCCAGCGTGATATCGCCGCAGATTTCACCCTGCGCATGCAAGGAGATCAGGGACGGCAGCAGGTCCGAGACCAGCCGCTTGATACGCGATTCCGGCACACCGCCCGCCATGCTGGCGGCAATAGCGCTAAGAGGACGCAAAGCCAGAGGCGCGGCGCCGGAGAAAGGGCCACGCGGCGTCAGCAGGCCGGTGGACGTGGACATGATGGGAATTGCGCTCATGCGCGGACTGGTGCGAAGATGGAATAGCGTGAATATTATCCAATTCGCAACACCAGGACATTGCCGAAAATGTCCGAGCGCATCAGGCTGTGGCACGATGGCGTTTCACTCATTCTTCCTACCCCCCTTATAAGCTATGAAAAATCGCCTTCTGAGCAGTCTGCTCGGCGCGACAGTGATGCTGGCGGGCTGCGCCGGGATCTCGTCCCAGAAACCGGAAAGCCCCCCCACCGCCGACGCCCTGGCGCAATTGCAACAAGTCCGGGACACCTACGGCGCGGGCCGCTACGGGGAAGTCATCCGAACGGTTGCCACCTCGGACACGTTGGCCTCGTCCACCAAGGCCGTCCGCATCGAAGCTTACAAGTTGCAGGCGTTCAGCTATTGCGTCAGCCGCTACACCCAACTGTGCGAAGACAGCTTCGCCCGGATCCTGGCGCTGGACCCCTCATTCGAACTGGCTCCCAACGAAGCCGGCCATCCGTCCTGGGGGCCCGTCTTCCAACGCGCCCGCAGCCAGGCAGCCAAGTGACCGCTACCTGGTCGGGATAATAAAAAAAGGCCGCTGATTCGCATCAGCGGCCTTTTTGCTTGCAGCCCCCGCGCCAACCCAGCGCGCGGGGAACTGTCCGGGATTCCGCTTATTCTGCGGAATCGTCCGTGCCGGCGTCGGAAGCCGGGGCCTGATCGTCCGCGCCCACCGTAACCGGCGAGTCTTCGAACGGGTTGGCCTGCTGGCGAGCGGCTTCGCGTTCCGCCGCCTCCAGCTCTTCCTTGTCGCGGCGTGCGTGGTGGTAAGCCAGGCCGGTACCCGCCGGGATGAGGCGGCCGACGATGACGTTTTCCTTCAGGCCACGCAGGTCGTCGCGCTTGCCCATGATGGCGGCTTCGGTCAGGACACGCGTGGTTTCCTGGAACGAAGCGGCCGAAATGAACGAGTCGGTCGACAGCGAGGCCTTCGTGATACCCAACAGCACGTTGTCGTAGGTTGCCGGGATACGGTCTTCGGCAGCCATGCGATCGTTGGCGTTCAGCAGTTCGGAGCGCTCGACTTGCTCGCCCGGGATGAACTCGGTATCACCAGCGTCAACGATGTTCACACGACGCAGCATCTGACGAACAATCACTTCGATGTGCTTGTCGTTGATCTTCACGCCTTGCAGACGGTACACGTCCTGCACTTCGTCGACGATGTACGTCGCCAGCTTCTCGATGCCTTGCAGGCGCAGGATGTCGTGGGGATCGGCCGGGCCGTCCACGATCATTTCGCCCTTGTTCACCACTTGGCCGTCGTGCACCAGAACCTGCTTTTCCTTCGGAATCAGGAACTCGTGGCTCACGCCTTCCAGGTCGGTGATGACCAGACGCTGCTTGCCCTTGGTGTCCTTACCGAACGACACCGTACCGGTAACGTCGGCGAGCATGCCGGCGTCCTTGGGCGAACGAGCTTCGAACAGTTCGGCCACACGCGGCAGACCGCCGGTAATGTCGCGGGTCTTTTGCGATTCTTGCGGAATACGCGCCAGAACTTCACCCACGGCAACCTGCTGGCCGTCACGCACGGTAATCAGCGCGCCCACCGGGAACGAGATGTTCACCGAGTGATCGGTGCCGGCGATCTTGACGTCTTCGCCAGCTTCGTTGACCAGCTTGATCTGCGGACGCATGACGATCTTGCCGCCACGGGTCTTCGGCGTGATGACGACGAGCGTCGACAGGCCGGTGACTTCGTCCACCTGCTTGGCAACGGTCACGCCTTCTTCGATGTTCTCGAAGCGGACGGCGCCGCCGTATTCCGACACGATCGGACGGGTCAGCGGGTCCCACGTCGCCAGACGTGCGCCAGCCTTCACAGCTTCGCCATCGCCAACCAGCACGGTCGCGCCGTACGGGATCTTGTGGCGTTCGCGTTCGCGGCCGTTGTCGTCGAAGATCGCCAGTTCGCCCGAGCGCGAAATCGCAACGCGTTCGCCCTTGGCGTTCGTGACATAGCGCATCGTGCTGGCAAAGCCGACCAGACCGCTAGACTTCGTTTCGACCGCGCTGGCCAGAGCCGAACGCGACGCCGCGCCACCGATGTGGAACGTACGCATCGTGAGCTGCGTGCCCGGTTCACCGATGGACTGGGCAGCGATAACGCCAACTGCCTCGCCTTGGTTGACCGGCGAACCGCGACCCAGATCGCGGCCGTAGCAGTGTGCGCACAGACCGTGACGCGTTTCGCACGTCAGCGGGGTGCGGACCTTGACTTCGTCCACGCCGATGCGGTCGATGGTGTCGACCAGGTCTTCGTCCAGCAGGGTACCGGCGACGATGGCCGTTTCCTGCGTGTCCGGGTTGATGATGTCCACGGCGGCAACACGACCCAGGATGCGGTCGCGCAGCGGTTCGATGACTTCACCACCTTCCACCAGGGCCTTCATGTTATAGCCGAGCGACGTACCGCAATCGTCCTCGGTGATCACCAAGTCTTGCGTCACGTCGACCAGACGACGAGTCAGGTAACCCGAGTTCGCGGTCTTCAGTGCCGTATCAGCCAGACCCTTACGCGCGCCGTGAGTCGAGATGAAGTACTGAAGCACGTTCAGACCTTCACGGAAGTTCGCGGTAATGGGCGTTTCGATAATCGAGCCGTCCGGCTTGGCCATCAGGCCGCGCATACCGGCCAGCTGGCGGATCTGGGCGGCCGAACCGCGGGCGCCCGAGTCAGCCATCATGTAGATCGAGTTGAACGATTCCTGGCGCACTTCTTCGCCGTGACGGTTCACAACCGGCTCGGTGGCCAGTTGTTCCATCATCGCCTTGCCGACCTTGTCGCCGGCCTTGCCCCAGATGTCCACCACGTTGTTGTAGCGTTCCTGGGACGTGACCAGACCCGACGAGTACTGCTTGTCGATTTCCTTCACTTCGCGGCTGGCTTCGGCCAGGATGCCTTCCTTGGCGGTCGGGATCAGCATGTCGCCCATGGCGATCGAGATACCACCGCGCGTGGCCAGCTTGAAGCCGGACTGCATCAGCTTGTCGGCGAAGATCACCGTGTCGCGCAAGCCGCAACGGCGGAACGACTGGTTGATCAGGCGCGAAATTTCCTTCTTCTTCAGGGCCTTGTTCAGGACCGTGAAGGGCAGACCCTTCGGCAGAATTTCGGACAGCAGCGCGCGGCCGACCGTCGTTTCATGACGGCGGATCACGGGTTGCCATTCGCCTGCCTCGTCGCGCTCGTGCTCTTTCAGACGCACGGTCACGCGGGATTGCAGTTCGACTTCGCCGTTGTCATAGGCGCGTTGCACTTCAGCGACGTCGGTGAAGAAAATGCCTTCGCCGCGGCCGTTGATGCGCTCACGCGTCGTGTAGTACAGACCCAACACGATGTCTTGGGACGGCACGATCGACGGTTCGCCGTTGGCCGGGAACAGCACGTTGTTGGACGCCAGCATCAGCGTGCGCGCTTCCAGCTGGGCTTCCAGCGACAGCGGCACGTGGACAGCCATCTGGTCACCGTCGAAGTCGGCGTTGAACGCCGCGCAAACCAGCGGGTGCAGCTGGATGGCCTTGCCTTCGATCAGGACCGGTTCGAACGCCTGGATGCCCAAACGGTGCAGCGTGGGCGCACGGTTCAGCATGACCGGGTGTTCGCGGATGACTTCTTCCAGGATGTCCCAGACCACCGGTTCCTGGCTTTCCACCAGCTTCTTGGCAGCCTTGATGGTCGTGGCCAGGCCCATCATCTCCAGACGATTGAAGATGAACGGCTTGAACAGTTCCAGGGCCATCAGCTTGGGCAGACCGCACTGATGCAGCTTGAGCTGCGGGCCCACCACAATGACCGAACGGCCCGAGTAGTCGACGCGCTTGCCCAGCAGGTTCTGACGGAAACGACCGCTCTTGCCCTTGATCATGTCGGCCAGGGACTTCAGCTGGCGCTTGTTGGCGCCCGTCATGGCCTTGCCACGGCGACCGTTGTCCAGCAGCGAGTCAACGGCTTCCTGCAGCATCCGCTTTTCGTTGCGCAGGATGATTTCCGGCGCCTTGAGCTCCAGCAGGCGCTTCAAGCGGTTGTTGCGGTTGATGACGCGGCGGTACAGGTCGTTCAGGTCGGAGGTCGCGAAGCGGCCGCCGTCCAGCGGCACCAGCGGACGCAGGTCCGGCGGCAGCACGGGCAGCACTTCCATGACCATCCACTCGGCCTTGATGCCCGACTTCTGGAAGCCTTCCAGCACCTTCAGGCGCTTGGAAATCTTCTTGATCTTGGCTTCAGAGCTGGTGGCCTTCAACTCGCCGCGCAGCGTTTCCACTTCGCGGTCGATGTCGATGGTGCGCAGCAGTTCGCGCACGGCTTCCGCGCCCATCAGGGCACGGAAATCGTCGCCGTACTCTTCGGTCTTGGCGAGGAAATCGTCGTCCGACATGATCTGGCCGCGCTTGAGCGGCGTCATGCCAGGTTCGATCACGCACCAGGCTTCGAAGTACAGAACGCGTTCGATGTCGCGCAGGGTCATGTCGAGCACCATGCCCAGACGCGACGGCAGGCTCTTCAGGAACCAGATGTGCGCGACGGGGCTGGCCAGCTCGATGTGGCCCATGCGTTCACGGCGAACCTTGGCAACGGTGACTTCAACGCCGCACTTTTCGCAGATCACGCCACGATGCTTCAAGCGCTTGTACTTGCCGCACAAGCACTCGTAGTCTTTGATCGGGCCAAAGATCTTGGAGCAGAACAGGCCGTCACGTTCAGGCTTGAACGTGCGGTAGTTGATGGTCTCGGGCTTGCGAACTTCGCCGTAAGACCACGAACGGATCTTCTCGGGCGAGGCGATGCCGATCTTGATGGCATCGAATTGCTCGTCTTGCGAGACTTGCTTAAATAGGTCGAGTAGCGCTTTCATTAGTTACGCTCCAAATCCATGTCCAGGGCCAACGAGCGGATTTCCTTCACCAGCACGTTGAACGATTCCGGCATGCCGGCGTCGATGACGTGGTCGCCCTTGACGATGTTTTCGTATACCTTCGTACGGCCGGTGATGTCGTCCGACTTCACCGTCAGCATTTCTTGCAGGGTGTACGCGGCGCCGTATGCTTCCAGCGCCCACACTTCCATTTCCCCGAAACGCTGACCACCGAACTGCGCCTTACCACCCAGCGGCTGCTGCGTGACCAGCGAGTACGGACCCGTCGAACGCGCGTGCATCTTGTCGTCGACCAAGTGGTGCAGCTTCAGGTAGTGCATGTAGCCAACCGTCACGGGGCGCTCGAATTTCTCGCCCGTGCGGCCGTCGAACAGCCATGCCTGCGTACGCGAAGGCGTCAGTGCCATGCGCTCGGCGACGTCGTCCGGATAGGCCAGCTCCAGCATCGTGGTGATTTCCTCTTCGGTCGCGCCGTCGAAGACGGGCGTCGCGAACGGCACGCCGTTCTTGAGGTTCTGGGCCATTTCCATGACTTCTTCGTCGGTCAGCTCGTCGATGCGGGCGCCGGAACCGGTCGTGTTGTAGACCTTGTCCAGGTAGGCACGGACGTTCTTGACCTGCGCAGTGCGCTCGTCGCGCAGCAGATCGGCAATGCGGTGGCCCACGCCCTTGGCAGCCCAGCCCAAGTGCACTTCCAGCACCTGACCGACGTTCATCCGCGAGGGCACGCCCAGCGGATTCAGAACGATGTCGGCCGGCGTGCCGTCAGCCATGTGCGGCATGTCTTCCACCGGCGTGATACGCGAGACCACGCCCTTGTTACCGTGACGGCCTGCCATCTTGTCGCCAGGTTGCAGACGACGTTTCACGGCCAGGTAGACCTTGATCATCTTCAACACGCCCGGGGGCAGCTCGTCGCCCTGCGTCAGCTTCTTGCGCTTCTCTTCGAAGGCCAGATCGAACTGGTGACGCTTCTGCTCCAGCGATTCCTTGGCTTGCTCCAGCACGACAGCGTGCGGCTCATCGGCCAGACGGATGTCAAACCACTGCCAGCGGTCCAGATCAGCCAGGTAAGCCTTGGTGATCGTGGCGCCCTTGGCCAGCTTGCGCGGGCCGCCGTTGACGGTCTTGTTGACCAGCATCTTTTCGATACGGTCGAACTGGTCGTTTTCAACGATGCGCAGCTGGTCGTTCAGGTCTTGACGATAGCGGCGCAGTTCATCGTCGATGATGGACTGGGCGCGCTTGTCGCGCACGATGCCTTCACGCGTGAACACTTGCACGTCGATCACGGTGCCGGTCATGCCCGAAGGCACGCGCAGCGAGGTGTCCTTAACGTCGGACGCCTTTTCACCAAAGATGGCGCGCAGCAGCTTTTCTTCCGGCGTCAGCTGGGTTTCGCCCTTGGGCGTGACCTTGCCGACCAGCACGTCGTCGGCGCTGACTTCGGCGCCAATGTACGTGATGCCCGAATCGTCCAGACGGTTCAGTTGCGTCTCAGCCAGGTTGCTGATGTCGCGCGTGATTTCTTCCGGACCCAGCTTCGTGTCGCGGGCAACAACCGTCAGTTCCTCGATGTGCACCGAGGTGTAGCGGTCATCGGCAACAACCTTCTCGGAGATCAAGATCGAGTCTTCGAAGTTGTAGCCGTTCCACGGCATGAACGCGATCAGCATGTTCTGACCCAGGGCGAGTTCGCCCAGGTCGGTCGATGCGCCGTCAGCCAGCACGTCGCCCTTGGCGACCTTGTCGCCACGCTTGACGATAGGACGCTGGTTGATGTTCGTGTTCTGGTTGGAACGGGTGTACTTGATCAGGTTGTAGATATCGACACCGACTTCGCCGGCGACGTTTTCTTCGTCGTTCACGCGAATCACGACGCGCTCGGCATCAACGTGGTCGACCAGGCCGCCACGCAGTGCTTGCACGGTCGTGCCCGAGTCAACGGCCACGGTGCGTTCGATACCCGTACCCACGACCGGCTTTTCCGGACGCAGGCAAGGCACGGCCTGACGTTGCATGTTGGCGCCCATCAGTGCGCGGTTTGCGTCGTCGTGCTCAAGGAACGGAATCAGCGAAGCGGCAACCGACACGATCTGCGACGGGGCAACGTCCATGTAGTGCACGTTGGCCGGCGAGGTCAGCATCGTTTCGCCTGCTTCACGGCAAGCGACCAGGTCGTCGACGAAGGCGCCTTGCTCGTCCAGCGCGGCGTTAGCCTGTGCAATGACGTAGTGGCTTTCTTCGATGGCCGACAGGTAATCGATCTGCTCGCTGACGCGGCCGTCGATAATCTTGCGGTAAGGCGTTTCCAGGAAGCCGTACTCGTTCAAGCGAGCGTACAGCGCCATGGAGTTGATCAGACCGATGTTCGGGCCTTCCGGCGTTTCGATCGGGCAGACGCGGCCGTAGTGGGTCGGGTGCACGTCGCGGACTTCAAAGCCGGCGCGCTCGCGGGTCAGACCACCGGGGCCCAATGCGGAAACGCGACGCTTGTGCGTGATTTCCGACAACGGGTTGGTTTGGTCCATGAACTGCGACAACTGGCTCGAACCGAAGAACTCCTTGATGGCAGCCGAGATCGGCTTGGAGTTGATCAGGTCGTGCGGCATCAGGTTTTCGGTCTCGGCCTGGCCCAGACGTTCCTTGACGGCACGCTCGACACGCACCAGGCCGGCGCGGAACTGGTTTTCGGCCAGTTCGCCAACGCAACGCACGCGACGGTTGCCCAAGTGATCGATGTCATCGATCTGGCCACGGCCGTTACGCAGCTCAACCAGCACCTTGATGGTTTCAAGGATGTCTTCGTTGGTCAGCGTCATCGGACCGGTGATGTCTTCACCACGGCCCAGACGGCTGTTGACCTTCATGCGGCCCACGCGCGACAGATCGTACGTCTCTTCGCTGTAGAACAGACGTTGGAACAGCGCTTCCACCGCTTCTTCGGTGGGGGGCTCGCCAGGACGCATCATGCGGTAGATGGCAACACGCGCGGCCATCTGGTCGGCGGTTTCATCAGTGCGCAGGGTTTGCGAAATGTACGGACCACGGTCCAGATCGTTCGTGTAGAGCGTCTGGATGTCGTAGACGTTCGAGGCGCGCAAGGCGCCCAGCACGCTTTCCGTGATTTCGTCGTTGGCGTTGGCGATGACTTCGCCGGTATCTTCGTCGACGATGTTCTTGGCCAGCACACGGCCGTACAGGAAGTCTTCCGGCACGGAGATGCGCTGGATGCCGCCGGCAGCCAGGTCGCGCAAATGCTTGGCATTGATGCGCTTGTCTTTTTCGACGATGACCTTGCCATCGCGGTCCGAGATGTCGAAGCGGGCCATTTCGCCCTTCCAACGCTCGGGCACGAATTCCATCATGGCGCCTTCGCTCTTGAGTTCGAAGTTATCGAAGTCAAAGAAGTTGGCCAGGATGGATTCCGGCGTCATGCCGATGGCCTTGCACAGGATCGTGACAGGCATCTTGCGACGACGGTCGACGCGGAAGAACAGGACGTCCTTCGGGTCGAATTCGAAGTCCAGCCACGAGCCGCGGTAAGGAATCACGCGGGCCGAGAACAGGAGCTTGCCGGAGCTGTGCGTTTTGCCGCGGTCGTGTTCGAAGAACACGCCAGGCGAACGGTGCAGCTGCGACACGATGACACGCTCGGTGCCATTGATGACGAAGGAACCCGTGCTGGTCATGAGCGGAATTTCGCCCATGTAGACTTCCTGTTCCTTCACTTCTTTCACGGTCGGCTTGCTGACTTCGCGGTCAAGCAGCACCAGGCGGACCTTGGCTCGCAGGGGCGAGGCATAGGTCAGACCACGTTGCTGACATTCCTTGACATCGAACACCGGTTCGCCGAGCACGTAGCTCACGAACTCCAAGCGCGCCATACCGTTGTGACTAACGATCGGGAAAATCGACGAGAACGCCGCCTGCAAACCGTCGGCTACGCGATCGGACGGGGCGGTATCCGCCTGCAGGAAAGTTAGGTAGGATTGAAGCTGTGTCGCCAAAAGGAAAGGAACGTTTTGAACGTCTTCACGCTTGGCGAAGCTTTTGCGGATGCGCTTTTTTTCGGTGTACGAGTAAGGCATGAGCACTCCGACTCGAGGTTGCATGGGCCGTCAACCACGGCCCTAGGTGATACGACTCCAGGAAACCCCCCTGAAAGGGCATACCCCCAGTAGGGGTTTCCTGGAAACGCAAAAGCCCGGGGACTGCAAACTGTGCTGTCCCCGGGCAGTTGACGCAGGTCTTACTTGACTTCGACCTTGGCGCCAGCTTCTTCCAGCTTCTTCTTGGCGGCTTCGGCGTCAGCCTTGGCCACAGCTTCCTTGACGGGCTTCGGAGCGCCGTCAACCAGGTCCTTGGCTTCCTTCAGACCCAGACCGGTCAGCTCGCGCACGGCCTTGATGACGCTGACCTTGTTCGCGCCGGCTTCCAGCAGGACGACGTTGAACTCGGTTTGCTCTTCAGCAGCGGCAGCAGCGCCACCAGCGGCGGGAGCAGCAACAGCGACAGCGGCGGCAGCAGCCGACACGCCGAACTTCTCTTCCATTTCCTTGATCAGCTCGGACAGCTCGAGCACGGTCATGCCAGCGATGGCGTCAAGGATTTCAGCTTTGTTAAGTGCCATTTTTAAGAACTCCAAATATTTTGGTAATGCCAGGGTTTGGGTGTCGCTTCGTCGTTCAGCGAATTCCGGACAGCAGGGCGATTAGGCCGCTGCCTTTTGGTCGCGCACAGCCGCGAGGCCACGGGCGAACTTGGTCGGAACTTCGTTGAGCGTACGCACGAATTGCGCGATCGGGGCTTGCATGGTGCCAAGCAGTTTCGACAGCAACTCTTCGCGGGACGGCATGGTGGCCAAGGCCTTCACACCATCTTGAGTCAGCAGGCTGTTGGGCAATGCGCCCGCCTTGATGACCAGCTTGTCGTTGCTTTTCGCGAAACCAGCGATAACCTTGGCCGCCGAAACCGGATCAGTGCTGATGCCATAGATCAGCGGACCGGTCAGTTGCTCAGCCAACGGCTCGAAAGCCGTGCCGGCAACAGCACGACGGGCCAGCGAGTTCTTCAGAACTCGCAGATACACGCCCGATTCACGCGCAGTTTTGCGCAGTACGGTGACAGAGGCGACGTCCAGACCACGGTACTCAGCGATAACAATCGATTGTGCCTTGGCGACTTCAGCCGAGACTTCCTCGATTACCACCGCTTTCTCTTGACGATTGAGACTCACGGTTTGAACACTCCATCAAAAGACGCCTGGGGCCGGAGCCTTGCGCGTCAACCGAATGCGGCGCCTGGTCGAGTTCTTCGTGTAAAGAAATCTTCCTGGGGACGCCGTCTACGCTGGATCCGAACTAGATGAGCTTCGGGATTAAGCGGGGCAGCGGGGGTGCGAGCACCGTTCCACTACCCTGCTCCAGCGGTCTTTGACAGCAACATCCGGAGGAATCCGGATGCAGCCCAAAGTACGTTTACTGCTGTTGGCTTAGTTGGAAGCCGACAGCGAGGCAATTTCAACGCGAGCACCGCCGCCCATCGTGGACGAAACGGCCAGCTTGCGCAGGTAAATGCCCTTGGCAGCTGCGGGACGGGCCTTTTGCAGGGCGTCGACCAGAGCAGCCAGGTTGGTTTGCAGCTGTTCCACGCCGAACGACGCACGGCCGATCGTTGCGTGGATGATGCCAGCCTTGTCGGTACGGTACTGAACCTGACCGGCCTTGGCGTTCTTGACAGCGGTGGCGACGTCAGGCGTCACGGTGCCGACCTTCGGGTTCGGCATCAGGCCACGGGGACCCAGGATCTGGCCCAGGGCACCCACGACACGCATCGTGTCGGGCGAAGCGATGACCACGTCAAAGTCCATTTGACCGGCCTTGATCTGGTCAGCCAGGTCGTCCAGGCCAACGATGTCGGCGCCGGCGGCCTTGGCGGCTTCAGCCTTGTCGCCTTGGGCGAACACGGCAACGCGAACCGACTTGCCGGTACCGGCGGGCAGCACGACCGAACCGCGAACCAGTTGGTCCGACTTCTTCGGGTCGATGCCGAGCTGCACGGCCACGTCAATGGATTCATTGAACTTGGCGACGGCGGTTTCCTTGACCAGGGTCAGGGCTTCAGCGACCGGGTACAGCTTGGTGCGGTCGATCTTTTGTGCAATAGCGGCGGCGCGCTTAGACAGTTTTGCCATGATTAGATCCCCTCAACCGTGATGCCCATGCTGCGGGCGCTGCCAGCGATCGTACGCACAGCGGCGTCCAGATCAGCGGCGGTCAGATCGGGGCCCTTGGCCTTGGCGATTTCTTCAGCTTGAGCGCGGGTCAGCGTGCCGACCTTGTCGGTATGCGGCTTGGGCGAACCCTTTTGCACACCGGCAGCCTTCTTGATGAGGACCGTCGCGGGCGGGGTCTTCATGATGAAGGTGAAGCTCTTGTCCGCGAAGGCGGTGATCACCACCGGAATCGGCAGACCAGGCTCCATGCCTTGGGTCTTGGCGTTGAACGCCTTGCAGAATTCCATGATGTTCAGGCCGCGTTGACCCAGTGCCGGGCCAATCGGGGGGGAGGGGTTAGCTTTACCAGCCGGTACTTGCAGCTTGATAAAGCCGACGATCTTTTTCGCCATGCTTTGCTCCTTGCGGGTTATATCGCCCCGGCGTTAACAGCCTGGGCTCCCCGGGGGTTGAAATCAGGTCTTTTCGACCTGGCTGAAATCGAGTTCGACGGGTGTGGCGCGACCAAAAATGGTGACCGACACGCGCACCTTGCTCTTTTCGTAATTGACTTCTTCGACGTTGCCGTTGAAGTCTGCAAACGGACCTTCCTTGACCCGAACCATCTCGCCCACTTCGAAAAGAATCTTGGGGCGGGGCTTCTCGACACCCTCTTCCATCTGGGAGAGGATCTTTTCGACTTCCTTTTCGGAAATCGGGGTCGGACGGTTGCCCGAGCCACCCAAAAAGCCGGTGACGCGGTTCGTGTTCTTGACCAGATGCCACGTTTCGTCGGTCAGGTCCATTTCTACCAGGACATAACCGGGGAAAATGCGGCGTTCGGTGATCGATTTTTGACCACCCTTGACCTCGACGACTTCCTCGGAGGGCACAAGGATGCGGCCAAAGGACGTTTGCAAGGCCGCGCGCTCGATGCGCTCTACCAGGGCCTTGTGAACGCTCTTTTCCATGCCGGAGTACACATGGACGACATACCAACGCTTACTCATTCGCCGTCCTTATTTCCAGCCCAACAACAGGCCGTAAAGAATCCATTCGATGCCCTTGTCGAGCACCCACATGAAAATGCCCATGACCGCCACGAACGCAAAAACGATACCCGTCATCTGGGTCGTTTCCTTGCGGGTGGGCCATGCGACACGCTTGACTTCGTTGTAGGACTCGCTGGCAAAGCTCAGGGTGCGGCGGCCGGGCTCGCTGAACCAGGCAATTGCGGCTGCAATCACAAGGCCGCCGACAAACACGCCGATACGTGCAGGCATCGGCTGTGCGCTAAGCACGGAAAACCCGACGATGCCAGCAATAACGACGAGAACCGCCAGGCCGAGCTTGACCCGGTCGGCGGTGCTAGTTACGGTTTCTACGCTGGTATTAGACATATTGCGACGCGAGCCGCCGTGAATGCGTAACTCGCGATGATCTCCCGCGGGTTTATCCTGGCGGTGGCAGGGGCAGTAGGAATCGAACCTACAACCTTCGGTTTTGGAGACCGACGCTCTGCCAATTGAGCTATGCCCCTAAAACACTACTGGCTTGCACTACATTCACTGACTTTCCGCTCAGCGCCTACGCGCAGGGTCACGGAACCGAACATCATACTACTTTTACAGCAAAGATGGATAGAGGGACTTGAGAGTCCACTCTACCCATCTGGGTATTGCTTACTTCAGGATCTTGGCGACGACGCCGGCGCCGACGGTACGACCGCCTTCACGGATAGCGAAACGCAGACCTTCTTCCATGGCGATGGGAGCCAACAGCTTGACCGTCATGGCCACGTTGTCGCCCGGCAGAACCATTTCCTTGTCGGCCGGCAGCTCGATCGTGCCCGTCACGTCCGTCGTGCGGAAGTAGAACTGGGGACGATAGCCTTGGAAGAACGGAGTGTGACGGCCGCCTTCTTCCTTGGACAGGATGTACACCTCGGACGTGAAGTCCGTGTGCGGGGTGATCGAGCCCGGCTTGGCCAACACTTGGCCGCGCTGGACGTCTTCACGCTTGGTGCCGCGCAGCAGGATGCCCACGTTGTCGCCAGCTTGACCTTGGTCCAGCAGCTTGCGGAACATTTCAACGCCCGTGCAAGTCGTCTTGACCGTCGGCACCAGGCCCACGATTTCGATTTCTTCGCCGACCTTGACGATGCCGCGTTCGATACGGCCAGTCACCACCGTGCCACGACCCGAGATCGAGAACACGTCTTCAACCGGCATCAGGAACGTGCCGTCCACGGCGCGCTCGGGCGTCGGGATGTACGAATCCAGTGCAGCGGCCAAAGCCATGATGGCTTGCTCGCCCAGTTCGCCCTTGTCGCCTTCCAGCGCCAGCTTGGCCGAACCCTTGACGATCGGGGTGTCATCACCCGGGAAGTCGTACTTGGACAGAAGTTCGCGAACTTCCATTTCCACCAGCTCGAGCAGCTCGGCGTCGTCAACCATGTCGGCCTTGTTCAGGAAGACGATGATGTACGGCACGCCAACCTGGCGGCTCAGCAGAATGTGTTCACGCGTTTGCGGCATCGGGCCGTCAGCGGCCGACACAACCAGAATCGCGCCGTCCATTTGCGCCGCGCCCGTGATCATGTTCTTCACATAGTCAGCGTGGCCCGGGCAGTCAACGTGAGCGTAGTGACGCGCTTCGGTTTCGTACTCGACGTGGGCGGTGTTGATCGTGATGCCGCGAGCCTTTTCTTCAGGAGTCGCATCGATCTGGTCGTAGCCCTTGGCTTCGCCACCGAACTTGTTCGACAGAACGGTCGTGATAGCTGCCGTCAACGTCGTTTTGCCGTGGTCAACGTGACCAATCGTACCCACGTTCACGTGCGGCTTGGTACGTTCAAACTTGCCTTTTGCCATGGCTGACTCCTGACCTGGATTGCGCTTCAGACTGAAGAAAAGAACTTGGAAATTTGTGGTGCCCATGGCGCGGATCGAACGCGCGACCTCTCCCTTACCAAGGGAGTGCTCTACCACTGAGCCACATGGGCATTTAAAAATCTTGGAGCGGGTGAAGGGAATCGAACCCTCGTCGTAAGCTTGGAAGGCTTCTGCTCTACCATTGAGCTACACCCGCGGCATACCCATTCACCATCTCTTTATCCCAAACCCTCAAAATCAAGGCCCGGGGAACCTTACAACCCTCTTTGCGAAGGCCGCCCAGTTCCCTAGGCCTAATTTTAAAAATCCAGGCAGACATCGCCTGGATTTATAGAGTTGGGTCTCTGGTGGAGGAGATTGGATTCGAACCAATGTAGGCGCAAGGCCAACAGATTTACAGTCTGCCCCCTTTAACCACTCGGGCACCCCTCCAGCGGAGAACTTGAGATTATGAACACTTTCGAATCCGGTGTCAAACGCTTCGGATGAAAATATTCAAAACTTTTGTTCAACCACTCGCGTTTCCGCGCAGAGGGGCCGAAGTTTACAGGTTTCCGCGAATTGCTGCTTGCAAAAGTTGCGAATAAGCGTCGGCGGTGAAATTTACGGGGTTGGTTCCCCCTGAGGGATCCTCGCTGGCCATGCGCCCTACCCGCTCGGCTTGCCCTTCGTCGATGCCGATCTCGGCCAGCGTGTGGGGGATGCCCACCGCCTCGCGCAGCCTCAGCACCCAGTCCAGCACCGCGCCCGGGCCATCCCCGGGCAAATCCAGATAGCGCGCCAGCGCCTCCAGCCTTGGCGCCACGGCATGCTGGTTTGCTTTGAGCACGTAAGGCATCAGGATCGCGTTGAGCATGCCGTGATGGGCGTCGTACAGCGCCCCCAACGGATGCGCCAGCGCGTGCATGGCGCCCAGGCCGCGTTGGAATGCCGTGGCGCCCATCGTCGAGGCCACCAACATCTGTTGGCGTGCCTGCAAGTCGGTGCCATCGGCCACCGCTTGCGGCAGGTATTCCTTGATGATGCGCATGCCTTCAACCGCGATGCCGGCCGCCATCGGATGAAAGACCGGCGAACAATACGCTTCCAGGTTGTGCGACAGCGCGTCCATACCGGTGGCGGCGGTGATTCTTGCGGGCAGGCCGACGGTGAGTTCGGCGTCCAGGATCACGACTGCCGGCAACATGCGCGCGTGAAAAATGATGCGCTTGACCTGCGCGGCCTCGTCGGTGATGACCGATGCACGGCCCACCTCCGAACCCGTGCCGGCCGTGGTGGGCACCGCTACCACCGGCGCCATGCCCGCCACGTTCACCCGCAGATAGTTATCGCCGATATCTTCGAAATCCCACAGCGGGCGGTCTTGTCCCACCATCAACGCAATCGCCTTGGCGGCATCCAATGCCGACCCGCCCCCAAATGCAATGACGCCGTCGTGCCCGCCCTGCCGATAGGCAAGAACGCCGTCCTCCACGTTACGCCCTGTTGGATTGCCCTTGATCTCGTGAAATACGTCGCAGTCCAGCCCCGCCTGGCGGCAGGCGCGCGCGGCGTCGGACACCATGGGCAACGGCGCCAAGCCCGGATCCGTGACAAGCAACGGCCGGCGCATGCCCAGTTCCCGGCACCACTCGGGCAGCTCCTTGATTCGGCCGGGTCCGACCTTCATCGCGGTCGGGTAATTCCAGTTAACGCTGGGCACAGTCATGGTTCGATTCCTGACATGGTTCGATTCCTGATTAACGTCGTGTCAAAGCGCTGTCTCAGACGCTGCGTAGATGAAAGGACTTGGCTTGGGTCAGCTGCTCGTAACCGACTACGGACAGGGATACTCCCCGCCCCGAGTGCTTCACGCCGGTCCAGGCCAGCGCCGGATCCAGGTAGTCGCAACGGTTCATGAAGAACGTGCCCGCCTGCACTTGCCGGCCTAGCGATAACGCGGCGTCTTCATCCTGCGTGTAGACGGCGGCCGTGAGCCCGTAGGGGCTGTCATTCATCAGAGCGACCGCATCGTCATCACCATCGACCGGCATGATGCCTACGGCGGGACCGAAACACTCGTCGCTCATCACGCGCATGCGATGGTTTACTCGCGTAAGGATGGCAGGCGCGACATAACACGAGCCTTCACTCGCATTAGGAAAATATGAGGGATCAATCGCGTTCTGCGCACCCGCCGATATCGCTTCTGCAATGACGTCGCGAATTTCTGCCGCCGCGCGCGTGCGAACCACCGGCCCCAACGTCGTGTCGGCATGCAGCGGATTGCCCAGTACATAGTCTTGCGTCAGCACAACGGCGCGCTCGACAAATTCGTCGTACCGCGACCGCGCCACGTAGATCCGCTGAATACCGCAGCAGGATTGCCCCGAGTTGAAGAACGCACCGTCCACCAGGGATTCCACCGCGTGATCCAGCTTGGCGTCCTCGCGCACGTAGGCGGGGTCGTTGCCGCCCAATTCGAGCCCCACGCCGATAAACCGGCCGGCCGCGCTCTCCTCGATGCTGCGCCCCCCGCGCACCGACCCCGTGAACGACACATAGCCGATCTCGGGTGCGCGAACCAGCCGCTGCACGGTGTCATGGTTGGCATGGAGATACTGGAACACGCCCGTGGGCGCGCCGGCGTCCCGAAACGCGCGATCGATCAGTTCCGCGCACAGCGGCGTCTGGTCGGAGTGTTTAAGGATGACGGTGTTACCCGCCATCAACGCCGGAACGATGCTGTTCACGGCGGTCAACAGCGGATAGTTCCACGGGGCTATCGTCAGCGCAACGCCGAGGGGCTCGCGGCTGATAAAGCGGGTAAAGCCCGATTGCTCGGGCACGCGGATCGGCGCCAGCGCTTGCTCGGCGATCGCGATCATGTGGCGCGCGCGTGATTCGAATCCGCCCACCTCGCCGGGCGTGTATCTCAAGGGCCGGCCCATCTGAATGGTGATCGCCCGTGCGATCTCCTCGCGTGCCGCGACAAAGCTGTCGACCGCCGCCGACACAATGCGCCCCCGCTCGGCGATGCTCAACGCTTGCCACGCGCGCTGAGCCTGCCGGGCCTGTTCCAACGCTCGCGCGACCTGCGCATCGTCGGCGTAGGCGCGGCGCACAACCTCGCGCCCGTCGATGGGACTGATGGTGATGAGTTCCTGAGTCATGGTCGCCCTATGCAAGCGTTGGCTTTGCGTTCAGATATCAGATGATCTCGAAATAACGCGCCAGCTCCCAGTCGGTGACGTGGCGCCGGAACTGCCGTTCTTCCCATTCGCGCGTTGCCGCGTAATGCTCGACGAACGCATCACCGAACAGATGGCGCGCCGCGTCTGACCCGCGCAGGCGCTGCGCGGCGTCCCACAACGTCGTGGGCAGGTGCAGATGCGCGGGAAATTGTTGTGTGTAGGCGTTGCCCTGCACCATGGGTTCCGGGGTCAACCCCTGTTCGATGCCGTACAGGCCGGACGCCAGCGCGGCCGACAGCGCCAGATAAGGATTGGCGTCCGCCGAGCCGATGCGCACTTCCACCCGCTGCGATTTATCACTGCCCGGGATAAGCCGCAGGGCCGTGGTGCGATTTTCCATGCCCCACGTGGCGTCCAGCGGCGCCCAATAGCCGGGCACCAGCCGCGAATAGCTGTTGATGTTCTGCGCGTACAACACCATGAATTCGGGCAGGTAACGCTGCACACCCGCCATGAACGCAACCTGCGTCGCGCTCATTCCATGCGGCTGCGACTTATCGTAGAACGCCGACTGCCCGCTTTTCTTGTCGCGCAAAGACAAGTGGATGTGGCCGCTTTGGCCCGGATGCTCGTGCGACCACTTGGCCATGAACGTGGCCATCAAGCCGTTCTGTTGCGCCAGCGCCTTGGCGAAGGTCTTGAACAGAAATGCCTTGTCGCCGGCCAGGGCCGCCTGGTCCACCGCCAACGCCGCCTCCAGCACGCCCGGCCCCGTCTCGGTGTGCAGGCCTTCGATGGGCATGTCCATGCGCTCGCATAAATCAAGCAGCTTGCGGTAGAAGTCCCCTTCGACCGTACTGCGCAGCACCGAATAGCCGAAGTTGCCCGGCGTCCAGTTTTCCATGTTGCGATAGTGCTTGGCGCGCACCGAGTGCGGCGTTTCACGGAACATGAAGAATTCATATTCCAGCGCGGCGTAGACGTCGAACCCCATGTCCGCCGCACGGTCCAGCGTGCGATGCAGCAGGCGACGCGGGCAGATGGCGGCGGCGTCGCCCTCGAACTCCGCCAGAAACAACAACATGTCTTCGCCGTTCGGGCCTTGCTCAAGCGGCAGGCGGCGCGCGGTTTGCGGCACGATACGCAGTTGCGCGTCGGGGTATGCGGTGTGCCAGCCCGTGTATTGCGTGTTGTCGTAGAGCTGATCGTCCAGATCCCAGCCCAGCACCACGTCGCAAAATGCCAGGCCGGAGCGCAGCGCGCCAAGGAACTTGTCACGCCGCAGGTACTTGCCCAACATGACGCCGTCGACGTCGGACAAGCCCACTTTGATGTGCGAAAGCGCGCTGGCCTGCACCAGCCGCTCCGCGTCTTCCACCGATGCTACCCCTAGCGAATGCATGCTTGTTCACCTTGTGGCTGAAGCCTTGCGTGGGACTGCGGACAAACGCCGCGGCCCCCGCTTGCGGGACAAGGGAAACCTAGCGGCGTGCTCTCAGGGTTTTTCCGAGTCTAGACACCTTGCCGCGAATTTGCAGCCCTGTGCGTGCAGTATTTTCCCTAGGTTGCAGGGTCGGGGGCAGCCGGGCCATGGCCTCAGTCCAGTGACACGCCAGCCGTTTTCACCATGTCGGCCCAGTACACGGTGTCTTCCTGCAGGCGCGTCTTGAAGGCGTCGGGCTGGCTGCCCACCGGCCAGCTGCCGCCGCTGTTGATCTTGGCAATCACGTTGGGCGACTTCATTGCCTGCGCCACGGCCTGCGCCAGGTACGCCACGCGCTCGGGCGGCGTGCCCGCCGGTGCGAACAGGCCATACCAGTCGTCCGCCGTAATGCCGTCCAGACCGCTTTGCTTGAGGGTCGGCGCCCCCTTGAAAATGCCGATGCTGTTCTCGTGGCTCAGGGCCAGGATGCGCAGCTTGCCGGCGGCCACCATCGGTTCAGCGGACGCCGGCGACGTAATCAGCATGTCGACCGTGCCGCCCATGAGATCCGTGATGGCCGGGGCGGCGCCACGATATGGCACGTGCACCAGATTCACGCCCGCCATCTTGGACACCAGCGCTCCCATCAGATGGCTCATGGTGCCGTTGCCGGGTGTCGCGTACGTGATGATGCCCGGTTGCTTGCGCGCGGCGTCCAGGTAGTCGGAAAGTGTCTTGTAGGGGCTTTCGGTGCGAGCCACCAAAACCAGCGGCGCGGACGTGATCTGCGAAATCGGCGTGAAATCCTTGACCGGGTCAAAGCCGACGTTCTTGTACAGGCGCGGGTTGACCGCCATGACGCTGGTTTGCGACATCACCAGCGTGTAGCCGTCGGGCTTTGCGCGGGACACCTGCGCAGTGCCCACGTTGCCGCCGGCGCCCGAACGATTTTCGACCACCACGCTCTGACCCGTGATGGCGCCCAGCTCCTGCGCAATCAGGCGGGCGACGTTGTCGTTGCCGCCCCCGGGGGGAAATGGCGACACGACGGTGATGGCCTGCTTGGGATAGTCGGCCGGCGCCTTCAGCGTCTGCGCCTGGACCTGGACTTGCAATGCGCCGGCCAGCAGCAAACCGGCGGCAGTCAATGCGGCCCAGCCGCGTGCGTGTTGTACGTGTCGTACGTGTTGTGCTTGTCCTGCTTGTTGTGCATGTCCTGCATGTTGTGCTTGATGCTTCATCTGGATTTCCCCTTGTGTCGGCGGCCGGATACTCGGCCGTCCCCTGCATGTCGGTTCGCCATGAACCGTCCGCACCCCGGCGGCAAACGCCGGGGCGTAATGATCGATCTGATGCGTTGTAAGCACCGCGCGGTCTCTGCGGACCGTCACGGCAGCGTCAGCGAGGCGGCTCAGCCCGCCGCGAAGCGATAGCCCGCCAATTCGCGGTCATCAATCTGCTTGACCAGGTTGGTCTCCCACGACAGGTATTGCCGCGCCGCCGCCTTGTTGCCATCGTGGCGGTCATGCACGAAGAACAGATAGTCGATGCACTCGCTATCGGCGGGCCGGTCGGGCGTGGATTCCTGCGGGATGCCAGCCGCCGACCAGCTTGCCGGCGTACCGATGTTCACCTTGATGTCGGCGATGCCCAGCGCCCGCAGATCCTTGGCGGCCCATGCGGCCAACGCGGCATCCTCCGCCAGCAGAATGACGGGTTGGCCGGCATGCAAGTCCAGGCGATCAAGACGCGGCCGAATGGACCAACGCGCCCCCGCGATGTGCCCGGCGCGATAGCGCATGCCCGGGCGGATATCGATGGCTTGTGCACCGGTGCGCAAGGCCGCCGCCAGAGCCTCGTCGGACAGCATCGAGACGGCCGGCGTGTCCGCCCGTGGCTCGACGGGATCAAGGACCGCGCCGGTGCCCTCTTTCAGCACGCAGGCGTCCCAACCCATCTGCCGCAACCAGCTTGCCGTCACGGGCGCGCGCACGCCTTCGGCGTCGAACACGACGATGCGCGCGCCGCGCACGGCCAGGTACTGGTCGGTGGCCTGCACCAGCTGGCCACCGGGCGCATGCTGCGCGCCAGGCAGCGACCCCTGCGCGAATTCCTCCGCGCTGCGCACGTCGCACAGGAAACTGGTGCGCGACGTGTCGCGCAGCCATTGCCGCACGGTGGCGGCATCCACGATCGGCACGCCGTGGCGCGCAGCCAACCGCGATGAACGCTCGGCAAGCGCAGGCAAGGCTTCCGTTTCGATTCCGTCTTCATAACGGCGGCGTGCGCCGTGTTCCAGTTGCAGGTCTTCCAGATACCAACCCTGCGTGCCGTTTTCCAGCGCATAGACGGGGTTAGGCACGCCTAGGTTGATCAGCGTCTGCGCGCCGATGATGCTGCGGGTGCGGCCCGCGCAATTGATCACGATCGTGGTCTTCGCATCCTTGGCCAGCGTGTGTACGCGCAACGCCAGTTCACCGTTGGGGCAGCAGATGCCGCCGGGAATGCTCATCTTCTGGTATTCCGCATACGGCCGACCGTCAAGCACGATCAGATCATCGCCTCGCTCTTGGCGCGCAGCCAATTCCCGCGCGCTGATACGGGGGGTGTGGAAAACTTCTTCAGCCAGTTCGCCGAACGTTTTGCTGGGCACGTTCACGCCCGCGAAGGCGGCGTAACCGTCGCGCTGCCACTGGGCGATGCCCCCGGCCAGCCGATGCACCTGCTGATAGCCCAGGTCGCTCAGCGCCCGGGCGGCGCGCGCGGCCGTCTGGTCATCGCCGCCCTCGTCGTACACCACCACCCGCGCATTGCGTCGGGGGGCCAGACGCACGATGTCCACTTCAAGCCGGCTGTACGGCACGGGCGCGGCGTAAAACAGGTGCGACTCACCATATTGGCCGTGTTCGCGCACGTCCAGCAAGGCGATTTCCTGGCCATCGTGCAGCCATTGCTTGAGCGTATGCGCGTCGATGTCGGCGGCGGGGGAAGCGGAGGTTGCGTGCATCATGGAATTCAAAGGGAACGAGAAATTTTGGTCATGGCGGACAGCCCTTGTTCAAGGTCGCCGATCAGGTCTATGGGGTCTTCAAGGCCGATATGCAGACGCAACATGGCGCCGCGCGGCGTTGCGTCGGGCAGCGCACGCGTGTCCAGCCGCACAGGAATCACCAGGCTTTCAAAACCGCCCCACGACGCACCGATACCAAACAGGTCCAGGCTGTCGATCAGGCGGTCGGCGTCCGCCGCGGTATACGCGCCATCCAGTTCAAGGGTCAGCAGCCCGTTGGCGCCGGTGCAGTCCCGCCGCCAGATTGCATGCGAAGGGTCGCCGGGCAGCGCCGGACACAGCACGCGCGTTATTTCGGGGCGGCCTTGAAGCCACGTAGCCACTCGCGCCGCATTGGCGGCGTGCTGCGCCATGCGCAACGGCAAAGAGCGCATGCCGCGCAAGACCAGGAAGGCGTCATCCGCGCCCACGGTCTGGCCGAAGTCGATATTGGCGCGTTCCAGCGCGCGCCAGGCGCGAGCATTCGTGACCACGGCGCCCATCATCACGTCGGCATGGCCGCCCAGGTATTTGGTCGCCGCCATCACGGAAATATCCGCGCCCAAGGTCAGCGGTTTGTATATCAACCCCGACGCCCACGTGTTATCCACAGCCAGCCAGCAATCGTGTTTTTTCGCGGCTGTGGATAAGTCGCAAAGGTCGGGCATGTCGTACGTCAACGAACCCGGGGCTTCGGCGTAAATCATGCGTGTGTTCGGCCGGATCAGTGCTTCGACACCAACGCCATCGGGCCGATAAAACGTGTACTCGATGCCCAACCGGCTCAGGTGTTCGATGCAGAAGCGGCGCACGGGTTCATACACGGCGTCGGTGACCAACACGTGATCGCCCGAGCGTAAAAATGCCAGCAGCACCATCGCAATGGCAGCCTGCCCGGTGGGATACAGCGCCGCGCGGTGGCCCTGCTCCAGTTCAACCAGTGCATCTTCCAGCGCGTGCGTGCTGTCGGTGCCGCGCGCGCCGTACGAGGGCAAGCGCTCTTGTTCGCGGCGCGTGCGCGTGTCGCGCCACGCGGCAACGCTGTCGAACACGTAAGTGCTGGCGCGCGTCACGGGGGTGTTCACCCACCCCTGATGCGGGCGCCCGGCACGCAGCAGCCGCGTCGCCGACTGGTAGGGCTTTTTCATGATCAGCGGCGCGTCTTCACGCCAATCGGCATGACCTTGCAGGTGCCGGCCTCCAGGTCGAAGCCCAGGCGCTGGTCCAGGGTTTCCAGCGCGCGGCCGTACATGTGCAGGTGGCGGATGACGCTGTCGCCCTGGATTTCCACGGCGTGGATATCGTCGGGCATCAACGCAATGCCGGCGCCCGGGCCCACCACCACGGTGCCCGTCTTTTCCAGGCGGCCCACGCCCGGCACGGATCCATCATCCAGGCGCTCATAGACGTAGTTGTATTCCACCCCTTCCACGGCGGCGATACAGGCCCAGGTGGTGTGGTTGTGCGGCACGATCTTGTTGCCCGGGCGCATGACGTTCAGGTACAGCGCGTAGCTTTTGTCGTCGTCTTCGGCGATCAGGTAGCGGGCCTGCCGTTCGCCGTCCTCGGGCGGCGCGTACCGTTCACCCGTCCACCAGTCGGTGTGCGCGGCCAGGCCGATCAACTCTTGCAGGACCGCGTCCAGGCTGTCTCGATTCAGCCCCTTATTTCCTACAGTTTTTTTAATATTTTCAATAGCGGCCTCAATGCCCGCCTGATTTGGATGTGCGTTGTTCACCTTGCCTTTCCCTCTTGGTGCATGAGCTATTGGGATTACTGTATCGCCGGGAACGGGCACCAACAATTTAAATTGCCTTAACATCTCATTAGCATCGCTAATACGTTGAGGGCCCCATGCGCAATCTGGATCTGGATCTGCTTCGCACACTGACTGCTATCGCCCAGCACAGCACTTTTTCTGAGGCGGCCAACCGGCTGCACAAGACGCAGTCGGCCATCACACAGCAGATGCAGCGGCTGGAATCCACCATCGGGCTGCCGTTGTTTGAAAAGCAGGGGCGCAACAAGGTGCTGTCATCGCATGGGCGGCGGCTGGTGGAATACGCGCGCCACATGCTGGCCATCAACGATGAGGCCCTGCGCGCGTTGCAGGACGGCCCACTGGAAGGAGACCTGCGCCTGGGGGCGCCGCTGGATGTGGCGGACACCATCCTGCCGACGCTGTTGACGCACATCGCCCGGTCGGCGCCGCGCGTGAAGCTGGAGATTCGGGTGGATCGCAGCCCTTTCCTGATGGACGCACTGCGCGCCGGCGAGATCGACCTGACGATTTCGACGCGGTTTGACCAGGACTTCGAAGGCGTCGCACTGCGTACATCTCCCACGGTATGGTTGGCGTCCGCCGACTATGTGCATGACCCGCACGCGCCCGTCCCGCTGGTGCTGGCCGACGAGCCCAGCATTTTTCGCCGCTTGGCCTTGAACGCGTTGGAACAGGCGCGCGTACGCTGGCATACCAATTACGTGGCGCCGAATCTGGTGGGGATCAAGGCGGCGTTGCGTGCCGGGCTGGGCGTGACGGCACGCAGCGTAGAGCTGTTGGGGCCTGAAATGCGCGTGCTGGGCGAAAAGGAAGGCTTGCCGCCCTTGCCGGACGTGACCTATTTCCTGTGGATAAGACGCGATCTGATCAATCCGCTAACGCGGCAGGTCTACGACATGTTGCGCAGCAACCTGGGGTTGGCGCAGCAGCCCGACGCGGCGGCGCAAGCGCCGCGCGCGTCGTAGCTATCGCGCTTTTAGTAGCGGTCGAATATGGTCTGGATCTGCGTCGCGTCGCGCGTGACGGACAAGGCCAGCATCAGCAGGATGCGCGCCTTCTGCGGGTTCAAGTCGCGTGCGGCGATGAAGCCCAGCAGCCCGTCGTCCAATTCGACATCGCGGGCCACGAAACCGCTGCCGGTGCGGCTGGACCGCACCACCGCCACGCCGTCGGCCACGGCACGACCCAGCGCATCGATGGCCAGATCAGTCGCATTGCCATCGCCCACGCCGGCCAGCACGATGCCGTCGGCGGCTCGCGCAACAAAGTCGATCACGTCGCCTTGCATATCGGCATGGGCGTAAACCACGTCCACGCGCGGCCAGCCGGACTTTTCCAGTAATGCGAGTGAAAACTCGCTTTGTGCGGAATGAACGGTGGTGTTGCGAGAATAAAAACACGGCTCGCCGCCATGCATCACGCCGGCACGACCACGATTGGGCGACGCAAAGGCGCACAGTCCCGCACTGGCGGTCTTCTGGATTTCGCGTGCGTAATGCACGTCTTCATTCATGACGACCAGCGGCCCACGGCCGCGCGCATCGGGGTGGCGCGCCAGCGCCACTGCGTTGTAGAGATTGGCCGGGCCTTCGGCGCCCAGGGCCGTGGCCGGGCGCATGGCGCCGACCAGCACCACGGGCTTGTCGTGTTGAATGACCAGGCTGAGAAAGTACGCGGTTTCTTCAAGCGTATCGGTGCCGTGCGTAATCACGATGCCGGCCACCGAGGCATCCTGGCAAAGCGCGTCAACGCGCGCAGCGAGCGCATGCCAGACCGCGTGCGTCATGTTCTGGCTGCCTACGTTGGCGATTTGTTCCGCGCGGATATCCGCAATGCGGGCCAGTTGCGGCACCGCGCCCAGCAGATCATTGACCGAAAACGAACCGGCCTTGTAGCCGGCCGACGTCGCGTCGGATTGAGCGCCCGCGATGGTGCCGCCCGTGGCCAATACGGCAATGACCGGCAACGCGTGCTCAGGCATCCACGACCCCGGACAAGCCCTGGCGTTCCAGCAGCGAATTCAGGTGTTCCCAACCATGGAAGTCGATGACGATCTGGCCTTTTTCCTTGGCGCCCACCTTCAAGGCAACGCGCGTGCCCAGATGGTCGGACAGCGCTTCTTCAAGACGCGTCAGGTCGCGCGAGGCGCCGTTGGCCTTCTTGCGCGGCGACGAGGCAGACTCGGCGTCCTTGGCGGTCTTGGCGACCAACTTTTCGGCTTCGCGCACCGACAGGCGGCGCGCGATGATCTGGTTGGCCAACTGGATCTGCGTGGCCGCATCCACCGCCAGTAGCGCACGCGCGTGGCCCATGTCTACGTCGCCGGCCAGCAGCATCGTTTGCACCGGCGCCGCCAAGTTCAACAGGCGCAGCAGGTTGCTGGTGGCCGAACGCGAACGCCCGATTGCCTGCGCGGCCTGCTCGTGCGTCAGACCAAATTCGTCCAGCAGACGGCGCACGCCATGCGCCTCTTCAAGCGGATTCAGGTCTTCGCGCTGGATGTTTTCGATCAGCGCCATGACGGCCGCGTTTTCGTCGGCCACCTCGCGCACCAGCACAGGCACTTCCTTCAAGCCGGCCAGCTGCGCGGCGCGAAAACGGCGTTCGCCCGCGATGATCTCGTAATGGCCAGGCGCGGAATCGCCCAGCCCGCGTACCAGAATGGGCTGCATGATGCCTTGCGTGCGGATCGATTCGGCCAGCTCACCCAGTGCGCCTTCGTCCATGCGCGTACGCGGCTGATACTTGCCGGCGCGCATCTTCGAGATGGGCAAGGTGGATGGCGGACCCTCGGGCTTGGCCGCGACGGCCTTGCCGATGTTGTCGATCGCAGGCGCGTCCGCGCCAAGCAAGGCGTCCAGTCCGCGACCCAATCCCTTGGGTTTCTTGGTGGCCATAGTTAAATCCTCTTTCCTTCTGTTTTTGTATCCTGGGCCGAAGCTCAGGCGTGCCGCTGCTCGGCGGGCAAGCGGTACCAATACGCGTAACAGTCTTTGAAACCGTAGCGGCCATACAGGGCGCGCGCGGCGGTATTGTCCGGCTCGACTTGCAAATATGCCGTCGTGGCGCCGCCGCAGGCGCCCTGGCTCAGTAGGTGATCCATCAAGGCATCGGCATAGCCTTTACGCCGTTGCGCGGGATCGGTGACGATGTCGAACAGGCCCACCAAGTCGTCGTCGCGGACTGCCAGGCCTGCGGCGACGCATTGCCCGGCGGCATCGAATGCCAGCACGGGCAGCTTATCCACAGCCAGTCCTTGCAGCCGCGCCTGGTGTTCGACGATGTGCTCAGGCGTAGACCCACGCATGGCGCCGACCGCTTGCGCGAAGCGATCGGTGTCGACGTTCCTGAAAGACAGGCCGCCCCGGGCGCTGAGTCTGGGGGCGAGCGACATGCTCATGACTCGGGTCTCACCGGTGTAGGTATAGCCTCGGGCCTCCAGCTCGGCATCCAGCGAAAAATCGGGGCCGATGGAGGTTATGCGCAGCACCATGGGCAAGCCCTGGCGCGCATACAACGAAGAACAATACGCCAGCCGCTCGTCCAGCGGACGTGTGGATAACCCCAGCACGTTGACGCTGCGCACGCGCTTGGCGGGCGACGCTGCAAAACGCACGAGCCAGCCATCATAGAGCAGCTGCGCGCGCACCGCCGTGGCATTCAACGCGGCCTCTTCCAGGCGCACGCGCAGGCGGTCGCGCTCGTCGGCAGGCGGCGGGCGATACGTGGGCGATACGGGGCGGGAAAAGAGCGCGGTGACGGACATGGCGAAAGGCTTAATCCAGATCCTTTCTGACGCGCTCGATCATTTCGGCGCCGAACGAGATATAGGCTTGTGCGCCGCGTGACGCGCGGTCATACACGACACCCGGCATGCCGTAACTGGGTGCTTCGGCCAAGCGCACGTTGCGGGGCACGACCGTCTTGAACACCTTGTCTCCAAAGTGCGCTTCAAGTTGCGCGGACACTTGCTGTTGCAACGTCATGCGCGGATCGAACATGACGCGCAACAACCCGATCACGCGCAAATCATCGTTAATGTTGCGGTGAACGCGCTTGATGGTGTTGACCAGATCGGACAAGCCTTCAAGGGCGAAGTATTCGCACTGCATCGGGATGATGACGCCGTGCGCCGCGGCCAGGCCGTTAAGCGTCAGCAGCGACAACGTGGGCGGGCAATCGATCAATACAAAATCGTACTGGCCGGAAACGGTATCGATCGCCCTTTTCAGCTGGCGCTCGCGCTCTTCCATCTGAACCAGGTCGATCTCGGCGCCGGAAAGTTCGCGATTGGCCGGCAGCACGTCATAGCCGCCGGATTCGGACTTCACGCGGGCCTGTTCAATGGTGGCCTCGCCAATCAGCACTTGGTACAGATTCGATTCCAGCGCATTCTTATCGATGCCGCTGCCCATCGTGGCATTGCCCTGCGGGTCCAGGTCCACCAGCAGCACGCGTTGATTGTGCGTGGCAAGGCCCGCCGCCAGATTGATGGCGGTCGTCGTCTTGCCCACACCGCCCTTTTGATTGGCGATGCAGAAGACGCGAGCGGCTGTGCTGGGGGGTAAGTTCTTCATAGGGTTCCTTGACTGCGTCCTTCGCCGCGCCCTTGATTGCGGCGCATCCAGATCAGGCAGCGTTCTGCTTGCAGCTCCGGCACGCGAAGCGGCTGAATGTGATCGACCTGCCAGTCCCCGCGCGCGTGCAGCGCAAGAATTTCTTCTTCGGGGACCTTGCCCTTCATCGCGACGAGGGTACCATCGTTGCGCACGTGGCGACCCGCAAGCTGCGCAAAATCGTCCAGCGAAGCAAAGGCCCGCGAGGTCACGATGTGACATTCGGCGGGCTCCAGCGTTTCGATGCGTGCATGCAGTGCGTGCAGATTCGGCAGGCTGAGCGCGCCGCTCATCTGACGCACGAATGCGGTTTTCTTTTCAACGGCGTCGATGCAGGTCACCGACCATGCGGGCTGCATGATGGCCAGAACGACGCCTGGCAAGCCGCCGCCCGATCCCACGTCATAGACCTTTGCCGATACGCCCGCGTCGCCCAGCGCCTTGTAAAACGGCGCCACGGCCGACAAGCTATCGAACAGATGCTGAATCAACATCTGTTGCGGATCGCGGATGGCGGTGAGGTTGTACGTGCGGTTCCAGCGCTGCATCTGCGCCATGTAGTTCAGCAGCTTGGCTTGCTGATCTGCATCGGCAGGCAGCCCCAGCTGCTCGCACGCACGAGACAGGCGGCCGGCCATGTCAGCGCCGGCCTGATCGGTGTGGGCGGTCATGCGGCTTGCTTGCGCGAGCCGTAGTGCAGGCGCTTCAGGTGTATGAGCAGCAGCGAGATCGCGGCCGGGGTCACGCCCGAGATACGCGCGGCCTGGCCGACGGTTTCGGGGCGATGCGTCTTGAGCTTCTGGCGCACTTCGAACGACAGGCTGGTCACGGCGTCGTAATCGACGTCCGCCGGAATGGGCTGCAGCTCGTGCGAGATTTGCTTCTGGACTTCATCTTGCTGCCGCGCGATGTAGCCGGCGTACTTCACCTGGATTTCGACCTGTTCGGCCAGGATGTCGTCAGCGACCACGCCGGGGCCGGCCAACAATGAGCCGTCGGCGTTTTGCACGGCCATCAATGCTTCATAGGAAACATTCGGGCGTTTCAACAGGTCAGCTAGTGAGTACTCACGTTCAATCGCCTTGCCCAACAACGGCTCGGCAATCTCTACCGGCATGACTCGCGGATTCACCCACGAGGACTTCAGCCGTTCCACTTCCGCCGCCACCGCGTCCCGCTTGCGGTTGAAGGCGTCCCAACGGGCGTCGTCAACAATACCCAGCTGTCGACCGATTTCGGTGAGGCGCAGGTCGGCGTTGTCTTCGCGCAGGCTTAGCCGGTATTCCGCACGCGAGGTGAACATGCGATAAGGCTCGGTCACGCCGCGCGTGACCAGGTCATCCACCAGCACACCCAGATAGGCTTCGTCGCGGCGCGGCGTCCACTGGTCCCGGCCAAGGGAAAGCAGCGCGGCGTTGACGCCTGCCAGCAACCCTTGCGCGGCTGCTTCTTCGTACCCGGTTGTACCGTTGATCTGACCCGCGAAAAACAGACCGCCAATCGCTTTGGTCTCAAGGGTGCTCTTCAATCCACGTGGATCAAAGTAGTCGTATTCGATCGCGTAGCCCGGGCGCATGATGTGCGCGTTTTCCAGCCCTCGCAGAGAGTGGATCAGCTCTAGCTGCACATCGAACGGCAGGCTGGTGGAGACGCCGTTGGGATAGACCTCGTGCGTGTCCAACCCTTCGGGTTCCAGGAAGACCTGGTGCGATTCCTTGTCGGCGAAACGATGGATCTTGTCTTCGATGGACGGACAGTATCGCGGGCCCACCCCTTCGATGACGCCGCTGTACATCGGGGAACGGTCCAGCCCACCACGAATGATGTCGTGGGTACGCGCGTTGGTATGCGTGATCCAGCAGGGAAGCTGGCGGGGGTGCATGGACACATTGCCCATGTAAGAGAACACGGGGATCGGGTCCAGGTCACCGGGTTGCTCTTCCAGGATGCTGGTGTTGATGGTCCGCCCGTCGATGCGCGGGGGCGTTCCGGTCTTCAGGCGGCCTTGCGGCAGCTTCAGTTCTTTCAGTCGCTGGCCCAGGGAAATGGCAGGAGGGTCCCCTGCCCGGCCGCCCGAATAGTTTTGCAGTCCCACGTGAATCAGGCCGTTCAGAAAGGTACCGGCCGTCAGGACAACGGTCTTTGCACGAAACTTCAGGCCGACCTGCGTCACAGCGCCAACCACACGATCCCCTTCCACCATCAGGTCTTCCACCGCTTGCTGGAACAGCCAGAGATTCGGCTGATTTTCCAGGCGGCCCCGGATCGCTTGACGGTACAGGACTCGGTCCGCCTGGGCGCGCGTGGCGCGCACAGCCGGCCCCTTCGAGCCGTTGAGAATGCGGAATTGAATCCCCGCTTCGTCCGTGGCCAAAGCCATCGCGCCACCCAGGGCGTCGACTTCTTTAACCAGGTGGCCCTTGCCAATCCCGCCAATGGAGGGATTGCAAGACATTTGGCCTAGGGTTTCGATGTTGTGCGTCAACAGCAACGTGCGCGCGCCAGCGCGGGCAGCAGCCAGTGCCGCTTCAGTGCCGGCGTGGCCGCCACCAACGACGATGACATCGAATTCGCGGGGATAGTCCATGATGGGAAGGAAAGATAAGAAGGCGTTCGGTGCTCATTATAGAGGCAGGGATTGCATGTTTCACGTGAAACATTCCGGCACTCAGATTGAGCGTGCTGTTGCAGCTGCGGCGTCTGTTATTGACAACGCGCGGTGAGGCGCGATCGACGAATATGTCGGCAAGTGCCGGCGTCCCGTTCGATGTTTCACGTGGAACATATCGCCGGATGTGAAGAACGAAAAGCACGCTGGCAAGCTGACGGGGGTCGGGCGTGGAGGTTCCTCGCCCTTGATCCTGAACCCACCCCGATGTTTCACGTGGAACAACCGGGCGTCCGCGATGTTTCACGTGAAACATCGAAACCATCCCGAAAGTAGTGGGCAGAAAAACGGCGACTCCTTTTCCGTGGAATGGTTGCCCTGTATCCACGGTCCGATAGAGTAGTAGCGGGCGACGTTTCACGTGAAACATCGGTCAAGCGCCCGAGGGGGAAAGGACCACAATCTCTTCAATAACGCCTGCGGTATTTGTTCCACGTGAAACACGCCCGCGCTCTTTGACGCGTAATCGCCATAACGCGGGTGTTTCACGTGGAACATCCTCGCGTGTATGCCGAGGTCTATCCAGACTTGCGACGGCGCATCGACCTGATTGGCCTCGCGCGCGCGATGACTCAGCCAATTAACTGCAAAGAAAACGCAACGCCCATACCTAAAAAAATGCGTTTTTTACCCCCTACCCTACCCCTTACCCAGAACAAGCCGATATTTTTTTATTTAGGTAAACCGTCCACCGACGAAACCACGGAGAGTGCGAAGGCAAACTTTTCTGTACAGCAAAAATCGAGCCCAGGAAATATCACCGCTTGCATCACCACGCAAGAAGCCCGACAGAGCATTTATGTACTGCTCCCGAATTTGAACTCTCACAGTCGCGCCAGCGTCGAACTTCCGAGAACGAGCCAATCAGACGGAGGCCACCTAATGGCTCCAGGTTATGCACACCGTCATGTGAGTAAGTCGACTCCATTCCCGAAACCCAGACGAACGACTTATCAACAACCGGCGAGCTGAAGACCTAATAACCGCACGCGAATTCACGTGGAACAACTTTGGGGATAACTTGTTGGGCCGACGACAACCAAGCGGCCTTACCGTGATTCAAACCAGCCAGTCCGCGACGGCAACATCAGCATTGGCATTTAAATTACTAGAGCGGGCTTCATAGGAGAACCCGCTTCAAATCAGAGGAATTCCCCGTCAGACTCGCGAGTAATCTGGCATTAAGCCAAACCCGAGCGAACGCTATTTTTCACGTGGACAACTTTGTGGATAAGATGCCAATCCGCACGCAATACCGCCCACAAGTCCTGCCAACTTTTAATTTGAAGCGATCGCCATTGCCGGGAACTAGATCCGCAGCGGCAAGTCAAATTGCGACGAAAACTCGCGCACGGTTTATCCACAAACTTGTGCAGACTTACTGTTTTTGTCACGCGTATTTTCCGCAAGCACGGGCGCAGCAATTATTGATTGCACAAGTATCTTGCCCGGCGGAAACGCCGTGCGCCATCATCCATTTGGAGGAGAGGCGGCGGTTTCATGTGAACCCTGTGGAAAACTCGCTCGGCCGGCTTCGCAGAGTTCTTCCGCACTTGGAGAGAACCTGTTTCGCGATTGACGCGGCCTGGGCAGAAAACTCCCACAGCGAACAACGAAAGCACAATCTGGCGGGCTGGACGCGATGCCAAAACGGGCCGGCCCGCGTTCCTATCCCCAATTCTATCCACAGGCTGAGCAGGCTATTTCGGCGGCTTTCGGGCAAGAATCTGTGCATAACCGGGATGGGGATATCTTTGTGAACAACCGCGCCGAAATGAAAAAAAGGCCGGTCTAAACGGCCGCTAAACCCCTCACCGACGGCGGCCCCATCCGAAAGACGGCCCCATTGAAAAGTGCCGCCAAGCGCCCGTTTTCCCTGGGGAAATGCTGGTTTTCTTCTGATACGAGGGCATGGCAGGCCGCCATTTGAGCCTTGCTTGGCCGGCGCCATCGAGTAAATGGTAAAAACCAAAAATCTGTGCAAAACCCCGTATATGCCGAGCACGGTGCTTCATTAATGAGCACCCAAACCTCGATGCTCAAAAATAATTATCCACAGAGTTATCCAAGGTTTGAGAACATGTTAGTGGACACTAACATTAAGCTGTCGCTGACCCACAGGCGTTGCTGACCATAAGGCCGCACAAATGAAACAACGCCCCAGATCCGGAGATCTTGGGGCGTTGTAGCCAGGTTTGGACCTGGCAGACGGGAAAAGGGATTTCCCGATTTAGAGCGGGCGAATTTCGGCCGCTTGAGGTCCTTTCGGACCATCCTTAACTTCGAATTCGACTTCCTGCCCTTCGTTCAGGCTGCGATAGCCGCGGCCCTGGATGGCGGAAAAGTGTGCGAAAACTTCGGTTCCGCCAACATCCGGGGTGATGAAGCCATAACCCTTGTCAGCGTTGAACCACTTAACTTTGCCCTTTTGAGCCATTTTCTCTAGCGTCCTGTAATTAACTTGAAATGCAATGAATCAAGGGGGACGCCGTGAGAACTGAACGACCGGTATAAAACCCTGCGTTGCCGCTGTGTTCTCGCTCGTCGCCAAGCAACAGAACGAGTCCGCGCGCTGCTTGAATCAACTGCGGAATCAGCATACTCATCCGGCATTGGCGACTCATATTGTTGTTTACCCCAATGTCGCATTTTTCAGACTCGGCCCAAGGCCCGCACTGCGGAATTAGGCTTGCCGCCGCGCAAGAACGGCGTAAATCGGCCCCGTCACAGTCACGACAAAAACCATGCGCGTAACGTGAAACGCGGTGACCACCGGCACGCCAAGTTGCAGCACCTTGGCCGTGATGGCCATTTCAGCAATGCCCCCCGGCGTCGTCCCCAATATCAGCGTCGGGGCCGGGGCTGCCGACCAATACGACAGCAGTGCGCCCAAACCAAAAGCCAGCACCAGGGCGCCCAGCGTGAAGGCGGCCACCACCGCAATAAAACGCGGCGCCGCGCGAAAGAAATCCGGGCGGTAACGGTCTCCCAGCGACCAGCCGATCAGCAGCTGTCCCGCCTTGGGCACGTAGTCGGGCAGCGCGGACAGTTCAATGCCGAAAACAGTTAACAGCATTGCCACCACCATGGGCCCCAGCACCCACGGATTTGGCAAGCGCAGCTTCATGAATGCCAGCCCGCCCAGGCACGTCAGCAGCACCAATGCGGCCAGGCCCAAGCCGTGCACCCTCTGGGGTCCAGGCAACGTCGGATCCAGGCCGGCCACGCCCCACCACTGGAAGATAAACGGCACCGTTATCACCACCAGCAGGACGCGCACGCTATGAGCTGTGGCAACGCGGTCAATGCGCGCGCCGTGGCGTTCCGCCAGGCTGGCCATTTCGCTGGCCCCGCCGATGGCCGATGCAAACCAGGCAGTCTTAAAGTCGGCATCCGTATAGCGGCGAAGCATCGCGGTACCCATGAACGCCAGCCCCAGGGCGAACACCATGCCGACGATGATCGGGCCGGCGTTGCTGCCGATGTGTTCCACCACCTGCGGCGTGAAATACAAACCCAGCGACGTGCCGATCACCCACTGGCCCCCATTGCGCGCCGGGCGCGGGCAGGCGGTTCCCACGCCAGCAATGCGCGTTGCAGCCGTCGCCAGCAAGGCGCCCAGCATCCAAGGCAAGGGCATATGCGCCCACACCGCCAACAGCGCGCCCACCGACGCAATCGACAATCCCCCCGCCACCCTCAACAACATGTTCCGCCGCACGATCCCATCCACGTTTATCGCTTTCGCTCATTGCGAAAAAAACGAATTATGAGTTAGTGGGATACTTACGAAAACTCTCTTCGCCCATCGCGCATTCCCTCGCATCCACCATGATCCGATCCAAACTTCCCGACGTTGGCACCACCATCTTCACCGTCATGAGCCGCCTGGCCATCGAGCACAAGGCCATCAACCTGGGTCAGGGCTTTCCCGACTTTGATCCCGACCCAGCGCTGTGCGCGCTGGTCACGCAGGCCATGGCGAACGGGCATAACCAGTATCCGTACATGCCCGGCGTGGCGCCTTTGCGCGAAGCCATCGCGGCAAAGACCCAGGCCCTGTATGGCCACGCCTACGACCCGGAAACCGAGATCACGGTGACCAGCGGCGCCACCGAAGCCCTGATGGCCACCGTGCTGGCCGCCGTCGGCAGCGGCGACGAAGTGGTGGTCATCGAGCCCTGCTATGACTCGTACCTGCCCGCGATCCGTCTGGCCGGCGGCACCGCGGTACCAGTGCCGCTGCGCGCGCCCACCGAAGCCGACCCCTACTACCGCATCGATTGGCAGCGCGTGCGTGACGCCATCACGTCCAAGACGCGCCTGTTGATGCTGAACTTTCCGCACAACCCCACGGGCGCCGTGCTCGATGACAGCGACCTGGATGCGCTGGAAGCCATCGTTCGGGACACCGGCGTTTTGCTGGTGTCAGACGAGGTCTACGAACACATCGTGTTTGACGGCAAGCCGCACGCCAGCGTCGCGCGTCGTCCGTTGCTGGCCGAACACGCATTCGTGATTTCTTCTTTCGGCAAGACTTATCACACCACCGGCTGGAAAATCGGCTACTGCTGCGCGCCGCGCCAACTTAGCGCCGAACTGCGCAAGGTGCATCAATTCATGGTGTTCACGGTGCCCTCGCCGATGCAGTTCGCGCTGGCCGAGTTCATGCGTGATCCCAAGCCTTATCTGGATCTGCCGGCGTTCTACCAAGCCAAGCGCGATCGTTTGTCGGAAGGCCTGGCCAAGACGCGTTTCCGGCCGTTGCCCAGCCCGGGCACGTTCTTTTTGCTGGCGGACTACAGCCAGATTTCCAAGCAGAACGAAGCCGACTTCGCCCGCGACCTGACCGTCAACCACGGCGTGACCGTGATTCCCGTTTCGGCTTTCTATCGCCAACCCGACGCGGCGGAATCCAACCACCATATCGTCCGTTTCTGCTTTGCAAAGAAAGACGCGACCTTGGACGCCGCCTTGGAACGATTGGCGCAAGTCTAGCCAGAGGCCAAACCAAAACCAAAACCAAAACCAAAGCCAAACCAAAACCAAAGCACCTGAATATGAGCGATTACTCATATTCATAAATCAAACAACAGGGGCGCTTAAAAGCGCCCCTGTTGCCTACGTCAAGCCGCATCCTCCGCCGCTTTTCGCGCACGCCGCACGCGGCGAAGAATCTGCGGAACTACGACGACCGCAACCGCCGCCGCCCACATCGACATCGACACTGGACTGGCGAACAACACTCGCAAATCGCCATCGGTCATCGACAAGGCACGGCGCAGGTTCTGTTCCATCATGTTGCCCAGCACGACGCCCAGCACCAGCGGCGCCATCGGCACGCCAAACTTGCGCAGGAAGTATCCCAGCGCGCCGATGCCAGCCACGAGCAGCAAGTCGAACGTGCCGGCGTTGATGGCATAGACGCCGATATAGCTGATGCACAGAATGCCCGGCACCATCAGCCACCCCGGCACCGACAGTACCTTCGAGAACAGGCGCACCAGCGGCACATTCATGACGAAGAGCAGCACGTTTGCCACGAACAACGACGCGATCAGGCCCCACACGAGTTCGGGCTTGGTATCGAACAGCACCGGCCCCGGCGTGATGTTGTAGAGCGTCAGCGCCCCCATCATGACCGCCGTCGTGCCCGACCCGGGCACGCCCAGCGTCAGCATCGGCACAAAAGAACCGATCGCTGATGCGGTGGCGGCCGCCTCCGGCGCGACCAAGCCGCGCATGTCGCCCTTGCCGAACTTGGCATCGGGATCCTTGGCTTCGATGATGCGTTTTTCTTGCGAATACGCGACCGCCGCGGCCACGCTTGCGCCCGCCCCCGGCAACACCCCCACGCCGAAGCCCACCAGCGCACTGCGCACCACGCTCCACCACGTGAACGCCAGCTCTTTCAGATTGAAAAGCTTGCGCCCGCTGGGCGTGACCTCGACGCTATGCCCGGCCATCACCTTTTCCAACATTTCCAGCATCTCGCTGACCGCGAACAACGCAATAACCACCACCACGAAATCAATACCGTCAGCCAAGTGCACCGATTCAAACGTGTAGCGATATACGCCCGAGTTCGCATCCACGCCGACCACCGAAATCGACAGGCCGATCATCGCCGCCAGCACGCCTTTGACCGGCTGTTTTCCCAGCAAGCTGGTCAGGCAACAGAAGGCGAAGATCATCAGCACGAAGTACTCGGCCGGCCCGAACGCCAACGCCCATTTGGCCAACAACGGCGCCAGCAGGATGATGCCCACCACCGACACGATGGCGCCGAAAAACGCCGACCATGCCGACAGCGACAACGCCACGTTGGCCATGCCTTGTCGCGCCAGCGGGTAACCATCAAGCGTCGTCATGATGGCGCTTGCCTCGCCCGGTACGTTCAGCAAAATTGCCGTGATACGGCCGCCATACTCCGCACCCACGTACACCGCGGCCAAGAGGATCAACGCGGTTTCCGGCGGCAGGTTCATCGCGAACGCGATGGGAATCAGCATCGCCACGCCGTTGACGGGCCCCAGGCCGGGCAGCACGCCCACCAGGGTGCCGATGAACGAACCGATCATGGCAACCAAAATATTGGTCAGCGAAAACGCAACGCCGAATCCGATCGAAAGATGATCAAGAATGCTGCTCATAGCAGGGTCTCCAGCAAGCCGCCCGGCAGGACGACGTCCAGCACTTTGTCGAACAACACAAAAAAGAGAAGACTCATGACGATGCCGCCGATGGCGCATTTGATCCAGCTGCCGGCAAACAGGCGGCCGACGAAGATCGTCATCAGGGTGGTCGCGACGATGAATCCCAGCCACTGGAACAGGAACGCGTAGGCGACCGTAAACGCCATCATCAGCGCGATGCGCCCGTTGGCGCCCGGCGGGTTTGATTCAACGGGGTGGCCGCCCTTGTAGACCAGCCAGAGGCCACACAGGCCGATCATGGCCGCCACCAACAGGGGAAAGGCGCGCGGGCCGACCGGTTCGTAGGCGAATGGGGCTTCGATGCCCCATCCGGCTGATGTCATGAAGGCGGCCAGCGCCAGTGCGCCGATGCCCAGGATTCGATCGTTCATGATCCACTTTCCGTTGTGAATGAATGCGCGGACGCAGCCGCCCCCGCGCGCCACCGACAAACTCGGCGGCGCGGGGGCGCCGGCAAGGCGCGATCGGTGGGAAGGCCTTGCGGCCGGCTTACTTCTTGATCAGGCCGAACGAATCCGCCAGTTCGCCATAGACCTTGACCTGGCTCTTGACGTAGGCATCCAGGTCGGGCCCGGTCTTGTTGAAGGGGAACAGCCCCTGTTGCTGGCGCAGCTTGTCGAACTCAGGCGAGGCAGTCGCCTTGTTGAACGCGTCGACCCAGAACTGATAGTCGCTGTCGGACACCTTCGGACCCACGTAGAAGCCCCGGATGATGGGCCAGACGATGTCGTAGCCCTGTTCCTTGGCCGTGGGCACCGTGCCCAACTTGCCGGGCAGGCGCTGGTCGTTGAACACGGCCAGCACGCGGATCGGTGCGCCGCCTTCCAGCATGGTGAACGCTTCGGCCGCGTCGCCCATGTACGCCTGGATATGCCCGCCACGCAGCGCGGTGACCGCTTCGCCGCCGCCTTCGAATGCGACGAATCGCATCTTCTTGAAGTCCACGCCCGCCGCCTTGGCGGTCAACGCCGCCTTCATCCAGTCCTGGCTGCCCACCGTGCCGCCGGCGCCCAGCACGATCTTGGTGGGATCCTGCTTGAACGCGTCCATCAGGCTTTTCAGGTCCGTGTACGGAGAATCGTTGCGCACCACAGCCACGCCGTAGTCGGTGCCGATGGCCGCCAGCCAGCGCACGTCGTCGACGTTGTACTTGCCAAACTTGCCCTGCGCCAGGTTCAGCAGCGAACCACCCGAGAACGCGACGATGGTGCCGGGTTCATTGGGGTGCTGCGCCACGATGTTGTTGTAGGCCACCGCGCCGATGCCGCCCGGCATGTAGACGATACGCATCGTGTTCTTGATCGCGCCGCTTTGCTTCAAGCCCTCGGTCGCCAGGCGGCAGGTCAGGTCAAAGCCGCCGCCCGGCTGGGCCGGTGCGATGCATTCGGGGCGGCGCGGCTCGTCGGCGGCGTGGGCGGCGCCCAGGGACAGGGTCATCGCGCCAAGTGCGGCCACGGCGGCCAGGCGCAGCTTCAGGCTGGTCTGCATTTGTCTCTTCTCCAGGTTTTATAGGTCTAGGTATGGCTGATGCCGCCAGGCCGGCGATGCCTTGCCTGCATGGGCCCAGCGAACCCTACCGTACAAAATCGAAGCTTTCCAAACCCTTTCAATTTCGCGCGATTTCGTGACGCGGCGCAGCATCGGGATCGCGGTTGCGGGCGGGCGCCAGGGAAAACACCAGGGCCGCACGCAAGCCCGGCAAGGGCGTGCGGTTTTCCAGCACGAGGGTGGCGCCCAGTATTCCGGCAATGGTGCCCACAATGGCAAGGCCCAGGCCGGCCCCGGACGTGTTCTTGCCTGCCGCACCCCGGCGAAAGCGCACGCAGGCCCGCGCGATGTCGTCCGCGGACATCCCCGGGCCGTCGTCCTCGACGGCCAGACGCGCTTGGCTCCCTTCCACGTGCACCGTCACGGTGACCTCGCCGGCCGCCCGCGCATAGCGGATGGCGTTATCGACCAGGTTCGTGACGGCCTCGCGCAGTAGCCAATCCGCGCCGCTGACGCATACCGGCCGACTTTCCGCTTCCAGCCCGATGTCCAGCTGACGCGCTCGCGCGGCGGGCAGCAGGCTTCTGATGACGGCGTCGGCCAGCTCGACCAGATCCACCGGTTCTGCGGTAAACCCCCCTTCGGCCATGGAAGCGTCCTTAGCGCGCGCCAGGGCGAGCATTTGGTTGGTGGTGCGCACGGCCCTGTCCAGGCCCTCCTGCATCGCCAGAAGGGCTGTACGGACCTCCTGGGGGTCTGTTTCGCGCAGGGCATAGGCCGTTTGGGTACGCAAAACCGACAAGGGCGTGCGCAATTGGTGCGAGGCGTCGTCAAGGAACTGGCTCTGCACCCTCGCCTGGGCCGCAAAACGGGCCATGTGGAGGTTTACAGCCGAAACCAGGGGCAAGACCTCACCCGGCATCTCGGATGCGCTGACGGGGCTTAAATCGTCTCCAGAACGCCCTTCTACCTCCTGCCTTAGCCGAACCAAGGGGCGCAGCGCCATGAAAACCCCAAGGATGATGACCAGAACGCTGATCAGAATCACGGCCAGGTCCCGTTCCACCGAGCGCAATAGCACCTGGTGCATGAACGCCTGGCGGCTTTCCAGCCCCTCGGCCACCTGCACGATTACCCGTCCCCCTTTGTTTGCATACAGGGGCGGATCCATCTGCCGGGCCAGCGCGGCGACTCGCACGGGGGCACCCTGGTAGGTCGCGTAAAAAAAACGCGGTTCGCCCGATTCCAGCGGCTGCTCGGGCAACGGCAAGCCGGGATGCCCGATTTCGGCCAGCCCGTCTTCGGTTGCCACGCGATAGAAAACGCTGCCATTGGCCGTCAGCTCAAAAAATTCAAGCATCAGGTAAGGCTGTTCCATGGCTAATCCACCGCTGGCTGTGGATATGTTGTGGTCGATCGCGCGAAGCGCGCCAGCCAGCGATCGGTCATAGGCAATGTCGACCTGGTTGCGCAGTTGATGGTTCGACAGCCACAGCGCGCCCATCATCACCAGGACCAACGTGGGGATAAGCCACCAGAGCAACTGCGTTTTCAGGGTGCGATTACGTTTTTTTCCCGCGAAAAAACCCGTTTTTTTCGGATTTCTAGTTGTCAACAAGGTTCTCCAGGCAGTAGCCCATGCCGCGCATGGTCACGATCTGCACACCGGTATCCGCCAATTTCTTGCGCAGGCGGTGTACCAGCACTTCGATGGCTTCCAGGTTGATGTCCGCATCGTCCGTGACGATGCGGTCAAGAATTTGCTGCTTGTTGATGGGTTCGCCACTTTTCTGAATCAACACCCGAAGTACGGCATGTTCACGTGGGGATAACTGCAAAGTCTGTCCGGAGACCATGAATTTTTGAGCCGCAGTCTCAAAAACCAGGTTTCCCAGAGACAGACGCGGGTGTTCGCGTCCCCGGCTGCGCCGAATCAGTGCGATCAAACGCGCTTCCAACTCTTCCACAACAAACGGTTTCGGCAGGAAATCGTCTGCACCCAGGTGCAGCGTTCCAATTTTTTCGGCCAAGGAATCGCGCGCGGTCAAGACCAACACCGGCGTTCGATCGTCTCGCGCGCGAATTTTTGCCAGCAAGGCATGGCCGTCCATACCGGGAAGTCCCAGATCCAGGACGACTGCATCGAATTCTTCGATTGCCAACCGTCTTTCGGCGACCAATCCGTCGTCAGCCCATTCGACGACAAAGCCTGCGTGTCGGGCCAGGCTTCTTGAAAGCCAGCGAGCAAGTTCGGCTTCGTCTTCTATCAGAAGGATGCGCATGGACGGAGTCCGGGGGGGAGTGGCTGGCCGGAATGGGAAAGCATGTTTGGCTTTTCCTTTATTTCTCTTTATATAAAGACTAATGATTAATAAGGCCTGTGGATAACTACCTTAACCTTGAAAACCTCATTCTTTTCATCGACTTGCAGCGGTTTTTGCCTGTGCAAGAACTCTGTGTGGGAAAAAAGTTGAAGTTGGACAACATTTCGGCCACCCCCAAAAACACCACCTTGTTCAACTTGCCTCCACACAATGTGCACAACCTGGCTACTTAGGAGTTATCCACAGGGTCGGCCATGGGAATTGGGGTGGAAAGCGGCACTTTTACCCCGAAAAACCGGCGACTGCCTACCGGGTTTTTCGCCCTTGCAGGGGGTCAAAATCGCCTTCTGAGGCACTTGGGTGGCTGGGCATTCGAGGGGGCGCGCCGGCGGTTTCTTGACTAGGGACTGAACAAAAAGTGAGCAGCTTCCGCCGTAGAATCCGCCCATGGCTATAGAAAAAAGCATCATGAAATCCAGGGCGAAACACGGCTTGGTTTACCGGTTAAGGGCCCGCTTGGTGGCCGACAATCTGCCCGCCACCTTGTGTGCGGCGGCGCTGATGGGGCTGTTCGGCGCCCTGGCAACCGTGGTGTTTCGCGAACTGCTGGGCTGGACGCAAATGTTGCTGGGCGGCGAAGAGGTTCCGCGCGGCATGGTGTCGCTGGCGCGGGGGCTGGACCCCTGGCAACGGTTTCTGTTGCCCGCTGCGGGGGGCGCCGTCGCCGGTCTCGTCCTGCAAATGGCTGCCCGGTGGCTGCCAAAGCGGGGCGCAGCCGACTATATGGAAGCCATTTCCATTGGCCGCGGCGTCATTGGCCTGCGCCAGACACTCGCGCGCAGCCTGTCGTCCATTTTTTCAATCGGCTCCGGGGCGTCGATCGGGCGCGAAGGCCCGATGGTCCAGCTGGCCGCCATGTTTTCATCGCTGACCGGCCGATTCCTGCTGCTGCCGCCCCGCCATCTGCGGCTATTGGTCGCCTGTGGGGCCACGGCAGGCATCACGTCCGCCTATAACGCGCCCATTGCGGGCGCCTTATTCATATCCGAGATCGTTTTCGGCGTAATTTCGTCCGCCACGCTGGTGCCGCTTGTGGTGTCGTCAGTGGTGGCCAACATCGTCACGCGCCAGATCCTGCACTACGACGCTGTCTTCCATATGCCGCATTTTGAATTTGTGTCGGGGTGGGAAGTGATCAATTACCTGGGTCTGGGCGTGGCCGCTGGTCTGGTCGCGCCTCAATTCCTGCGATTTCTGGATCTGTCGCGCGCCACGTTTTCGCGGCTGCCCTTCCCGCTCTGGCTCCGGATGGCGTTGGGCGGACTGGTGGTCGGTGCCTTATCGGTCGTCAACCCCCAGGTCTGGGGCAATGGTTACAGCGTGGTCAACAGCATGCTGCATACGCAATGGGCCTGGCAGGCCGTGGCGGCCATCTTGCTGATGAAGATAGTGGCCACGGGCGCCAGCGTGGGGTCGGGCGCGGTCGGCGGCGTGTTCACGCCGACGCTGTTTGTGGGAGCGGCCTTGGGTGCGCTGTATGCGAGCGGCTTGCAAGCGCTGTTGCCGGCGGGTGATGTGTCGGCAATTTCCAGCTATGCCGTGGTCGGCATGGGGGCGTTGCTGGCCGCCACCACGTACGCGCCGCTGATGTCGACGCTGATGATTTTTGAGATGACGCTGAGCTATGAAGTGATGCTGCCGCTGATGTTGGCCTGCATTACGGGGTACGTCATTGCACATCGGATACGGCCGGAATCGGTGTATGCGAAATCACTGGCGAACAACGAGCGCGCGCAGCGTGCTGTGTGGAAAGTGGCGGCGAAAACTGACGTCGAGAGGTGACGCCTAAAGGTGAAATTTAGCAAGGGGTATTGAAAGGAAAGCTGAGTGAATAACATGAGCAAAAGCTCATATTGTTCAGTCAGACCTTCGATTGCCTTGTCTGTCATGCGTCGGCAGCACTTCATGGATCAATGCGTTCTCCGTTTACGCGGATCACCGGCTTGCGCTTCTCACCGAAGCCGCACAACTTATCGATTTCCTTGGGGAACAGCGTGTACGGCACGTTGTACTGGATGAAGGCCTCGACGCTGTCCGGAAATGCGTTGATGAGCAGCCAGCCCAGCCAGAGCGGGATGGTGAGGGGAGCCTTGAACATCCCATAGGGCTTCGCCAGCCGGCGTCGTAACCCTGCATACCAGTCCCGGTATGGTTGCAGGGTCTCTTGCCAGCGGCTTTGTCGCGGCGGCAGCGGCGCGGGCTTGGGCAGGCCTTCAGGACCTCGTTCCATGAAGATTTGCAAATAGGACCAAAGGGCCTTGGCCGAACGGTCGCCGTCAAACATGCCAAGATTGCCGCATGCCGCACAGATTTCTGTCGGCGGGTCCATGCTGTAGTCCACGCCAAAAAGGTACAGCTGTGTCGCGCCACAGCCGGCGATAGTTAAAAGCCCTGGTTATTGCCAGCACGTCTTTTTCAAGAGTTTCGCTGTGTGCTCCGTTTAGCCAAAGCCAAGGGCGTGCCCCCTGTTGTAGCTTGGCCCAGCACATGTCAGGCAGCGGATTCACCACTTGACGCGACCAATGGGGTTGGTCGGGCAACGTGTTCATCACGTCGCTCTCAGTGAGCTTGTAGCCTTGAACGTAGCCTTGAGTAACCGCCGGATGGTGGGGTTGTGGGCAAGTCAGATGGTGAGGGCATGGCGTGCTCTTGGGGACGACCCACTTTGGTAGTCGTCGATGGCGTCAATTAGCGATGACCACTTTTAGAAGCAACTGCCAGACCCGGTAAATAAGAACAGTCCGATAAGCGCGTGAGATAGATCCTGTTTTCTTGACGAAGCTTAGGGACGCGCATCGGGGAGCAGATCGGGAAAGCGATCTGCTATATGGCCTTTCAAATCAGGCCCTTGTCCGGTTACTTACCGATGCAAAAGCTGGAGAAAATCTCGCCCAGCAAATCATCGCTGGTGAATTTTCCGGTGATGCTCGTCAGGCTTTCATGCGCCAGCCGCAGCTCTTCCGCAAACAGGTCCAGCACCCGGTCGTCCTGACCCGCGTGTTCGCCGGCCAATTCCAAATGTTCAGCCGCTTGTTGCAAGGCGTGCAGGTGACGTTCGCGCGCCAGCCAGGGTGATTCGGCGCCGGGGTTCCAGCCTGCGATGTTCAAGAGTTCGGCGCGCAGCGCGTCCAGGCCGGCCCCGCGCTTGGCGGAGATACCCAGTTCACCCGCGCCGGGGGTAAACGTTGTGGATAACAGGTCGACCTTGTTGAACACCTTCAACACCGGCGTACGGGGCGGCAGGCGCGCGGTGATCTGCGCGTCCAGTTCATCGCCCGGCTGGGTTGCATCCTGCAGATGCAAAATAACGTCAGCCCGTTCGATTTCCTGCCAGGTGCGCGCGATGCCGATGCTCTCAACCGTGTCCTCGGTTTCGCGCAATCCGGCCGTGTCCACAATGTGCAATGGCACGCCGTCGATATGGATTTCCTGCACCACTTTGTCGCGTGTCGTGCCCGCAATGGGCGTGACGATGGCGATGTCGTCGCCTGCCAGCGCGTTGAGCAGGCTGGATTTACCGACGTTGGGTTGGCCGGCCAGCACCACATGCAGGCCCTCGCGCAGGATGACGCCCTGGCGGGCTTGCGCGATCAATTTGGACAGGTCCGCCGTCAGCGCGTCCAAGGTGGGACGCGCCTGATACTTTTCAAGGAAGTCGATTTCTTCTTCAGGGAAGTCCAGCGTCGCCTCGACCAGCATGCGCAGGTGAATGATGCGGTCGGACAGGTCGTTCACGCGCGATGAAAATTCGCCCGACAATGACGCCATGGCGCCTCGCGCGGCCGCCACGGAGGACGCATCGATCAAGTCCGCCACGGCTTCGGCCTGCGCCAGGTCCATGCGGTCGTTCAGAAAGGCGCGACGCGTGAATTCACCGGGTTCGGCCAGGCGCACGCCCAGGTCGCGCCCGGCCGCCAGGCAGCTTTCCAGCACGCGCCGCAACACGGCGGGGCCACCGTGGCCTTGCAGCTCAAGCACGTCTTCACCGGTATAGGAATGCGGTGCGCGAAAGTAGAGGGCGATGCCTTCGTCCAGCAGTTCGCCGTCGATGGATTTGAACGGCAGATAGTGCGCGTGGCGCGGCGTGAGTTCGCGTTGGAAAATGCGCCGCACCAATTCGGACAGGTCCGCACCAGAAACGCGCACGACGCCGATGCCACCTCTTCCGGGGGCGGTGGCAATGGCGGCAATAGGGGCGTAAGCGGACATATCTGAGAGGCGGGGAAGCGAGAACAATAGGGGAATATAACTGTTGCGCGGCTCCTTGTTTGCTGGTTAATGTGGCCCCGAGGTTCAAAACCCGAAACAACTCTGGGAGATCACGATGGCATCTCGGTTTTCGCGTGTCTTGGCCTGCGGCTCGGCCGCGGTGATGTTGGCCTTTGGCACATTCAGTTCCGCTATGGCTCGCGATCTGGTGATCGCTTTGAAGACCGAGCCCTCATCGATGGATCCGCAGTACCACGCGTTGACGCCAAACACGCAAATCTCCCAAACCATTTTCGACACCCTGGTTGCTACCGACGCCCAGTTAAAACCGAAGGCCGCGTTGGCCGAATCGTGGACGGTTGACGGCAAGGTATGGACGTTCAAGCTGCGTCCCAACGTCAAGTTTTCGGACGGCACGCCGTTCACCGCGGAAGACGTCGCGTTCACCTACGACCGCGTGCCCAAGGTGCCCAACAGTCCCTCGCCGTTCACGCTGTACCTGGGGTCGGTTGCGAAAACGGAAGTGGTGGACCCCATGACCGTGCGCATCACCACGAAGGAAGTCGCGCCCAACCTGCTGGTGAACCTTGCGCAGTTGCCCATCATGTCGAAAAAGGCCGCGTCGGGCCCGGCGGCTGAAGGCAAGACCACCACCGAATTGAATAGCGGCGATGGCCTGGTGGGCACGGGTCCGTACAAGTTCGTGTCATGGAAACGCGGCGCTGAATTCGTGCTGGCGCGCAATGAGAATTACTGGGGCAAGAAGCCCGAGTGGGACCGTGTGGTGTATCGCCCGATCAGCAATGCCGCCGCGCGCGTCGCCGCATTGCTTGCCGGCGACGTCGACATGATCGAGGACCCCCCCACCGACGATCTGCCCAAGCTCAAGGCTGACAAAAAGCTCTTTGTGGAAGAGACGCCGTCGGTGCGCGTCGTGTACGTGGCGCTGGACCAGTACGCCGAGCCGTCACCCGGTATCCAGGGCACCGATAAGAACCCCATGAAGGACAAGCGCGTGCGTGAAGCGCTGTCGCTGGCCATCAATCGCGATGCCCTGGTGGAACGCGTGATGGGGGGCGTGGCGCTGCCCGCCGGCAACCTGCTGCCCTACCCCATGTTCGGCTCCAGCAAAGAGCATTCGAAGGCACCCAAGGCCGATGTGGAAAAGGCCAAGGCCCTGCTTAAGGAAGCCGGTTATCCCAACGGCTTTTCGATCACGCTGGGGTCGCCGTCGGGCCGCTACGTCAACGATTCGAAGGTCGCGCAAGCCATCGCATCGATGTGGACGCGCATCGGCGTGAAGACCAGCGTGGACGCGATGGCGCCGCCGGTGTTCTTCAAGAATCGCGACAGCTATCAGTTCTCGGCGTATCTGGCAGGGTGGTCCGTGACCAGCGGTGAAATGTCCAACGCGCTGACGTCCTTGCTGGTCACGCGCAACCCGGAAGCGGGTCTGGGCACGACCAACCGCAGCCGCTATTCCAATCCCAAGATGGACGAGCTGGTCAAGGAAGCGTCTTCCACCATGGATGATGCCAAGCGCGCCGAGTTGCTGTCCAAGGCCAGCAACATGGCCATGGACGATTACGCCATGCTGCCGGTGCACTTTGAACTGTCGGTATGGGCGATGAAGGGCGACATCCGCTACCAGGGCCGCCCCGACCAGGTCACGCTTGCGCAGTTCGCAACCCTGAAGAAGTAACGCGCAACGCGGGCGGTCTCCAGTGCTGGCAACAATCGTAAGAAGACTGCTGCAAACCATCGTCGTCATGCTGGTCATGTCGGCGTTGGTCTTTGCGGGCATCTACATGGTGGGCGACCCGGTCTCGATGCTGGCCAGCCCGGAAGCCACCGAGGCACAGCGCGCCGCCATCAGCGCATCGCTGGGTTTGGATCTGCCGCTGTGGCGGCAATATCTGATCTTCATGGGCCAGGCGGTGCGCGGTGATTTCGGCAACAGCTTTCTGACGGGCGAGCCCGCCATGCACCTCATCCTTGAGCGCATGCCGGCCACCGTGGAACTGGCCTGTGTGGCCATGCTGCTGTCCGTGCTGATTGGTGTGCCGCTGGGCATCCTGGCGGGCTTGAAGCCGCAAGCGCCCGGCTCGCGCGCCATCATGACGGGGTCGGTGCTGGGCTTTTCCTTGCCCAACTTCTGGGTCGGCCTGATGCTCATCATGGTGTTCGCCGTGATGCTGGGGTGGGTGCCTGCGGGTGGGCGCGGCAAGACCGTCAGCATCGGCTCGTTGCAGCTTAGCGTGTTGACCTTAAGCGGGTGGATGAGCCTGGCGCTGCCCGCCGCAACGATCGCCATCGCCAAGTGCGCCATGATCATCCGCGTGACGCGGGCCGCCACGCGTGAAGCGCTGCCGATGGACTACATCAAGTTCGCGCGCGCCAAGGGCCTGTCGGAAAAACGCGTGCTGGGCGTGCATCTGCTAAAGAACATCCTTATCCCCGTCGTGACCGTCGCAGGCTTGGAATTTGGCCAGGTGATGGCGTTTGCCGTGGTCACCGAAACGGTTTTTTCGTGGCCAGGCATGGGCAAGCTGCTGATCGATTCCATCATCAACCTGGACCGCCCCGTGGTCGTGGCCTACCTGCTCTTGATCGTGTTCTTTCTGGTCATGTTGAACCTGGTGGTGGACATCATTTACACGGTGCTGGACCCCCGCGTACGCTTGGATAGCCGCCGATGAATAGTCCCGTCAGCCCCGCCAGCCCCGCCGTCCCCATCGCTGCCAAAAAAGAACAAACGCCCTGGCGCCGCTTCGTCTCTGATTTTTTCGCCAGCAAGCTTGCCACGCTGGGCCTGGTGATGCTGCTGGTCATCGTCGGCGCGGCGGTGTTGGCGCCGTGGATCGCGCCGCAGAACCCGTACGACCTGGCATCGCTGGACATCATGGATTCCAAGCTCAAGCCCGGCAGCGAAAGCAGTGACGGGTCCATGCATCACTGGCTGGGCACGGATGGCCAAGCGCGAGACTTGCTGTCGGCCATCCTGTACGGCATGCGCACCAGCTTGATGGTGGCCACGATCTCGGTGCTGGCAGCGTTTGGCGTCGGTGCCACGGTGGGCCTGATCGCCGCCTATTTTGGCGGCCGCATCGATGCGTTGCTCATGCGGATTGTGGATATCCAGTTGTCCTTCCCCGCCATCCTCGTTGCGCTGATGCTGTTGGCGATTCTGGGCAAGGGTGTGGATAAGGTGATCATCGCGCTGATTGTTGTGCAGTGGGCGTACTTCGCGCGCGCCGCGCGCGGCGCGGCGCTGGTGGAACGCGGCAAGGAATATGTGGAAGCGGCGCGCTGCATGTCCTTGTCGTGGGGCCGCGTGCTGTTTCGCCATGTGCTGCCCAACTGCATGCCGCCCCTGATTGTCATCGCCACCATCGACCTGGCGCACGCCATCGCGCTGGAAGCCACGTTGTCGTTCCTGGGCGTGGGCGTGCCGGTAACCGAGCCGTCGTTGGGCATGCTGATCTACAACGGCTTTGAATACCTGTTGTCCGGCCAGTACTGGATATCGTTTTTTCCCGGCATCGCGCTGGCGCTGGCCATCATCGCCATCAACCTGGTGGGCGACCACCTGCGCGACGTGCTTAACCCGCGTCACGCAAATTAAGGGCGAACGCGATGCAGACAAACGCCGTGCAATCGCCCCTGGCCGTGGCCCGGCCTGTACTTGAGGTCCAGGGACTTAAAACGCATTTCTTCACGCGCAATGGCGTGGTGAAAGCCGTTGACGGCGTGGACCTGACCTTGGCTGAAGGTGAAATCCTGGGGCTGGTCGGCGAATCGGGATCGGGCAAGAGCATCACGGGCTTCTCGTTGATGGGCCTGCTGGATGAGCCCGGCCGCATCGTTGAAGGCCACCTGCGCCTGAATGGTGAAGACCTGCGCGGCGCGACGCCCGCGCGCTGGCGTCAACTGCGCGGCGAAGAGATCGCGATGATCTTCCAAGACCCGATGATGACGCTGAACCCCGTTCTGCGCGTGGATACGCAAATGATCGAGGCCGTGCGCGCACATCACAACGTGTCGCGCGAGCAGGCGCGCGCGCGAGCCTTGCAGACGCTGACGATGGTGGGCATTCCGTCGCCCCAAGAGCGCCTGCGCGCCTATCCGCATCAGTTGTCGGGCGGCATGCGCCAGCGTGTCGCGATTGCCATCGCGCTGCTTAATTCCCCGCGCCTGATCATCGCCGACGAGCCCACCACCGCGCTGGACGTCACCATTCAAGGGCAGATTCTTTTTGAAGTGCAGAAGCTGTGCCGCGAGACCGGCACCGGCCTGATCTGGATTACGCACGACCTGGCGGTGGTGGCCGGCCTGGCGGACCGCGTGTCCGTCATGTACGCAGGGCGCGTCGTGGAAACTGGCAGCACGCACGACGTCATCACGCATCCCATGCATCCGTACACGCATGGCTTGATCGCATCCATCCCCACGCCGGAATCACGGGGCAAGCCGTTGGTGCCGATTCCTGGCATGACCCCCTCGCTGTTGAACCTGCCGCAAGGCTGTGCGTTCCGGGGGCGCTGTCCGCGCGCCACCGACGCCTGTCTGATCGAACCGCAGCCCGTTGAAGTTCGCCCGGCGCAATGGGTGCGCTGCTGGCATGCCGGAGACCCAGACCCCAAATGAGCGAAGCACAACGCGACGCCGCCACCCCCATCCTGTCCCTGCGCGACGTAGCGCTGCGCTTTGTGCAGCCCGTGGACCTGGCCGGCCGCATCGCCAACCTGCTGGGCGCGGGCTTGAAGACGCAAGTGGTGCATGCCGTGGCCGGCGTGGACCTGGACGTGCAGCCGGGTGAAGTCATCGGCATTGTGGGGGAGTCGGGCTGCGGGAAATCCACGCTGGGCCGTGTCGTGTCCGGCATTTTGCCGCCCACTTCCGGCGACGTGCACTATCACGGCAAAGCCGTAAAGTCCATGACGGGCACACAGCGGCGCGCCTACGAGCTTGGCGTGCAGATGATTTTCCAAGACCCCTACGCATCGCTTAACCCACGCATGCGCGTGCGCGAGATCATCGGCGAGGCGCCCGTTGCGCACGGCTTGATTCGATCCCGCGACAAAGCCGACTACGTGGCGGGGTTGATGCGGCAGGTGGGCTTGGACCCGTCCTTCGCGCAACGCTATCCGCATCAGTTTTCGGGCGGGCAGCGCCAGCGTATCGGGATTGCGCGGGCGCTGGCCTTAAAGCCATCCGTGATCGTGTGCGACGAAGCCGTCGCGGCGCTGGACGTGTCCATCCAGGCACAGGTGCTGAACCTGTTTGAACAGCTGCGCGATGACCTGGATTTGACGTATCTGTTCATCAGCCACAACCTGAGCGTCGTGAGTCATATCTCGGACCGCGTGGCCATCATGTATCTGGGGCGCGTGGTCGAGCTTGCCCCGACCGACACTGTTTTTCAGCGCGCCAATCATCCGTACACGCAGGCCTTGTTGAAGGAACTGCCGACGTTGACGCCCGGGCGGCGCACATATCAGCCGATCAAGGGCGAGCTGCCGTCGCCGCTGGATCCGCCCAGCGGCTGCGCGTTTCATCCGCGTTGCCCGCATGCGATGCCGCGCTGCAAAGAAGAGCGCCCCCTGTTGCGCGAGATATCGCCGGGCCAGTACAGCGCCTGTCACTTGAACGATATGGCCTAGCCCACATGCATGGCCGTACTGGACGTGAACGAGGCGAAGCGCGAGAATCCTTCAATGAAAACGCGTGTTTGCATCGCACGCCCGCGATTGAGCGATTGAAAGCCGTATCTGAATCCCCTAATTCTTCATTCAAACGCCATGAAAACCATAGACGAAATCGAACGCGCGCACGGCGAGTTGACCGCCTTGCGACGGGACATCCACGCCCATCCCGAACTGGCCTTCCAAGAGACGCGCACGTCCAATCTGGTAGCGGAACGCTTGCGTGAATGGGGTCTGGAAGTGCATACGGGCTTGGGCAAGACCGGTGTGGTCGGCGTGTTGCGCGGCGGCAGCGGCAAGAAGACGATCGGCTTGCGCGCCGACATGGACGCGCTGCCCATGCCCGAACACAACCGCTTTGCGCACAAGTCCACCATCAGCGGCCGCATGCACGGCTGTGGCCATGATGGGCATACCGCCATGCTGCTGGGTGCGGCGCAATACCTGTCCACCCATCGCAATTTCGACGGCACCGTCGTGTTCATTTTTCAGCCGGCCGAAGAAGGCGGCAACGCCGGCGCGCGCGCCATGATGCAGGACGGGCTGTTCGACAAGTTTCCGTGCGACGCGGTATTCGGCATCCACAACATGCCGGGCATGCCGGTCAACCAGTTTGGCTTTCGGGCCGGCCCCACGATGGCCTCCAGCAACCGGTGGGACATCGTCATCAAGGGCGTGGGCGGCCACGCCGCCCAACCGCATGCGTCGGTCGACCCCATCATCGTGGCGGCCGACATGGTGCACGCCTTGCAGACGGTGATCTCGCGCAGCAAGAACCCCTTGGAACAGGCCGTGCTGTCGATCACGCAGATTCACGCGGGCGATGCCTACAACGTGATTCCCGGAGAGGCCGTGCTGCGCGGCACCGTGCGCACGTATTCGGTGGAAACGCTGGACAAGATCGAGGCCGACATGCGCCGCATCGCCACGACCTTGCCGCAGGTTTATGGCGGAACAGGCGAGCTGGATTTCGTGCGCGCCTATCCGCCGCTGGTGAACTGGGAAAACGAAACGGCCTTTGCGGCCAAGGTCGCTGAAGACGCGTTCGGCGCGGAAAACGTGTTGCGCGACATGCCGCCTTTCATGGGCGCGGAAGATTTTTCTTTCTTCCTGGAAGCGATCCCCGGCGCGTACCTGTTCCTGGGCAATGGCGATGGCGATCACCGCATGGAAAGCTATCACGGCATGGGTCCGTGCCAGCTGCACAACCCGAACTATGACTTCAACGACGCCTTGTTGCCGGTAGGCGCCACGTATTGGGTGAAGCTGGTCGAGGCCTATTTGCCGGCTGCGTAACGCCCGCCAATAACCGATCGGCTATTTGCTAATACGCGATAGGCATGAAGCCGCGAGCCTTTGTCTCGCGGCTTTTTCTATATGACGTGCAGCTTTGATCAAACGCCGATAACTTCGTTTGAGATACAAGGCGGGGTTTCCATAATCGATCGTTCCAGATAGACCGCAAGGCAACACGGAGCGATCGATGTCCCAGAGCAACGCGCTGCGGCGCGAAGTAGACGCCGCCCCCGCCCTTCGGGCGCAGTCATTTGATATCAAGCCCCTGCCCGGCCCCGTCGGCGCGGAGCTCATTGGCCTGGATCTGTCTCAGGCGCTGACCACGGCGGACTTCTCTCGCGTGCATCAGGCGCATCTGGACCACCACCTGTTGGTGTTCCGCGACCAACGCATCACGCCGCAACAGCATATCGATTTCAGCCGCCGCTTTGGCCCGCTGATGATCCATGTGTTGCATCAGTTTCATCTGCCTGGCCATCCCGAAATCCTTACCGTGTCCAACATCGTGGAAGACGGCAAGCCCATCGGCCTGGGCGACGCGGGCAAGTACTGGCATTCGGATATTTCGTACAAGGAATTGCCCAGCCTGGGCTCGTTGCTGCACGCGCAGGAACTGCCCTCCGAAGGCGGCGATACCTTGTTCGCCAACATGCACCTGGCGTATGACACGCTGCCCGCGGCGTTGCGCAATGCCATCGTCGGCAAGCGGGCCGTGCACTCGTACCTGGCGCAGTACGGGCAGCTGCAAAAAGAAGGCAACTGGCGGCCTAACCTTAGCGCGCAACAGATTGCGCAGGTGCAAGAGGTGGTGCATCCGGTCGTGCGCACGCATCCCGAAAACGGCCGTCGCGCGTTGTTCGTCAGCGAAGGATTCACGACGCGCATCGTCGGTCTGCCCGAAGACGAAAGCCGTGCGTTGCTGGCGGAACTGTTCGCGCATAGCGTGCGCCCCGAACACATCTATCGCCACCGTTGGCAGCCGCACGATCTGGTGTTCTGGGACAACCGCTCGCTGATCCATCTGGCGGGCGGCACGCCGGACCACCTGCGCCGAAAGCTGTACCGCACGACCATCGAAGGCGATGTGCCGTTCTGAAAACGCGCCGGCGCCGACACAAAGCACTTATCCACAGGGAACACCATGCGCATGTCATCTGCACTTCGGGATCGTCTGATCCAAACCGCTACCGGCGCGGGTCTGGCGTTGGTCTTGGCGGTGTTGGCGCTGGCCTCGCCCACGCCGGCCTTGGCCGAAGGGCGCATCCGCATCGCGGAACAGTACGGCATCGTGTACCTGCTGCTGAATGTGGCGCGCGACCAGCAACTGATCGAAAAGCACGGCAAGGCCGAAGGTGTGGATATCTCGGTTGAATGGGCAAAGCTGTCGGGCGGCTCGGCTGTGAACGACGCGTTGTTGTCCGGGGCTGTGGATATCGCGGGCGCAGGCGTGGGACCGCTGCTGACGATTTGGGACCGCACGCGCGGCAAGCAGAACGTGAAGGGCGTGGCGTCGCTGGGCAATTTTCCCTATTACCTGGTCACCAACAACCCCAATGTGAAAACCATTGCCGACTTCACCGACAAGGACCGCATCGCGGTGCCCGCGGTGGGCGTATCGGTGCAGTCGCGGGTATTGCAGCTGGCGTCGGCCAAGCTCTGGGGCGACGCGCAATTCAACAAGCTGGACAAGATTTCCGTGGCGTTGCCGCACCCGGATGCCGCCGCCGCCATCATTGCGGGCGGCACCGAAATCACCGGGCATTTCGGCAACCCGCCCTTCCAGGAGCAAGAGCTGGCCGAAAACCCCAAAACGCGCATCGTGCTCAATTCCTATGACGTGCTGGGCGGGCCCAGTTCGTCCACCGTGTTGTTCGCCACCGAGAAATTCCGCCGCGACAACCCCAAGACGTACAAGGCGTTCCAGGCGGCACTGAAAGAAGCGGCCGCGTTCGCCGCCGCCAATCCCGAGAAGGCCGCCGACACGTATTTGCGCGTGACCGGCGCCAAACAGGACCGCGAGTTTTTGATCAAGGTCATCAAGAACCCGGACGTGCAATTCAAGCTGGAACCGCAGAATACGTACGCGCTGGCGCAATTCATGCATCAGGTGGGCGCCATCAAGAACGCGCCGGCCAGCTGGCGTGACTACTTCTTCGACGACGCGGTGACCGCGCAAGGAAGCTGACATGTCATCGATCGCGCCCAGCCCTGTGGATAACGTTCAAAAAGCGTCGCCCTTGCTGGCTGTGGATAAGGTGACGATCGAATATAAGACGCGTGAAAGGCGCGTGCGCGCCACGCACGAGGTCAGTTTTGACGTGCATGCAGCGGATCGATTCATTCTGTTGGGGCCGTCGGGTTGCGGCAAATCGACGCTGCTCAAGGCCGTGGCCGGCTTCATCCCACCCACGGATGGCCGCATCGCGATTGATGGGCAGGCCGTGACGGGGCCCGGGCCCGACCGCATTGTCGTCTTCCAGGAATTCGATCAGTTGCCACCTTGGAAAACCTTGCGTCAGAACGTGGCGTTTCCGCTGGTGGCGTCGCGCAGGCTGGGGCGGCGCGAAGCGGATGAACGCGCCATGCACTATCTGGACAAGGTGGGTCTGGCCGCGTTTGCCGACGCCTATCCGCACACGCTGTCGGGCGGCATGAAGCAACGAGTGGCGATTGCACGGGCGTTGGCCATGCAACCGCGAGTACTGCTGATGGACGAGCCCTTTGCCGCGCTGGACGCCCTGACGCGTCGACGCATGCAGGAAGAACTGATGGCGCTATGGGATGACGTGCGCTTTACCTTGCTGTTCGTCACGCATTCGATCGAAGAGGCGCTGGCATTGGGCAGCCGGGTGCTGTTGCTGTCACCCCATCCGGGTCGGGTGCGGGCGGAACTGAATGCGCACGCCTATGGCTTGCAGACGCAGGGCTCCGCCGGCTTTCAGGCTGCCGCGCGCCGCATCCACGACCTGTTGTTCGAATTGCCGGTGTCGTCGCCGGCGGTGGCCGAGCGCGCGGCGGCTTAAGGCAGGGGCGACCGATGAATACGCTACACGCCGCCACGCCCCCGATCCGCGCCGAGGTGGAATACGACCTGCCGCCCTTGCCCGCGCAGACCGCCCAGACGCCCCTGCCCTGGCAAGAGCGGCTGTGGCAGCACGCCGCCTTGCGCAAAACGTTCATCCTGGTGTTGCTGGCCTGCGTGTGGGAGCTGGCGGCGCGCTATACCGATAACGACCTGCTGCTGCCCGGCGCGTGGCAGACCGCGCAGGCGTTCGCCCAGGGCATTGCCAACGGCGAGCTATTGGCGCGCGCCGGCCAGTCGTTGCGCGTCTTGGTGCAGGGTTATCTGGCGGGGGTGGTGCTGGCCTTCGTGCTGACCACGCTGGCCGTGTCGACGCGCTTTGGCCGCGATCTGCTTTCCACCTTGACGGCCATGTTCAACCCGCTGCCGGCTATTGCCCTGCTGCCCCTGGCGCTGCTGTGGTTCGGCCTGGGCGAAGGCAGCCTGGTGTTCGTGCTGATCCATTCCGTGCTGTGGGCGCTGGCGCTGAACATGTATGCCGGCTTTCTGGGCGTATCCGAAACGCTGCGCATGGCAGGCCGCAATTACGGGCTGACGGGGCTGCGGTATGTGTTGCAGATTCTGGTGCCAGCCGCGCTGCCGGCGATCCTGGCCGGGCTGAAGATTGGCTGGGCATTTGCATGGCGCACGTTGATTGCCGCGGAACTGGTCTTTGGCGCGTCCAGCGGCAAGGGCGGCCTGGGCTGGTACATCTTTCAGAACCGCAACGAGTTATACACAGATCGCGTGTTCGCCGGGCTGGCCGCGGTGGTGGTTATCGGCCTGCTTGTGGAAAACCTGGCGTTCGACACGTTGGAGCATTTGACGGTGCGGCGCTGGGGCATGCAGCGTTAAATAAAAAGGGCGATTCCGTGTGGAACCGCCCTTTTTTCTCGTGCCACGGGATGGCAGCTTGCCGGGCTTACAGGCTTATCGCCCTATCGCCTTATAGGGTTACAGCGTCACCCCCAGCGCCTTGGCCACGCCCGCCGCGTAGGCCGGATCGGCCTTCTTGAAGTGTTCCAGCTGACGGCGCTGGATTTCTTCCGGCACGCCCGCCATGTGGCGGCCGATGTTGCCAAACAGCAGCTCCTGCTTTTCCGGCGTCATCAGGCGGAACAGATTGCCTGGCTGCGAGTAGTAGTCGTCATCCACGCGATGGTTCCAACGTGCCGCGGCCTGGCCGTCCAGTGCCAGCGGCGGTTCGCCGGCGGACGGCGTTTCCTTCCACTCGCCGGCGCTGTTGGGCTCGTAGTTCAGCGTGCCGCCCACGTTGCCGTCGACACGGCCCGCGCCGTCGCGGTGAAAGCTGTGGAACGGGCAGCGCGGCGCGTTCACCGGAATCTGGTGGTGATTGATCCCCAGGCGGTAGCGGTGCGTGTCGCCGTAGGAAAACAGGCGTCCCTGCAACATCTTGTCCGGCGAAAAATCGATGCCCGGCACGATGTTGGCCGGCGTGAAGGCGGCCTGCTCCACTTCCGCGAAGTAGTTTTCGGGGTTCCTGTTCAGTTCCAGCACGCCCACTTCAATCAGGGGGTAGTCGCCATGCGGCCAGACCTTGGTCAGGTCGAACGGGTTGATGTGATACGTCGCGGCTTCCGCCTCGGGCATGATCTGCACCTTCAGCGTCCACTTCGGGAAGTTCTTGTTTTCGATGTTCTCGAACAGATCGCGCTGCGAGCTTTCGCGGTCATGCGCAACGACCTGGGCGGCTTCTTCGTCGCTCATACAGACGACGCCCTGCTGCGACTTGAAGTGGAACTTCACGTAGAAGCGTTCGCCGTCCTTGTTGACGAAGCTGAATGTGTGCGAGCCAAAGCCGTGCTGCTGGCGCAGGTTGGCGGGAATGCCGCGGTCGCTCATCAGGATGGTGACCTGGTGCAGCGATTCGGGGCTGAGCGACCAGAAATCCCAGGCGGCGGTGGCGCTTCGCAAGTTGGTCTTGGGATCGCGCTTTTGCGTGTGGATAAAGTCGGGAAACTTCAGCGGGTCGCGGATGAAGAACACCGGAGTGTTGTTGCCGACCAGATCCCAGTTGCCTTCGTCGGTGTAGAACTTGATGGCAAAGCCGCGCACGTCGCGTTCGGCGTCCGCCGCTCCGCGTTCGCCGGCCACGGTCGAAAAGCGCAGGAACAACGGAGTTTGCTTGCCGACCTGCGAAAAGATGCTGGCGCGCGTGTAGCGCGAAATGTCGTGCGTGACGGTGAAGGTGCCGTAGGCGCCGGAGCCCTTGGCGTGAACCACGCGTTCGGGGATGCGTTCGCGGTCGAAGTGGGCCAGTTTCTCAATCAGCCAGAAGTCCTGCAACAGCGCGGGGCCGCGCGGGCCGGCGGTGAGCGTGTTGTTATTGTCTGCCACCGGGGCGCCTGAGGCGGTGGTCAGATTCTTCTTGTCGGTCATAGCACACTCCGTACGTAATTCTGGGAGGCGCGAGCCGGTGCGGGCCCGTGCCGTGTTGTGGATACTGCCCGACGCGGGGCGCAGGGCAGTATGTGGGACACATCATAGGGGCCAAGGTTGCGTTTGTGAAGTTGATTGAAACAGCATTGTCGATTATTAAAACCTATCGACTATGGACTCATCTCCGGGCACAGTCTGTGGCGTCGGGACGCCCCGCGCGCATAAAAAAACCGGCCACAAGGGCCGGTTTTTTTGAGACTTCAAAGGTCAGGCAGATCGGATTTACCGGTTTGCCGCCGCTTCGGTCTTGCGCTGCATGGAGCGGGTGATGGACCACTGCTGCGCGATCGACAAGGTGTTGTTCACGCACCAGTACAGCACCAGGCCGGCCGGGAAGAAGAACATCATCCCGCCAAACACCAGCGGCATGATCATCATGACCTTGGCCTGGATGGGGTCCGGCGGCGTGGGGTTCAGTTTGATCTGCAGGAACATGGTGGCCATCATGATGGCGGGCAGAATGAAGTACGGGTCACGGATCGACAGGTCATGGACCCACAGAATCCAAGGCGCGCCGCGCATTTCTACGCTGGCCAGCAGCACCCAGTACAGCGAGATGAACACCGGGATCTGCACCACCATCGGCAAGCAGCCACCCAGCGGGTTGATCTTTTCGGTGCGGTACATCTCCATCATGGCGGCGTTCAGCTTTTGCTTGTCGTCGCCGTACTTTTCCTTCAGGGCTTGCAGGCGCGGAGCCACTTGCTTCATGCGAGCCATCGAGCGGTAGCTTGCGGCGGCCAGCGGGAAGAAGATGGCCTTGATCAGCACGGTCAGCGCCACGATCGTCCAGCCCCAGTTGCCCAGCAACGAGTGCAGCCAGGTCATCAGCGTGAACAGCGGCTTGGCGATGATGGTCAGCCAACCGTAGTCGACCACCAGTTCCAGGCCGGGGGCGAGCGCCGCCATGGCTTTCTGGTCTTGCGGGCCGACCCACAGGTGCGAGTCCACGCGCGAGGCCGAACCGGGGGCGATTTCGCCAACGGCTTCAATGCTGCGGGCGGCGTACAGGTTTTTCTGGACTTCCAGCAGTTCGTTCGTACGCGGCTTGCCTTGCGGCGGCACCCAGGCAGTGGCGAAGTAGTGCTGCACCACGGCGATCCAGCCGTTGTCCGCCTGCTTGATGTAGTTGGCCTTTTTCTTCTCGATGTCGCTGAACGTGCTCTTCTGGAACTTGTCCTGCTCGGAGTAGACGGCGAAACCGGTGAACGTGTGATAGAAGCTGGACGTGTCGGCCGGGTCGTTGCCGTCGCGTTCCAGCTGCAGGTACAGCGCGGGCGTGACGGGGGCGGACCCGACGTTGGCCAGGTCGTGGCGTACGTCGATGTCGTAGCGGCCCTTGTGCAGGGTGAACGTCTTGGTGACCTTCACGCCACCCGATTCACCTTCGAACGACACGACCAGGTTGTCGCCGGTCATCTGGCGTTCGGTGGACGTGACGCGGAAAGGCGTCTGGTGCGTGGGGAAGCTCTGGCCATTGGGCGCGCCGACCACGCCGGACTGCACGACGTAGTTCAAGCCAGCCGAACGGTCCAGCAGCACGGTGGGCTTGTCGGCCTGGCCGGTTGCCGGGTACTTCAGCAGCTCGGCGCGCACCAACTGGGCGCCCATGGTGTCGAACGTCAGGCGCAGCACGTCCGTAGTGATGACGACTTCTTCCGAACGCGCGGCAGCGGGTGCGGTGGCGCCGGGCACGGCCGACGGCGCGGTGGCCGTGGATGTGGGGGCGCTGGGCACCGAAGGCGTGGCGTTATTGGCGCCGGCCTGCGGTTCAGCCGTGCTGGCCGCGGGCGTCGGGCCCCCGAACAGGGACGGCTTGCCGTTATGGATTTGCCAGTTGTTCCAGAGGAGCAACAGCGAAAAGGAAAAAATCATCCAGAGGACGGTTCGTCGGATATCCATGGTGCCTACTGAAGTGAATACGGGCCAGCAAAGCCCGCCAGTTTAGCGTCAATCGTGCTCGGTGCGGTGGCTGTGGGAGCAGCACGGGGGGCCATTGGTTCCCTTGGATTGCGGAACCGGATCCCAGCCGCCGGGCGACCACGGATGGCAACGGCCTATGCGCCGGACCGCCAACCAAAAGCCGCGCCAGGCGCCATGGCGTTCGATTGCTTCAATCGCGTACGCCGAGCAAGTGGGGGTAAAGCGGCACTGCCTGCCGATCCAGGGACTCAGGAAGAACCTGTAGAACCGGATCGGAAGAATGAGCAGTGCTTTGAAAATCATCGCAGGATCCGCTCAAAGTGAGCGTCCACTTCGGCCCTGACCAAGCGTTTTAGCGAGGTAAGCGAAGTGGGCGCGACTTTGCTATGCAAACGCACGACGTAGTCCTTGGCCGGCAACGCCAGACGCCGGTGGCGGAACGCTTCGCGGATGACCCGCTTGATGGCGTTGCGCGTACTGGCGTGGGCGGCGAAGCGCTTGGCGATGATCAGCCCCAGTCGTGCACAGGCATCCTGGCCGGGGGGCAGATCATTGGGAGCCGAAGTCACAATGAATAACGCCCCTCGAGCAAGACGCCGGCCTTTCAGGGCAGCGGCGAACTCGGAGGGGCGATGCAGCCGCGCCTCCGGGGGAAGCGTGGAGCGCGGCATGGACTGCGGGTCAGGCGTTTGCGCGGAACCAGAACGAGATTGCGAGAGGTCTTGCAATATGGCCGGTCCGTGCAAATAGTCAGGTTTTTCCGGAAAGGAACCGGAAAACCAGAACTTAGACAGCCAGACGCTTGCGGCCCTTGGCGCGGCGGGCGTTCAGGATGGCGCGGCCAGCGCGGGTTTTCATGCGCACGCGAAAGCCATGGGTGCGCTTGCGGCGGGTGACGGAAGGTTGGTAGGTACGTTTCATGGACGATCCACAAAAAGAACAAAAGTCAGAAGGGACCTGCCCGGAGGGTTCCAGGTCGCGGATTCAGAAGCGGGTATCTAGTGAGCATTTTTGCAACATGTGCAAAAAACAACGCATAGACGGGGCTCTGGACAAGGGATTTCTCCCCAGGCGACCTATTCAGCAAAGCTAAAAACCGGACAGTGCAGTAAGCGCCCAAACCTATGAAAGGAGGGTACTTGCCACAACTCCGGCTAAGCTCTCTGTGAAACCTTCTGACAGACAGAATTCGGAAAAGCCCACCATTTCAGCAAGTTTTCCCTGTCTTGTCAAACAGTTAAGCCAGGGCAGTGTAGACGCTTATGTCCTACCCTGTGGATAACCCCAGCCCAGGCAAGGTAGAATCGAGGTTTGAATAAGAGCGACATGAAAGAATTCTGGCAGACCTGCGTCAGTCGTCTTGAGCAGGAACTCCCCCCCCAACAAATCAGCGCGTGGATACGACCGCTGGTCCCGCTTGCGTACGACGAAACGCAGGCGGTGCTGCGCGTTGCCGCGCCCAACCGCTTCAAGCTGGATTGGGTGCGCAAGAATTTTTCCCACCAGATCGAAGCGTTGGCCGCGGAGTGGTTCAAGCGACCGGTACAGGTCTTGTTCGAGTTGCCTTCTCATGGAGCCGCCCCGCGCATGCCGGTCGCGCCCGTGCGTGCACCGCAGCCCGATCAATCGCACCTGTCCGCTGCACAGCCCGCGGGCGGCGCGCCGCCCATGCAGGCCCCGGCTACGGCCGCCCCTCCCCCCCCCGCCACCACGGTGGCTGCGCAAGCGGTCAACGCCGACGCAGCCAACATCGTGTACGAGCGTTCGCGCCTGAATACGGATCTCACGTTCGAGAACTTCGTGACGGGTAAGGCGAACCAGCTCGCGCGCGCCGCGGCGTTGCAGGTGGCCGAGAACCCCGGCACGTCCTATAACCCGCTGTTCCTGTATGGCGGCGTGGGCCTGGGCAAGACGCACTTGATCCACGCCATCGGCAACGCGATGGTCGCTGCCGGTACCGGCGTGCGGGTGCGTTATGTGCATGCCGACCAATACGTGTCCGACGTGGTGAAGGCGTACCAGCGCAAGGCGTTCGATGACTTCAAGCGCTACTACCATTCGCTGGACTTGCTGCTGATCGATGACATCCAGTTCTTCTCCGGCAAGAACCGCACGCAGGAAGAATTCTTCTACGCGTTCGAAGCAATGGTCGCGCAGCGCAAGCAGATCATCATCACCAGCGATACGTACCCCAAGGAACTGTCGGGCATCGACAGCCGCCTGATCTCGCGCTTTGACTCCGGCCTGACGGTGGCGATCGAGCCGCCGGAGCTGGAAATGCGCGTGGCGATTCTGCTGCGCAAGGCCGAGTCCGAAGGCGTGCCCATGCCCGAGGAAGTGGCGTTCTTCATTGCCAAGCATCTGCGCAGCAACGTGCGCGAGCTGGAAGGCGCGCTGCGCAAGGTCCTGGCCTACGCCCGCTTCCACGGTCGCGACGTGCTGACGGTGGATGTCTGCAAGGAAGCCCTGAAGGACCTGCTGTCCGTGTCCAACGGCCAGATCACGGTGGAAAACATCCAGAAGACGGTGGCGGATTTCTACAAGATCAAGGTCGCGGACATGTACTCGAAACGCCGGCCCGCCAATATCGCCTTGCCGCGTCAGGTTGCGATGTACCTGGCCAAGGAGCTGACGCAGAAAAGCCTGCCGGAAATCGGTGATCTGTTCGGGGGGCGCGATCACACCACCGTACTGCATGCCGTACGCAAGATTTCCGACGCCCGCGCAAAACAAGCGGAGCTCAACCATACCCTGCACGTGTTGGAACAAACTCTAAAAGGATGAACATGCAACTCGTACAAACCACACGCGATGCATTGCTGAAACCGCTGTCGACTGTGGCGGGCATCGTCGAAAGACGCCATACCCTGCCCATTCTTGCGAACATCCTGATGCGCAAGGAAGGCAACAAGGTTGCCTTCATTGCGACCGACCTGGAAGTACAGATCACCACGCACGCCGACTTCGGCGTGGGCCAGGACAACGAGTCCACCACGGTTGCCGCGCGCAAGTTGCTCGACATCCTGAAAGCGCTGCCGGATACCGGCGACGTGCGCCTGGCGCTGGCCAGCAATAAGCTGTCGGTGCAGTCGGCCAAGAGCCGCTTCGCGCTGCAGACGCTGGCCGCCAGCGAGTTCCCCACCGTGGCTCAGCCCGAGCAATGGGACGTCTCGCTGACGATGCCGCAACGCACGCTGCGCCATCTGTTCAACATGGTGCACTTTGCCATGGCGCAACAAGACATCCGTTACTACCTGAACGGCATGCTGCTGGTGTTTGAACCGGGTCGTGTGCGCGCCGTCGCCACCGATGGTCACCGTCTGGCGCATTGCTCAACGGAAGCCGATGGCATCGCCGAACGCCACGAAGTGATCGTGCCGCGCAAGACCGTGCTGGAAATGCAGCGCCTGCTGGAAGACTCCGACGAAGTGGTCTCCATTGATGTGGCGCCGGGCCAGATCCGCTTTCGCTTCGGCGACGTGGAACTGGTGTCCAAGCTGGTCGAAGGCAAGTTCCCCGATTTCACGCGTGTGATTCCCACGAACTACACGCGCCACTTCATGGTGGGCCGCGAAGCGCTTCAGGGCAGCCTGCAGCGTGCCGCCATCCTGACCACCGACAAGTTCAAGGGCGTGCGCCTGCAACTTGCGCAGAACCAGATGAAGATCTCGTCTTCCAACGCCGAGCAGGAAGAAGCGCAGGAAGAAATCGACATCGACTACGGCCATGAAGCATTGGACGTGGGCTTTAACGTGGGCTATTTGCTTGATGTGCTGGCCAACGTGAAAGTCGACAACATCCAGTGGTCGGTCATGCCCGATGCCAATGCATCGGCGCTCATCACCCTGCCCGAAGACGACCAGTTCAAGTACGTCGTCATGCCCATGCGGATTTGATCCGCACCCCTCTTGTGGGTTTGTGCCGCTTGCGGGCCTGAGGGCTCGCGGGCGGTCCGGCCGCCAGGCCGTTCTTTAAAGCGTTATCGAACCAGACATGTCAGATCAGCAGAACACCACTCCCGAGACCAGCGGCTACGGCGCTGACTCGATCAAGATGCTCAAGGGGCTGGAGGCCGTGCGCAAGCGCCCCGGCATGTATATCGGCGACACGTCCGACGGCACCGGCCTGCACCATATGGTGTTCGAGGTGGTGGACAACGCCATCGACGAAGCCCTGGCCGGCCATTGCGACGACATCGTCGTCACGATCCACACCGACAACTCGATCTCGGTCACGGACAACGGCCGCGGCATCCCGACGGACATCCACAAGGACGACGAATTCCACCGCAGCGCGGCCGAAATCGTCATGACCGAGCTGCACGCCGGCGGCAAGTTCGACCAGAACTCGTACAAGGTGTCCGGCGGCCTGCACGGCGTGGGCGTGTCTTGCGTGAACGCTCTGTCCGAGTGGCTGCGCCTGACCATCCGCCGCAACGGCCAGGTCCACCAGATGGAATTCCGCCAAGGCGCGCGGGTCGCGCCCCTGGCCGTGACGGGCACGACGGACATGCGCGGCACGGAAGTGCGCTTCCTGGCCGACCCGGTCATCTTCAACAACATCGAATACCACTACGAGATCCTTTCCAAGCGGCTGCGCGAGCTCTCGTTCCTGAACAACGGCGTGAAGATCCGCCTGGTGGATCAGCGTCAGGGCAAGGAAGAGAACTTTGCGTTCTCGGGCGGCGTGAAGGGCTTTGTTGAATACATCAACCGCGCCAAGACCGTGCTGCACCCGAACGTGTTTTCGGTCAGCACCGAGTCGGCCGCCGGCGGCGTGTCGGTGGGCGTGGAAGTGGCGATGCAGTGGAACGACAGCTACAGCGAAAGCGTGCTGTGCTTCACCAACAACATCCCGCAGCGCGACGGCGGCTCGCACCTGACCGGCCTGCGCGCGGCAATGACCCGCATCATCAACAAGTACATTGCCGACAACGAACTGGCTAAGAAAGCCAAGGTTGAAACGTCCGGCGACGACATGCGCGAAGGCCTGGCCTGCGTGCTGTCGGTGAAGGTGCCCGAGCCCAAGTTCAGCAGCCAGACCAAGGACAAGCTGGTCTCCAGCGAAGTGCGTCCGGCCGTTGAAGAAGCCGTGGCCCGCACGCTGGAATCCTGGCTGCTTGAAAACCCGAACGACGCCAAGGCGCTGTGCAACAAGATCGTCGAAGCCGCCCGCGCGCGTGAAGCCGCGCGCAAGGCGCGCGAAATGACGCGTCGCAAGAGCGTGCTGGAAGGCGCGGGCCTGCCCGGCAAGCTGGCGGACTGCCAGGAAAAAGATCCGGCGCTGTGCGAGCTGTACATCGTCGAGGGTGACTCCGCAGGCGGTTCGGCCAAGCAAGGCCGCGACCGCAAGTTCCAGGCCATCCTGCCGCTGCGCGGCAAGGTGCTGAACGTGGAAAAGGCGCGCTTTGACCGCCTGATCGCCAGCGAACAGATCGCCACGCTGATCACGGCGCTGGGCACCAGCATCGGCCCAGATTTCAACGTGGAAAAGCTGCGCTACCACCGCCTCATCATCATGACTGACGCGGACGTTGACGGCGCGCACATCCGCACCCTGCTGCTGACGCTGCTGTATCGCCAGATGCCCGAGCTGGTGCAGCGCGGCTATGTGTATATCGCCCAGCCGCCGCTGTACAAGGTGAAGGTTGGCCGCGAAGAACGCTATCTGAAGGACGACCAGGAAGAAGCGCAGTTCATGCTGCAACTGGCGTTGAAGGATGCCGAGATCATCTCGGGCGGCAACATCATCCGTGGCGACGAGCTCACCGACCTGGCCAGCCAGTACGTGGCGGCCGACGGCGTCATCGCGCGTTTGTCGAAGGTGTTCGACGTGGGCGCGCTGTCGGCCATGGCCGAAGGCGTGGAGATCAACCTGGAAACGGCCGAATCCACCGCCGATTCCGCCAAGCGCCTGGCCGACGCCATGCGCGACCCGGTCAGCGGCAACGGCGTGGAAGTGGTGCCGCAATTTGACGAAGCCACCGAACGCCATCGCCTGTCGGTGCAGCGCATGCACCACGGCAACGTGCGCGTCAGCATCATCGACGCTGACTTTATCAACGGCTCGGACTACGCCATCCTGTCCAAGGCCGCCAAGAGCTTCCTGGGCAAGGTCGGTTCGCGTTCGCTGGCCGCGCGCGGTGAAGGCGACAAGCGCAAGGAACAGACCGTGTCTGACTTCCGCGAAGCCATGCAATGGCTGCGCAGCGAAGCCGACCGCAGCATCTCGAAGCAGCGCTACAAGGGTCTGGGCGAAATGAATCCGGAACAGCTGTGGGAAACCACGATGGATCCGAAGGTGCGCCGCCTGTTGCGCGTGCAGATCGAAGACGCCATCGCGGCGGACGAAGTCTTCACGACCCTGATGGGCGACGACGTGGAACCGCGCCGCGCGTTCATCGAACGCAATGCGCTGTCGGCGGGCAATATCGACGCGTAAGCGTTTGCCAGCGGCAGTCCAAGGCCAGCCTGAAAGGGCTGGCCTTTCTTTTTGACGGGTCGCGCGCGGACGGTGCGCGGCCGATGTGCTTGAAGGATGCAGGTATGGGTAATCGCGCGTGGTTGTCGTTGCAGGCGGACCGGGATGGTCGCACGGTGTCATCAGAAGCGCTTGCCGGTGCTAACGGCAGTCTGCCCACCTTGTGGCAGGTGTTGCTGGCCGAGGGCACCTTGCGGGCCGCCGATGCGTCCCAGCGCGTGTTTGGCGATGCGGGCACGGCGGCGTTGGCCGCCCCGGCGCAGGCCGGGCTTGATCGCTTGCGCCTGGTCGCGGACTTCGTGCGGGGCCATGCGGCAAGCGGCGATGCGCCCCATTGTGTGCAGCTGGATGCGGCGGTGGCGTACCTGGACGAACGGATCGATGCGCGGCTTGCCAAGGCGGTCCGGTCTGCCGGGGCCGCGCCGGGCGACGTGGCCGGCTTATGGATAAGCGCCAATCTTGATGAGCTGGCATGGCTGCATGCGCATGGCGCGGATGCGTACCTGGCGCACGCGCGGACGGTGTGCGCGGATCATTGGCAGGCTTTGCAGGACGGCATGCGGGCCGACGATATCGCGGCAGTGTTGCGCTTGCTGGGCGTAACGGGCGCCGACGATGAATCCGGATGGGCCTGGCGTGTCGGCTTGGGCGGCTTGGCGCATCCCTACTTCGACCAGCGGGAGCCCGCCCGGCGGGTGCGCTATGAAGATTTCGATGAGGATGAGGACGAGGACGGCGACGGCGACGATGAAGCCAGCGCTAGTGACGAACACGATCCCGACGACAACGACAACGACAACGACAACGACGACGACAACGACAACGACAAAGAGGCCGTCAATGGCTCCCCGGCCAAGCGGCATGACACCCACCTTGGCGATGGCCTGCATCGCTTTGCTGTGGACAACTTGTGGGGCGTGCGTGAAGGACGCGGCGAGGACGGGCGCGTGGTGGTGCCACCGCAATTCGATTCCATCTGGCGTTTTGAAGAGGGCGTTGCCGCCGTTCTCAAGGACGACAAGCTGGGTCTGATCGACACTAGCGGCCGCGTGTTGATGCCGTGCCAGCTGGACGAGGTATGGAGTTATTCACAGGGCTTGGCGATGGCGCGGATAGGCGAGCAGATCGGCTTTGTGGATAGGTCGGGGGCGTGGGCGATACCCGCCGCTTTCGAATCAGCCGGCGACTTTTCCCCAGGGGGGCTGGCGCCCGCGCTTCAAGCCGAATGCTGGGGCCTGATCGACCGGCGCGGGGCCTGGGCCAGCCCGCCCGTGTGGGACGACATCAACTGGGACGACGCGCTGCACGCCTACGTGATGCAACGCGGCGACCTGTGCGGTCTGATCGACGCCCAAGGCCGCCTGGTGCTGGACGCCCGGTACGCCGCGTTGGCGCCCGTGGATACGGAGTCCGATCCTGCCGGTTTGTGGATAAGCGGCAAGATGCGCATACGCGTCCTGACCGATGACGATCGTCGCGGCGTCGTGGACGGCCAGGGCGATGTCGTCGTTCCCGTGGCGTATACCGATCTGGCCGACATCATCTGGCTGCCCGCGCCCGACCCCGCCGACATCACGCCACCCCCCGCAGGCCAGGTCGGCCGCTATGTACGCGTGCTGCGGTGCGTGGATCACGGCGAATGGAACGAGTGGTTCCAAGGGGTTTACGACACGGCCGAGCGGCGCGAGACACTACCCTGCACGCAGCAGATGCTGTTCGGCCTGATGTGGAACGACACCTACGGCTGGCTGTGCGCCGTAGCGCCGGAACACGCCTGCGAACACGCCAACGAACAAGCCAGCGAGCACAGCCCGGATGGCCTGCACATCGGCATCGCCGACGCGAACGGTGCGTGGCTGCATGAACCGGTGTATGCGTGGATCGGCGTGCCGGCGGCCCTGCATACGGGTGACGGCGTGCATGGCGTGCCCTCCGCAATCGCGAAATGCTGGAGCCAGGGTCAGGCCGTGCCTGCCATGCATGCCGCCGGTACGATGCGTTATCTGCACGCGGACGGGCGAGTCCAAGCAGCGCCGCAGTAGCACTCGGCCGCCCACCGCGCGTCCCCGCGCGTCCCCCATGCGGCCGCACGCCGCGCGCCGCTAGCCGCACGCCACTAGCCGCGCGCTGCTAGCCGCACGCTGCTAGCCGCACGCGTCGCTCCACAGCCCCTACTACCGCGCCGGCCGCGCCTTCAGATCCGCCATCTCTTCCTGCATCAGCTGATGCGCGTAGCGCGAAAACACGCTGACCAGCCGCGTTCGCGTGTGATACGGCGGGTACAGCAGCGCCACCGTCACCGGCACCGACGGGCTGAACGGGCGCACTTCCACGCCGTTGGCCTCGTACTCTTCGCGCGCGGCCAAAGGGTTGATCAGCGCCACGCCCAGCCCCGCGCCCACCAGCGCGCATACCGACGAGCCCAGCCCCGCTTCGGCCACGGTCTGCCGTTCCACCTTCGCTGCCTTGAAGACGGCGTCGATCTTCTCGCGCAGCGGCGTGGCGCTGGGAAAGGCGATGAAGGGCTCGCCCGCGAAGTCGGCGGGTTTCAGCTTTTTCAGCTTGGTCAGCCGGTGCCCCTTGGGCAGCACCGCCACGCAGCTCATGGTCAGCACGGGTTCGACCTGGATGCCCGGGCTGTCGCCCGACAGCATCGCCAGCCCCGTGTCGCAAAAGCCCGAGCTGATCCAGTTGTGCACCGCGCTGGCGCTGCCCGAATGGATGGACACCATCACGTCCGGGTACTCGGTCTTGAAGGCGGCGACGATGCGCGCCAGCATGCCGCCGGCCAGCCGGGGCATGGCCGCCACGCTCAGGCGGCTGGCGCTGAACGAGCGGATACTGGCTGCCGCCGACTCCAGCCCGGCCAGGCCGATAAAGGTTTTTTCGACCTCCTGGAAGAAGCGCGAGCCGTCTTGCGTAGGGCTCAGGCGGCTGCCATTGCGGTCGAACAGGGGAAACTGGGTGATCGCTTCCAATTGCGCTATTAAGCGGCTAACGTGCGGCTGCGAGGTGTGCACGCGCCGTGCCGCGGCCGTCATCGAGCCGGTCATCATGACGGCTCGGAAGGCCTCGATGTGTCTTAAGCCCATCCGTGGAATGGCCATATCAAATCCGTATAGAGGAATACCTGATTGGAACTGGATAAAACCATACTGCTAGTTGATACTTTTTGCCAGCCGCGGGGCTCATCGCGGGACGTGGCGGACGCCGGCCAAACCGGTGCCGCCGATCGTGAATACAAATACGCGCCGATTGCACGGCGCCAAGGGAATCAGATGAAAGCATTTGCCGCGATCTCCGTCGCTGCCGCCCTGTTGGGCAGCGCGGCCACCGCCCACGCCGAAGGCCCCAGCCGCCTGGACAAGATCCGCGAAACCGGCGTGATCACCCTGGGGCACCCCGAGACCTCGGTGCCGTTTGCGTATCTGGACGGCAACCAGAAGCCGATCGGCTACACGGTGGAGATCTGCCAGGAAGTGGCCAAGCATATCCAGGCCGCGTTGAAGCTGCCCAAGCTGGACGTGCGCTACAACCCGACGACCTCGGCCACGCGCATCCCGCTGCTGGCCAACGGCACCATCGACCTGGAATGCGGCAACACCACCAACAACCTGGACCGCCACAAGCTGGTGTCGTTCGCGCCCACGACCTTCGTGGCGCAGGTGGTGCTGGTGGCGCGCAAGGATGGCGGCGTCGATCCCAACAACCTGGAATCGTTTCGCGGCAAGACCATCGCCGCCCAGGCCGGCGGCCAGACCTTCCGCCTGATCTCCGGGCTGAACGCCAAGGGCAATCTGGGCATCACGATGGCGCCCACCAAGGACACCGCCGAAACCATCCTGATGGTGGAATCGGGCCGTGCCGCGGGTTCTGCCAACGATGACGGCATCGCGTACGGCGCCGTGGCTTCGTCCAAGAACCCCGACGCGTTCGTGATCGGCAAGAAGGGCCTGGAAATGGCGCCCTACGGCATCATGGAACCCAAGGATGACCCCGCCTTCAAGAAGGTGGTGGACGATGCCGTGCTCGACCTGATCAAGACCGGCAAGGTCGCCGCCATCTACGACAAGTACTTCAATTCGCCGATTCCCCCGAAGCAGATCAACCTGAAGTACCCGATGAGCGACGCGCTCAAGCGCGCGCTGGCCAACCCGACCGATTCGGGTGACCCCAAGGCGTACGAGTAAACAGCAGGTAGTCCGCGGGACGCCCAGGCGTCCCGCGGCGGTTTTGGGGCAAAGCGCCGTGACCGGCGCCGCCATCTAGGGCACGGGCATGAACTACAACTGGAGTTGGAGCGTCTTCCTGGAGATGTCGCCGGACGGCGTGCACACCTTCCTGGAAACCATCCTGATCGGCGTGGGCTGGACGCTGGCGCTGGCGCTGACGGCGTGGGTCTTTTCGCTGTTGCTGGGGTCCTGGCTGGGCGTGATGCGCACGGCGCAATCGCGCGTGATGAATGTGTTGGGCGCGACCTACGTCGAGCTGTTTCGCAACGTGCCGCTGCTGGTGCAGATGTTCCTGTGGTATTTCGTGCTGCCTGAATTGCTGCCGCATGCCTGGGGCTTGGCGATCAAGCAGATGCCGCAACCCTGGGGGCAATTTGTGCCCGCCGTGCTGTGCCTGGGTTTCTATGGGTCGGCTCGTGTGGCCGAGCAGCTGCGCGCCGGCATCCAGTCGTTGCCGCGCGGCCAGTTCCAGGCGGGTACCGCGCTGGGGCTGACCGAGGTGCAGGTGTACCGCTACATCATCCTGCCCGAGGCGTTTCGTATCGTGCTGCCGCCGTTGACCTCGGAATTCATGGGTACCATCAAGTATTCGTCGGTGGCCTTGACCATCGGCCTGCTGGAGCTGACCGGCCAGGCGCGGTCCATGCAGGAATTCACCTTCCACATCTTCGAGGCGTTTTCCGCCGCGACGGTGATCTACCTGATCCTCAACGGCATGGTCGTGCTGGGCATGCGCCAGCTTGAGCGGCATATCGCGGTGCCCGGATTGATCGGCGCGGCCAGCAAGAGCGGCCCGGTCGCCGTCAATACCGCCGGCCTGGGCCGGTAGGGGATCGCGATGGGTAAATTTGATTTCGACGTCATTGGGACCGCACTGCCCTACCTGTTCCAGACGGGCATGACGTTCACTTTGACGCTGACGGCGCTGGCCGCCGTGATGGGCCTGGCGCTGGGCACGGTGTTGGCGATGATGCGGCTGTCGCGCTTCAAGCTGCTGTCGGTACCGGCGGGCATCTACGTCAATGTGATGCGTTCGATTCCGCTCTTGCTGGTGATCTTCTGGTTCTATTTCCTGGTGCCGTACATGGCGGCGTGGGTGGTCGGGTCGCCGACGCCGCTGCGCGTGGGGGCGTTCAATTCCGCGGTCATCACGTTCACGATGTTCGAGGCCGCGTACTTCTGCGAAATCATGCGCGCGGGCATCCAGTCCATTGCGCGTGGCCAGGTGTCGGCCAGCATGGCCATCGGACTTACGCCGTGGCAAGGCATGCGTTATGTGGTGCTGCCGCAGGCGTTTCGCAACATGGTGCCGGCGCTGTTGACCCGCGTGATCATCCTGTTCCAGGACACCTCGCTGGTCTACGTGCTGTCGCTGACCGACTTCCTGGGCGCGGCCTCCAAGATCGGCCAGCGCGATGGCCGCCTGGTCGAGCTCTACCTGTTCGTGGCGGTGGTGTATTTCGTGATCTGCTTCACGGCGTCCCGCCTGGTCAAACTGCTGGAAAAGCGCACCCGCGTGCTGCGATAGGGTTTAACGATGCAACTGTTTCCGAATACCCCGATGATCGAGATCAACCAGGTCAGCAAGTGGTACGGCTCCTTTCAGGTGCTGGATGAATGCACGACGAAAGTCGGCAAGGGCGAGGTCGTGGTGGTGTGCGGGCCGTCCGGTTCGGGCAAGTCCACGCTGATCAAGACCGTGAACGCGCTTGAACCCTTTCAAAAGGGCGACATCGTGGTCAACGGCATTTCGGTGGGCGACCCGCGCACCAACCTGCCCAAGCTGCGTTCGGTGGCCGGCATGGTGTTCCAGCACTTTGAGTTGTTCCCGCATCTGTCGGTGACCGAAAACCTGTGCCTGGGCCAGACCAAGGTGCTGGGGCGCGGCAAGCAAGAGGCCCGCGCGCGGGCGCTGACGCTGCTGGAACGTGTGGGCCTGTCGGCGCACAAGGACAAGCATCCCGGCGAACTGTCGGGCGGCCAGCAACAACGTGTGGCGATTGCGCGTGCGTTGTCGATGGACCCGGTCGTCATGTTGTTCGACGAACCCACCTCGGCGCTGGACCCCGAGATGGTCAACGAAGTGTTGGACGTCATGACGGACCTGGCCAGCGAAGGCATGACCATGATGGTGGTGACCCACGAAATGGGGTTTGCCCGCCGCGTTGCCGACCGTGTGATTTTCATGGACGGCGGCAAGATTGTCGAAGACTGCGTCAAGGACGAATTCTTCGGCAATGTCGAGGAGCGTGCTCCGCGCACGCGCCAATTTCTTTCCAAAATTTTGCAGCATTGATTCCCATGACCCAGCGGACTCCCGCCGACAATCAGACCGTGCCAGTCGACCTGCGCAGCGACACCGTCACCCACCCCACCGCGGCTATGTACGAGCGCATGCGTACCGCGCCGATTGGCGATGACGGCCTGGATGGCGACCCGTCGGTGCGCGCGCTGGAAGCGCACGTAGCGGCACTCCTGGGCAAGGAGGCCGGGCTGTTCGTGCCCAGCTGCACCATGGCCAACCTGCTGGCGGTGCTGGCGCAGACCCAGCGCAACGAACAGGTGGTGCTGGAATCGTCGGCCCACATGTACACGTCGGAGCGCGGCGCCGCCACCTTCACCGGCTTGTTCTATCAAGGCGTGTCCGGCACGGACGGCGCGATGGACCTGAACCGGCTGGAAGAGGCGTTGCTGTCGGGCGGCCACCGCTTGAAAACGTCGTTGGTGGCGATGGAAACGTCGCACAACAACGCCGGCGGGACGGTGCTGCCGCTGGACCATATGCGCACGGTGCACGGCATGGCGCAGGCGGGCGGTATCCCCGTGCACCTGGACGGCGCGCGCCTGTTCAATGCGTCCGTGGCGCTGGGCGTTCCCGCCGACGAGATCACGCAGTACGCCGACACGGTGTCGCTGTGCCTGTCCAAGGGTCTGAGCGCCCCGGTGGGTGCGGTGCTGGCGGGCAGCAAGGCCGTAATCGCCAAATCGCGCACGCTGCGCCGCATGCTGGGCGGCACGCAGCGCCAGTCGGGCATCATGGCGGCGGCCGGCCTGGAAGGGGTGCAGACGATGACGGGGCGGCTGGTTGAAGACCACGTGCGCGCGCGCCGCTTGAGCGACGGCATCAACCGCCTGGCGCCGGCCCTGTCGGCTACGGTGCCGCAAACCAACATCGTGCAGGTCGAGACGGCAGATTCCGGCATGACCAATACGCAGTGGGTCGCCGCCTTGCAGGCCGAAGGGCTGTTGACGCGCCCGTGGGGCCGCACGCGGCTGCGTTGCGTGACGCATCGCCACATCGAGGACAAGGACATCGACACCGCGGTGCAAGCCTTTGCGGCAGTGCTGAAAAAACGCTGAAAAGGCGCTGAAAAAACCCTACGGTCCGACGCTGAAAATTGCGCTGGAAAACTCGTGTTTATCGACGCCGCCGGCACCTTCCGGCGGTGCGATAATGCCGCATGTCCACGACTCATCTCACCCGAAAAGACTATTTCTGCGCACTGGCGGTCGTGGTCATCTGGGGTCTTAATTTTGTTGTCATGAAGGTCGGCATGCGGGGCTTGTCCCCCATGATGCTGGGCGCGCTTCGGTTCGCGCTGGCCGCCTTCCCCCTGATCCTTTTCGTGCGCCGGCCACAGCTGCCGTGGCACTGGATCGCCGCCTACGGGCTGGTGCAGGGGCTGGGCCAATTCGGCCTGTTGTTCACCGCGCTGAAATTCGGCATGCCGGCCGGCATGGCTTCGCTGGTCATCCAGACGCAGGCGTTTTTCACCTTGCTGCTGGCTGCGCCCGTGCTGGGCGAGCGGGCGCGGCGGCATCACTGGATCGGGTTGGGCGTGGCCGCGCTGGGGCTGGCCGTGATCGCCGGCGGGCGCGGCGAGGGGCCGGGCCAGATGACGATGCTGGGCTTTGCGCTGACGCTGGGGGGCGCGTTCATGTGGGCGGCGTCCAACATGATCGTGCGGCTGGCCAGCCGCAAGGCGCCCGGCTACGACCCCTTTGCGTTCATCGCCTGGAGCAGCGCCGCGCCGGTGCTGCCGTTCCTGTTGCTGGCCGTGCTGATCGACGGCTGGGAGCCGGTGGTGGGCATGATTACCGGCATGGGGTGGGGCGAGGCGCTGTCAGTGCTGTACCTGGCCGTGCTGGCCACGCTGGTGGCCTACACGCTGTGGACCCGCCTTCTGACCCGCCACCCCGCCGCCAAGATCGCGCCATTTTCGCTGCTGGTGCCGGTAGTGGGCTTGTGGGCGGCGTCGATGGCCTTTGGCGAGCAGTTGCAGCCGTTGCAATGGCTGGGGGCGGCCGGCGTGCTGACCGGGCTGATCATTAACCAGGTGGGCGGGCGCTGGCTGCGGAACCGGTGATCGAAACCCGTGACCGTAACGGGTCACAACCCCGCCCCCTCCGGCCTGCCAAACCCGGTAATGCAACACTCATCCCTCGGCCGGCTGGACTAGCCCTTCACGGCGACCCGGATTTGTTGCCTACACCTGCTCAAAACGGATGTAACGCTTGTCGGTGTACTCCCGGCGCGTCGTGATTTCTTCTACCGAGGCGCCCGGCGGGCCGCGCCGCAGCCATTCAAGCATGTGGTCCACCTGGTCGGGCGTGCCCTGCACCAGGGCTTCGACCGTGCCGTCCAGCAGGTTCTGCACCCAGCCCGTCACACCCAGCATATGAGCGCGCCGCACGGTCGCGTGGCGATACCCCACGCCTTGCACCGTGCCGCTGACTGACACAAGAACGGTTTCGATATGGGAGTCGGTTTTGGGGTCTTGCATGGATTTTCCTTCGGATGATGCGCCGCCAATGGGATGAATAGGCGGATATGGCTACAGCGGATGGTCTATAGGCCCCATGGGCATCGAAGCGATACGTTAGTGCTCATGTCAAAACGTGCCAACGGGAACACCCGCTACCAGAGCTTGGAGAAGCCATTATGGAAGAGACCAGTTTGTTGTCGGAAGCTGAGACAGCGCGCTACAGGGACCAGGGTTACCTGGCCCTGAAGGACATGTGTCCGCAGGACGAGGTGGGCTATATCCGCCGCACCCTGCTGGACCTGTTCGCCAACAAGACGGGATACAACGAGGGTGCGCAGTACGACTTCGTGAGCCGGGACGACCCGTCCAAGCCCGCCAAGTTTCCCAGCCTGCACGATCCGCGTCATTATGCCCCCGGTCTGCTCAAGACGACTTACCACGAGCGCACGCTGGACCTGGCGCGGCAACTGCTGGGCGAAGAGGCGGCGCTGTATGGCGAGCACGCCCTGCTCAAGCCCGGCCCGTTCGGCCCCGAGACGCCGTGGCACCAGGACGAGGCGTTCCGTTCGCCCGACTTTGTCTACAACGAACTGAGCATCTGGCTGGCGCTGCAACCGGCAACCGTGGAAAACGGCTGCATGCAGTTCATTCCCGGATCGAACAAATGGGACGTGCTGGAACACCGCTCGCCCGGGGGCGACAAGAGCCTGCATCCGCTGGAATGCTGCGGCGACTTCCGCCGCGACCAGGCCGTGGCCGAACCGCTGGACCCGGGCGGCATCACCGTGCATGACGCGCGCACCTTGCATTTCACGGGGCCGAATACGTCGCCGTCGCCGCGCCTGGCGTACATCCTGATCTACAACACGCCGCCGGTCTACAAGCCGGGGCGCCGTGAATTTCCGTGGCTGGAAGGCCGCTGGACCGACAGCCAGACGCGTAAAAAACAATGGCACAAGCGCGGCGGTCTGGCCGTGGATGTGATGCGCCGGCTGCCGGGCGCGCGGCTGACCAGCCCGCGTTGGGTGGCGTGGGCAACGATCCGCGCGGTCAGCAAGGTCTGGCCGCGATAGCTTGGGTGGACAGGGGGCCGAAAGAGCCCCGGTCAGAGGGGGGCGAACGGGGCCGGCAAGCAGCGCTTGCCGGCCTCGGCGCGTATACTGGGCGGCGCCGCAGGTCCTGTTACCCAGGCGTTGCGGCGAGGCCGCCCGCAGCCGGCGGCTCCAGATTCTAAAAATACGAAACGCAGCTGGCGCACCTCTATCACTCCTCAGACCTCTCATGACCGCTAACCTTTCTACGATCACCTGCATCGAAGATTTGCGCGCCGTTGCGCAACAGCGCGTGCCGCGCATGTTCTACGACTACGCCGATTCCGGCGCCTGGACCGAAGGCACCTACCGCGCCAATGAAAGCGATTTTCACAAGATCAAGCTGCGCCAGCGCGTAGCGGTGAACATGGAAGGCCGGTCGTTGCGCACCACGATGGTGGGCCATGACGTGGTGATGCCGCTGGCAATTTCGCCCACCGGCCTGACCGGCATGCAGCATGCCGACGGCGAGATCCTGGCGGCCAAGGCGGCGGCGGATTTCGGCGTGCCGTTCACCTTGTCCACGATGAGCATCTGCTCGTTGGAGGACGTGGCAGAGGCCACCAAAAAGCCGTTCTGGTTCCAGCTGTACGTGATGCGCGACCGCGAATTCGTGGCCAACCTGATCGACCGCGCCAAGGCCGCCGGCTGCACCGCGCTGGTGCTGACGCTGGACTTGCAGATCCTGGGCCAGCGCCACAAGGACATCAAGAATGGCCTGTCGACGCCGCCCAAGCCCACGCTGCGCAACCTGATCAACCTGGCGACCAAACCGCGCTGGTGCATGGGCATGCTGGGCACCAAGCGCCGCACGTTCGGCAACATCGTCGGCCACGCCAAGGGCGTCAGCGACCTGTCGTCGCTGTCCTCCTGGACGGCCGAGCAATTCGACCCGCGCCTGAGCTGGGACGATGTGGAATGGATCAAGCAGCGCTGGGGCGGCAAGCTCATCATCAAGGGCATCCTGGATGTGGAAGACGCGCACTTGGCCGCCAATAGCGGGGCCGATGCGCTGATCGTCAGCAACCACGGCGGGCGCCAGCTGGACGGCGCCATGTCGTCGATCGCGGCGTTGCCGGCGATTGCCGATGCGGTGGGCTCGAAGATCGAAGTCTGGATGGACGGCGGCATCCGTTCCGGCCAGGACATCCTGAAGGCGGTGGCGCTGGGCGCGCGCGGCACGATGATCGGCCGCGCCTTCCTGTACGGCCTGGGCGCGTACGGCCAGGCGGGCGTGACCCGCGTGCTGGAGCTGCTTTACAAGGAAATGGATACGACGATGGCGCTGTGCGGCCGCCGTAATCTTGAAGTGGGCGACCGCAGCATCCTGCTGCCCGGCACGTACCCGACCTGAGGCGCGGCGCCTGTGCGCGCCATGCGATGTGATTGAACCGCCGTTCGCGGCGGCCCCCTTCGTACATACCGCGCACCTCGCGCACCATGCGCAGCGCGCGGACGACGCGGACGACGCGCACGACGCGGACTACGCGCCGTTGCCGGCGCCCAGGTACTGGCTGGGCCGCCGCAACGCCGGGTCGAAAGGATTGATCTGCGCGCCCACTGCGTCGGCCTCCCGGCGCAGCATTTCAACGATCAGCGGCAGGCGCTCGTCGTTGATGCGTTCGATGGGGGCGGCCACGCTCAGCGCCGCCACCGTGACGCCGTTGCGGTCTTGGACCGGCACCGCCAGCCCCGCGATATTCGGAAACACGCCCTGCCCCTGGCTGCGCGCGTACTGCAATTGCTGGCATTCCTGGATGCGTACCCGCATCGAGATTTCATCGACGAAACCCAGATGGTGCAGCCGGGGAATGTTGAAGCGGATGACCTCTTCGCGTTCCGCCTCCGGCAAGCTGGCCAGCAGCACCAGGCCGCCCTGGCCCATGCCCAGCGGCACGCGCCCGCCGATGTCGCCGGTATGCGAACGCACCGGAAAAGCCCCGTCCACCCGGTCCACGCAGACCGCGTCAAAGCCGCTGCGCACCAGCAGAAAAATGGTGTCGTTCAGCATGCCCGACAGCCGCAGCATCGCCGGGCGATACAGCGTGCGCAAGCTGGATTGATGCGTCCCAGCTGCCGCTGCCAGCGCAAAGAAAGCCACGCTCAGCTGATAGCCCTTGCTTTGCGCGGGTTGCTCCACCACCCCTTCCTGCATCAAGCCTTGCAGCACGCGATGCACCGTGGCCTGCGCCTGGCCGGTACGCGCGGCGATGTCGGTCAGCCGCAGCTTTTCACCCTTGGCATCGGCCAACACGCGCAGGACCGCAAACGCACGTTGCAAGACCCCCTGGCCGCTGGAATCGTCCGCTGTCTCAGTCTTCTTCATTATTGAATTCCGATAAACAAAATATTCAGCATCGTTTGTAGCAGCAAATTCTTCTGAACGGAAATAACAACCAAAAAATTCGATTCTTCGGAAAACCCTAATTGACCATGTATTTTGGCAACTCCTAGACTGCCCCATCGATAAGCCACTAACGCGCCGGGCAACCGGGCCAACGCGCGGCACAACGCCCGCATCGGGCGACGGGGTTTGGAAAATGTCATTTCTGCGGCTGGACAACGTCTCGAAGAACTACGGCGACCTGCGCGTCGTTTCCGACCTGAACCTGACCGTTGAAAAGGGCGAGTTCGTCTCACTGCTCGGCCCCTCGGGTTGCGGCAAGACCACCACCTTGCAGATGATCGCCGGCTTTGCCGACGTGACCCAGGGCGTCATCACGCTGGATGGGCGCGACATCACCCATGCCAAACCCAACACGCGCGGCCTGGGCATCGTGTTCCAAAGCTACGCCCTGTTTCCGCACCTGACCGTGGCTGACAACGTGGCCTTCGGCTTGAAGATGCGCAAAGTGGAACGCGCCGAGCGCGCGGAACGCGTGCGCGAGGCGCTGGCGCTGGTCAAGCTGGACAAGCACGCAGACCGCTATCCGCGCGAGCTTTCGGGCGGCCAACGCCAGCGCGTGGCGCTGTCCCGCGCGCTGGTCATCCGCCCGCCCGTGCTGCTGCTGGACGAGCCGCTGTCCAACCTGGATGCCAAGCTGCGCGAAGACATGCAGTTTGAATTGCGCGGCATCCAGAAGAAGATCGGCACCACCACCGTGATGGTCACGCACGACCAGGCCGAAGCCCTGTCGATCAGCGATCGCGTCGTGGTCATGCAGGACGGCCGCGCCACACAGGTGGACGCGCCGTTTCGCATGTACGAACATCCGCAAACCGAATTCATTTCGCGCTTTGTCGGCAAGACCAACCTGTTGCCTGGCCGCGTCACGCGTTGCGGCGCGCAAGCCGAAATCGAAACCGGCGCGCTGCGGGTGCTGGTCGACGGCGAAGGCCTGCGCCACGGCGACAACGTGCAGCTGTCGCTGCGCCCCGAAAAACTGGTGCCGGTGCCCGCCGGCCAGGGCAAGCTGGCCTGTGTGGTCAGTACGCGCTACTTCCTGGGCAGCCAGTGGATGTACGACCTGGATTCGCCGGTGGGGGCGCTGACCGTGCTGACGCCCAACGACGGCCGCCGCCCGCATGACGATGGCGAGACCATCGGGCTGGACTGGGCCGAAGGCGTGCTGCGCGTGTTGCGCGCGCCTGCCGTGGAAAAGGCCGCCTGACATGGCGACGCTGACTCAAGCCGCCACCGGCCCCAAGCCGCGCAATGATGGCCTGCTGGCCATTCTGGGCTCCATCCCGCTGGCCATTGTTTTTCTGACACTGGTGCTGACGCCGCTGGCGCTGACCTTCGTGCTGTCGTTTCGGCCGTTCGACTACGGCGCGGGCATCTTGCCCGGCCATACGTTCGAACACTATCTGGCCGTGGTCGCCGACAGTTATTTCCTGGAGATCTTCTGGCGCACTTTCTGGATCGCCGGCGTCACCACGCTGATCTGCGTGCTGATCGGCGCGCCCGAAGCCTACATCCTGTCCCGCATGGGCAAGCCGTGGCGGTCCATCTTTTTGCTGGTCGTGCTGTCGCCCCTGTTGATATCGCTGGTGGTGCGGGCGTTCGGCTGGAGCATGCTGTTGGGACCAGGCGGCGCCATCGGTCGCGCGGCCGCCGCCTTGGGCATGGGGCCGCTGCTGTACACGCCCACCGCCGTCATCATCGGCCTGGTGCACGTGATGCTGCCCTTCATGGTCATCCCCGTGTGGACGTCGCTGCAAAAGCTGGACCCCACCGTCGAGCACGCCGCGCTGTCGCTGAACGCATCGCGTTTTCAGACGCTGACGCGCATCGTGCTGCCGCAAGCCATGCCCGGCATCCTGTCGGGCAGCCTGATCGTGTTTGGCCTGTCGGCCAGCTCGTTCGCCATCCCCGCGCTGCTGGGCGGACGACGGCTGAAGATGGTCGCCACCGTCGTGTACGACGAATTCCTGACCGAGCTGAACTGGCCGCTGGGGGCGGCCATCGCCATCGTGCTGCTGGTGCTCAACGTCATCATCATGATGGCGTACAACCGCGTTGTCGAACGCTCTTACCGACGCAGCCTGGGCTAGCCGACAAGGAACCAACATGCAGAAAAACGGCCCTTTCGCGCTGGCGTTCAACTTCCTGGTGGTGGCCTTCGTGCTGGCGCCGCTGGTCATCGTGTGCCTGGTGGCGTTCACGCCCGACTCCACGCTGACGGTGCCCACCACGCAATTTTCGCTGCGCTGGTTCCGGGCGGTGTTCGAACATCCCAACTTCATGCAGGCGTTTCAGAACAGCCTGTGGCTGGCCTTTCTGTCGGCCACCATCGCCGTGTGCCTGGCCGTGCCGGCCGCCATCGCCATTACGCGTTACCGCTTCCCGGGCCGCGATGTGCTGAATGGCCTGTTCCTGTCGCCGCTGATGATTCCGCACCTGGTGCTGGGCGTGGCGCTGCTGCGCTTTTTCGCGCTGATGGGCATGGCCGGCAGTTTTTCGTGGCTGGTCGCCGCGCACGTCGTCGTCATCACGCCGTACGTGATGCGGCTGGTGATCGGCGCGCTGGTCGGCTTTGACCGCTCCATCGAACACGCCGCGCTGTCGCTGGGCGCCAGCCGCGCCACCGTGTTCTTCCAGATGACCCTGCCGCTGATCATTCCCGGCGTGTCCGGCGGCTGGCTGCTGGCCTTCATCAACAGCTTTGACGAACTGACCATGTCCGTCTTCATCACCGCGCCGTCCACCATCACGCTGCCCGTGCGCATGTACATGTACGCCACGGAATCCATCGACCCGATGATGGCCGCCGTGTCGGCGCTGGTCATCCTGTTGACCGCCGTCACCATGCTGTTGCTGGACCGCGTGTACGGCCTGGACCGCGTGCTGGTGGGGCAGAAATGAAACGCTTGCCGTTGGCGAAAAGAGAGGCGCCGGCATCATGGCAATACTGAAACGCCTGGCGGAATCGGGCCGGCCCGCCGTCCCGTTCACCTTGAACGGGCAAGCCTGTACCGCGCTGGCCGGCGACACCGTCTTGACCGCCGTGCTGACCCAGGCCGACTGCGTGCGCCATTCCGAATTCAGCGGCGCCCCACGCGCCGGCTTCTGCATGATGGGCGCCTGCCAGGACTGCTGGATGCAGCTTGAAGACGGCTCGCGCCTGCGCGCCTGCTCAACGTTTGTCGAACCCGGCATGCGTCTTTTAAGTCTGCCCATGGCGCCCGCTGCCGTGTCCGGCACGCTGGCCGCGGCACCCTGGCCCGAGGACGACATCGCATGAGCATCGTGATGCCCGTCATCGTAGGCGCCGGCCCGGCCGGCGTGCGCGCCGCCCAGGCGCTGGTCGCACACGGCCTGCGGCCCGTTATCCTGGACGAAGCGCCGCGCGCCGGTGGGCAGATCTACCGCCAGCCGCCACCCGGATTCCAACGCCCGAAGTCCGCGCTGTACGGCTTTGAACATCGCAAGGCCGATGCCGTGCATCGCGCCATGGCCGCCTTGCAGCCGCACGCCGACTATCGACCCGGCAGCCTGGTGTGGAACGTGGAAGGCAAGACGCTGGACGTGATGCAAGACGGCGTCAGCACCGCCGTGCCCTACACCCACCTGATCCTTGCCACCGGCGCCACCGACCGCGTGCTGCCCTTTCCCGGCTGGCTGACGCCCGGCGTCTACACCTTGGGCGGATCGCAGGTCGCGCTGAAATTCCAGGGCTGCGCCATCGGATCGCGCGTGGTCTTCATGGGCACCGGGCCGCTGCTTTACCTGGTGGCCTATCAATACGCCAAGGCCGGCGCGCAAGTGGCCGCCGTGCTGGACACCGCCCGCTTTACCGACCGCCTGGTCGCGCTGCCCGGTATGCTGCGCGCGCCCGGGCTGCTGGCCAAGGGGATGTACACCATGGCTTGGCTGCGCGCGCATGGCGTGCCACTGCATAGCGGCGTGCGGCCCGTCGCCGTGCATGGCAAGGACCGCGTATCGGGCCTGACCTATCGCCAGGGCAACCGCGACCACACCGTGTCCTGCGACGCCGTGGCCTACGGCCTGGCACTGCGATCCGAAACCCAACTGGCCAGCCTGGTCGGCTGCGAATTCGAATTCAATGCGCGCGATAGAAGCTGGACGCCACGCCGCGATACCGCCGGACGCGGCAGCGTGCCCGGCGTCTATGTCGCCGGTGACGGCGCCGCCATCGCCGGCGCCGACGCCGCCGAACTTGCGGGTGAACGCGCCGCGTTGGCGCTGCTGCAAGACATCGGCCAACCCATCGACACCGCGCGTGCCCGCCTGCTGGAAACGCGCCTGGCCGCCAACAGCCGAGTGCGCTCCGCGCTGGAACGCGCCTTTCCCTTTCCCGAGGACTGGGCCGCAACCATCGCCGACGACACCGTCATCTGCCGCTGCGAAGATGTGACGGCTGGCACGGTGCGACGCGCCGTCACCGACACGGGGGCGCAAGAACTGAACCGCCTCAAAGCGCTGACACGCGTCGGCATGGGCCGCTGCCAGGGCCGCATGTGCGGCGCGGCGGCAGCCGAGGTCCTGGCGCAAGCCTGCGGCCGCACGCCCGCCGACGTGGGCCGCTTGCGTAACCAGCCGCCCGTCAAACCGGTACCCGTGCGCGTGGTGTGCCTGGAACGCCAGGACAAGGTGTCGGCATGACGCAGCGCATTGACACCGAAGTGGCCATCATCGGCGGCGGCATCGTCGGCGGCAGCGCCGCGCTGTTCCTGCGGCGCGCCGGCGTACCCGTCGTCTTGCTGGAAGCCGCCTTGTGCGGCGCGCGCGCCAGCGGCGTCAACTATGGCGGTGTGCGGCGGCAAGGGCGCGGGCTGGAACAGATGCCCCTGGCCCGACGCGCACATGAACTGTGGGGCCAGCTGCCGTCACTGATCGGCATCGATGGCGAATACGTGCGCTCTGGTCATTTGAAGCTGGCCGCGTCCAACGCCGACATGGTGCAGCTGGAAGCGTATCGCCAGCGCACGCGCGGCTTCGGCATGCACCTGCAAATGCTGGACCGCCGCGAGCTGGCGCGCCGCTTCGGCTGGCTGGGCCAGGACGTCGCGGGCGGATCCTTCTGCCCCGAAGACGGCCACGCCAACCCCCGGCTGGTGTCACCGGCTTTCGCGCGCGCGGCGGCGGCGCTGGGCGCCGACGTGCGCGAAGGCGTGAAGGTTACCCAGGCCGATCACGACGGCACGCACTTCCTCGTGCGCGCCGACGGCCTGGAAGTGCGCTCCCGCGTCCTGCTCAATTGCGCGGGCGCCTGGGCGGGCCGCTTTGCAGAGCACTTTGGCGAAGCCGTACCCGAAACGTCCATCCACCCTTTGATGATGGTCACCGAGCCGCTGCCCGTCTTCATGGACGTCAGCCTGGGCATACAAGGCGGTGGCATCTACGCACGACAGGTCGCGCGCGGCAATTGCGTCATCGGCGGTGGCCGTGGCGTGTCCACCGACCCCGACTACGCACGGCCCGGCCGCGCCGGCCTGGGCGCGCTGATGGCCAACGCTACCCGGCTGCTGCCCGTGCTGCGCGGCGCGCAGGTCATACGCTTCTGGACTGGCGTGGAAGGCAACATGCCCGACCACAATCCCGTGCTGGGCCCCAGTGCCCGAGTCCCCGGCCTGTTCCACGCCTTCGGCCTGTCGGGCGCGGGCTTTCAGATTGGCCCCGCCGTGGGGGAAGTGCTTTCCGAACTGGTCCTGCGCGGCCAGTCCTCGATTCCTATCGATGCCTTTTGCATTGAACGATACGCGGCCGCCGCTCACGGCGCCGTGGCTCGGCCTGAACGTGTTCGTGAGCAAACGCAGGAGTCACCATGATGGATAAGAAACAGGGCGCATCGCGCCTGAGCAAGGGGAAGCGGCTGCTGGGCGCGGCAACGTTGGCGTTGCTGTCCGCAGGGGCCTTGGCGCAGCAAAAGACCTTGTACGTCGGTATGAACGGCGGCGACATGGAACGCGCCTTCACGCAATACGTGTTCCCCGATTTCGAGAAAGCCAACAACGTGAAAATCGTCGTCGTGCCCGGCACGTCGACCGACGTACTGGCCAAGGCGCAGGCCTACAAAGACAACCCGCAGATGCACGTCATGTTCCTGGACGACGGCATCATGGCGCGCGCCATTTCCATGGGCCTGTGCCAACAGCTCAATGACGACCCCGTCCTGAAAGAGCTGTACCCCACTGCCGTGATGAAAGACCGCATGGCCGCCGGCATCGACATCGGCATGACCGGCCTGGGCTACAACACCAAGATGTTCGCCGACAAAGGCTGGGCACCGCCCACTTCCTGGATGGACCTGGCCGACCCCAAGTACAAAGGCAAGGTCGTATTCCAGTCCGCCGCCGGCAGCACCTTTGGCCTGCACGGCTTCCTGATGTTCAACCGCATCCAGGGCGGCGACGACAAGAACTATGAACCCGGCTTCAAGAAGTGGCCCGACACCATCGGCCCCAACGTGCTGGAATACATCCCCAACTCGGCCAAGCTGGCCGAAATGATCCAGTCCAACGAAGCCGCCATCTTCCCGCTGACCCCCACCGCCATCGCCCGCCTGAAAAAGCGCGACATCCCGGTGGAATACGCCCAGCCCAAGGAAGGCTCCGTCATCCTGATGGTGGGTGAATGCGTCATCGCCAAGAACAGCGAACCCGAACTCTCGCAAAAATTGGCGCTGTACCTCTTGTCCGCCAGCGCGCAGGCCAAGGCACTGGAAATGGGTGGCCACTTCCCGTCCAACAAAAACGTCAAGGCGCCCGCCGACAGCGCCGACGCGCTCAAGCGCTTCCAGGGCTACATGGAAAACGCCAAGATCCTGGATTGGGACCAGATCAACACTGCGCGCCCCGCCTTCAACGCCCGCTGGAATCGCACCGTCGAACGTTGATAAGATCTTGCAGCGCGCGCCTGTGGATAAACCGCAAGCGCGCTCGCAAGCAAGCGCCTGCCAGCGTGCGGCCGGTACGCGTGTTAGCAGACGCGCGTCCGCTAACGCGCGTCTGCTAACGCGCGTCTGCTAACACGCATCCGCTACGCGCGTCCGCCAACAAGGAATCTCTGCATGCGGCTCATCATCAATTCCGGCGGTCCCGCCGCCATCGACGCGTGGCGCGCACAGTTCCACGCCTTCGCGCCGCAGTTGGACGTGGTCGGCTGGCATGAAGACGTCGCACCCGACAGCGTCGATTACGCGTTGGTCTGGGCGCCCGACGCCGGCCGCCTGGCCACGTTCCCCAACCTGAAACTGATCATCAGCGCGGGCGCCGGCGTCGACCACATCCTGGCCGACCCCCAGCTACCCCGGCACTTGCGCATCGCCCGCATGGTCACCGCCCGCACCCAAACCGAAATGGCCGAATTCGTGCTGACGTCCGCGCTGATGCTCACGCGCAACATCAAGCGCGTGGTGAATAACCAGGCACGCCAACATTGGGAACTGTTCGACTCCCTGCGCGTTGCCGCGGACGTCCGCGTCGGCATCATGGGCCTGGGCCACCTGGGCATCGCCGCCGCGCAACTGCTGTCACGCGTCGGCTTCCCCGTCAGCGGCTGGTCACGCGGCGCCAGCCAACTCGACGGCCTGCCCTGCTACGCGGGCCAAGCGGAATTCGGCCAATTCCTGGCCAACACCGACCTGCTGGTCTGCCTGCTGCCCGCCACCGAGGCTACCAAAGGCATCCTCAATGCCACCACGCTATCGCAGCTGCCGCGCGGCGCCAGCCTGATCAATGCCGGCCGTGGCACGCATATGGTCACGCAAGACGTCATCGCCGCGCTGGACAGCGGCCAGTTGCACCAAGCGGTCCTGGACGTTTTCGAACAAGAGCCGCTACCGGCGGATTCCCCCTTGTGGACGCACCCGCAGATCATGATCACGCCCCATTGCGCGGCGATCCCCGACCGCAAGGAACGCGCCCGTCACACCGCATGGCTGATCGAGGCCAACGAGCGCGGCGATGCGCTACCCAACATCTACGATCCGCTGCGCGGATATTGAGCGCACTACCAAGAGGCGTCTATCCCCGCCGGCAGGAATGAACATCAAGCTCTAGCATTGGCACTGGCGCCAGCAGCGGCAGCACCAGCATCAACACCAGCATCAACACCAGCATCAACACCAGCATCAGCAACAGCAACAGCATCAGCAACAGCATCAGCATCAAGCAGCAACAGCATCAGCATCAAGCAGCGACAGCACCAGCATCAAGCAGCACCAGCAGGCAGTAAGCACGGAGCAGCACCAAGCACCCAGCACGCCACCCCAATCAAGACGACCCCGCACCAACGCGCGTAAGCCCCAAAAGGCCGCCCGCGCGGCCGGCCTGGGGCGGGCCCCGCAAGATCTTCCAGCCCACCACCACCCTCGCAAAAAACGCCAAGCACTCCACCCTCCCCCCCTGACGTCAGCGCAAACTGACCGAGCATGGTGTGGCGGTGGCTGGTGGGAGGCGGGGAGTCGATAAGCCCGAGGGAATCCGAAGGCAGTCGCCGCAGGCGACAACGAGGATGACGACGGGGCAGTCCGGAGCGAAGGCTCCAGACCGCAATCGTTGACCCGCCTCCCACCAGCCGCCGCCACGCCGTGCGTCAAAAGAACCCTCCCCAACAAAAAAACCGCAAAATCCGCAAATCCCCCAAAGCTACATTGCCCTCCAAGGAGCAAGCATGAAGCCCGAAACCCGATCCCTCTACACCGACCGCCTGGACCCCGTCCTGCGCTGGCTCGCCGCCCACCCTGACGCCGACCCCGATCTGCACCAGCTGGCCGACCTGGCTTGCCTGTCGCCGTATCACTTTCACCGGGTCTACCGCGCCATGATGGGCGAAACGGTCAACGCCACCGTCCAACGCATCCGCATGCATCGCGCCGCCGCTGCATTGGCCGATTCCCAGGCGCCGTTAAGAGCCATTGCACAACGCGCCGGTTACGACTCCGACGCCGCCTTCAATCGGGCATTCGGCAACTTCTTCGGCACCCCGCCCGGCCGCTACCGCGCCGCGCGTTCCCAACCCTTAGCCCTTCAGGAGCATGCCGTGTACCCCATCGCCATCGAACACTTCCCCGGCGCCACCCTCGCCGTCCTGCCCCACCAAGGCAGCTACCAAGACATTGGCCCCGTCTTCACCCGCGCCTTCATGCTTGCCTACGGCCGTGGCATCGCCGACCCCGCAACGCCAGGCTTCGGCGTCTACTTCGACGACCCCGAACAAGTCCCCGAAAACAAGCTGCGATCCCTGGCCGGCATGGCCGTCAACGTTGACGCCGACTTGGGCGAAGAACTGCAACGCCACATCATCCCCGCCTGCCGCTGCGCCATCCTGACCTACACCGGCCCCTACAACGAAATGGCCAAACCCTACCAATGGATGTTCTCTGAATGGCTACCCGCCAGCGGCCACCTGCCCGCCGACATCCCCATGTTCGAGCAATACCTGAACGACCCCCGCAACACCCCGCCCGCCCAACTGCAAACCCGCATCTGCCTGCCTTTGAAATAAGGCCCGGCACGGCGCCACCCGTTACCCCAGCACGCCGGCCAGGTACTGCCTGAGCCACGCGTGCGCCGGGTCGTCCTGATAGCGCTCGTGCCAGTACAACGACACCGTAATCTGCGGCAACGTCAACGGCACCTTCTGCGTCACAATCCGCGCCGCGCCCGACATCGCGCGTGCAACGCTTACCGGCATCGTCGCAATCAAATCCGACCCTTCCACAATGAACGGGCACACCAGATAACTGGACAACGTCGCCACGATCTTGCGACTGCGGTTCTGCCCCATCAAGATGCGATCAATCGCCGTACTGAAATAACGCGTGTGCGCCGCCAGATCCAGATGCCCATAGCTCAGGTACGCGTCCAGGTTCCAACGCTTGCGCAAACACGGATGCCCCTCGCGCACGATGCACACCGCCGGCTCCTGGTACAGAAAACGTGTGCGCAGATCCGGTGCCGGGTCAGGAAAATACCCCGCGATCAACTCCACATGGTTCGTATCCAGCATGCTCAAGCCATGTTGTGGCCGGGCCGGCACAATCTGCAATTGGAAGTGCGGCGCATCCACCGCCAACCGCGGAATCAACTTCGGCAGCAACGTGTATTGCACATAGTCCGTTGCGTACAACGACAACGTGCGCGATGAATGCGCCGGGTCGAACGCATCGCGCGTACGCGTCGCGCGATGCCAGCTTTCCAGCAAGGGCTTGAAGTTCTGATGCAACTCCATCGCGCGCAACGTCGGCTGCCACGCACCTCCCTCGCGCACCAGCAACGGGTCGCCGAACAGCTGACGCAGCCGATTCATCGCCGCGCTCATCGCCGGCTGGCTGATGTTCATCGCCTCGGCCGCGCGCGACACGTTGCGGCACGCCATCAGCGCGTCAAAATGCAAAAGCAGATTCAGGTCCGGATTCTTCACGGCCATGCACCTATAAATAGCGTTTATACAAATATAAGCCCGCAGGGCTGCTGCCCTTGAAGCCAGAAGCCTAGGATGACCCTGTTGTTGCAGCGAACCAGGACCGGACACGCATGATCCGGCCACAAGGAAGTTCTATCAACAAGGGGAAACCAAGCCATGAACCAAGGGCTGATACGTCGTTGCTGTCGCATTGCCGCCGGACTCGTAATCTTCGCCACCGCCAGCGCCGCGCAAGCGGCCTGGCCAGACAAAGTCATCCGCATCGTCGTGCCGTTCGCGGCGGGCGGGTCCACCGATTTGATCGCGCGCAAAATCGCCGAAGGACTCGGCCAGCGCCTTTCCGCCAACGTCATTGTTGAAAACCGGCCCGGCGCGGGCGGCACCGTCGGCACCGAATACGTCGCCCGCCAGCCGGCCGACGGCTACACCATCCTGATGGGATCGGTCAGCACGCACGGCAGCGCGCCCTGCGTGTATTCCAAGCTGCCGTACGACGCCGTCAAGGACTTCACGCCACTGACCGTCATCGCCACGATTCCGAATGTGATGTCGGTCAACCAGTCAGTGCCCGCCAACAATCTGCAAGAGTTCGTCGCGCTATTGAAGAAGGAACCCGAGAAGTATTCCTTCGCGTCCAACGGCCAGGGCACCTCCAACCACCTGGCTGCGGAACTCTTCAAGTCCACCGCCGGCGTCTCCATGGTGCACGTGCCGTATCGCGGCTCGGGTCCCGCGCTGATCGACCTGGTGGGCGGCCAGATCAACATGATGATGGACGTGGTGATGACGTCCTACCCCTACATCAAGGACGGCAAGATCAAGGCGCTGGCCGTCACCTCGCCACAGCGCTCCACGCTGCTGTCCGATGTGCCCACCGTCGCGGAATCCGGGTACCCCGGCTACGAAGCCATGGTGTGGTTCGGCATGTTGGCGCCAGCCAACCTGCCCGAGCCGCTGCGCCAGAAACTTACCGACGGCCTGGTGCAGACGCTGCACGCGCCCGCCATGAAAACGTACCTGGAACAACAGGGCGCACAGGTGTCCGACGTGGCCGGCCCCGCCTTCGCCACGATGATCAAAAGCGAGATCAACAAATGGTGCGGCGTCGTCAAGCAAGCCGGCATTCGCCTGGACTGATCTTGCGCGCCTAGTCCTTTCTTTGGAATCAACGATATGTATCGCATAGGGATAGACGTCGGGGGCACGTTCACCGACTTCACGATGATCGACGAGGACGCGGGCGTCGTGCACTTTCACAAAGTGCCGTCCACCCCGCACGACCCGTCCGAGGCCATTGCCACGGGCATCGGCCAGATGTTGGCGGACCATGGCGTGCCGCCCTCGCAGGTGTCGCACGTGGGGCACGGCACCACGGTTGCCACCAACCTCATCATCGAACGCAAGGGCGCGCGCGTCGGCCTCATCACCACGCGCGGCTTTCGTGACGTGCTGGAGATCGGCCGCCAGACCCGCCCGCACCTGTACGACTACAGCGTCGGCAAACCGCCCGTGGCGGTGCCGCGCGAGTTTCGCATTGAAGTCAGCGAACGCGTCAGCGCATCGGGCGACGTGTTGACCCCGCTGGACGAGGACCAGGTGCTGGCGGCCGCGCGGCAGTTCGCCGCCGCCGGCATTGAGGCCGTCACCGTGTGCTTTCTGCATGCGTACCGCAATCCCGAGCATGAACGCCGCGCTGCAAAAATCGTGGCCGAGGCCATGCCGGGCGCCTACATCAGCCTGTCGTCCGACGTGCTGCCTGAATTCCGTGAATACGAACGCCTGTCCACCACCGTGCTGAATGCCGCCGTCGGCCCCAAGATGGCGCGCTACCTGGAACGCTTCATGCAGCGCGTGCGCGATCTGGACATCGGCCACGAGCCGCACACCATCCATTCCAACGGCGGCCTGATGTCGATCGGCACCGTGCGCCAGTACCCCGTGCGCACCTGCCTGTCCGGCCCGGCGGCGGGTGTGGTGGGCGCAGCGGCCGTGGGCCGCGCCATCGGCAGCCTGAACCTGGTTACGTTCGACGTCGGCGGCACCAGCACCGACGTGTCGCTGGTGTGCGAAGGCCGGCCGCTGTTCACCTCGCATCGGCATGTGGCCGGCTACCCCGTCAAGACCCCCATGGTCGATATTCACGTCATCGGCGCGGGCGGCGGCAGTATCGCGTGGCTGGACGATGCCGGCGCCCTGAAGGTGGGACCGCACAGCGCGGGCGCGGTGCCTGGCCCGGTGGGCTACGGCCGTGGCGGCCAGGAGCCCACCATCACCGACGCCGAGATCGCGCTACAGCGCCTGAACCCCGTCGCCCTGCTGCGTGGCCGCATGCCCGTACACGCCGACGCCGCGCGCGATGTGATCGCGCAGCGCGTGGCGCAGCCGCTGGGCATGGACCTGGAAGCGGCGGCCGAAGGCATCCTGCGCATCGCGGCGGCCAACATGAGCCGCGCCATCCGCGCCGTGTCCACCGAGCGCGGCTACGACCTGTCCAATTTTGCGCTGTACGCCTACGGCGGCGCCGGGCCGCTGCACGCGGTCGAGGTCGCCGAGGAATGCGGCATCCCCGTCGTGATCGTGCCGCAGGAACCCGGCACCATGTGCGCGCGCGGCATCCTGCTCAGCGACATCTCGTTTGACTTCGTGCAAAGCGAAATCTCGTTGGCCAGCGAAGCCGGCTGGCCCGCCATTACCGCCATCTTCAATGGCTTGCGCGAGCAGGCCGAACGCTGGCTGGAACAAGAACGCGTGGACCCCGCGCTGCGCGTCTGCCACAGCGCCATCGACGCCCGCTACGAAGGGCAGAACTTTGAAGTGCAGGTCAGCGTCGACGGCATGGGCGCGGGCGGCTACGCCGAATTCGCGCGCCGCTTTGCCGACGCGCACGAACGCGAATACGGCTACACGGTCGATGACCGCAAGGTGCAGATCATCAACTGCCGCATGCAGGCCGTGGGCCAGGTGGTGAAAGCGCCATTGGCGCCGCGTCACATCGGCGGCGCGCTGCAAGACGCCAGCCTGGGACGGCGCAAAGCCTACTTCGGCCCCGTGCACGGCTGGCTGGAAACACCCGTCTACGACCGCGACCTGGTGCCGACCGGCGCGCGCTTCACCGGCCCCGCCCTGCTTGAGGAAATGAGCTCGACCACGGTGGTGGGCGTGGGCCATGAGGCCAGCGTGGACGACTACGGCAACCTGATCATTCGTTTGCAAGGAGGCTTGCATGGCTAAGCCCGATAGTTCCAAGCCCAACAATTCCAAGCCCGACAATTCCGACGCCGGCATTGCGCTGGCCGACCCGATCGGCATGGAGGTATTTTGCAACCGCCTGCTGTCCATCACCGAGGACATGAACAATACGCTGGTGCGCGCGTCGTTCTCCACCAACATCAAGGAACGCAAGGACTGCTCGGTGGCGCTGTTCGACGCCGCCGGGCGGCTGGTGGCGCAGGGCACGCAGATTCCGCTGCACCTGGGCTCGCTGGACGGCGCCATGGGTGCCATCCTGCGCGCGTATCCGGTCAACGAGATTCGTGAAGGCGACGTGTTCATCTGCAACGATCCTTACCTGGCCGACGGCAGCCACCTGCCCGACATCAACATCGTGACGCCCGTGTTCTGGGACGGCGTGCTGCGATTTTTCGCCGCCAACATCGCGCACCATTCCGACGTGGGCGGCGCGGTGCCGGGGTCCATCGCGGGCGGCTTGAAGTCCATCTTCGAAGAAGGCATACGCATCCCCGCCTGCCGCATCGCCCGGCACGGGCAGACGGACGAAGACCTGCTGCGCCTGATCTGCGCCAACACCCGCGACCCCGAAGAACGCGTGCTGGACCTGCGCGTACAGATGGCCACCAACCGCCGTGGCGCCGCCGCGGTGCAAGGCCTGATCCGCCAGATGGGGCTGGAGGCCGTGCTGCGTTCCGTGGATGACGTCATCACATACACGCGCCGTCGCCTGCTCAACCGCATCGCCGAATTGCAGGAAGGCAGCTACACCTTCCGCAGCGACCTGGACGACGATGGCATGGGCGGCGATTCGGTGCCGATCCAGGTGACGCTGACCGTGCGGCGCGACAAGCTGCATTTCGATTTCGAAGGGTCCGGAAAACAGGCGCGAGGCGCGATGAACCTGCCGTTCAACGCGTTGCGCGCCTGCGTCTACTACGCCGTAAAGGCGTTGCTGGACCCTGACCTTGCGCCCAACGCGGGCCTGTTCGATCCCATCACCTTGTCGGCGCCCGTGGGCACCATCACCAACCCCGAGCATCCCGCCGCGGTCGGTGCGCGATCGATTACCGCGCAGAAAGTCGCGGGCGCGATATTCGGCGCGTTCCGAGGCCTGCTGCCGCCGCAAAAAACCATGGCGTCCAGCAACGATTGCTGCCCGGCCATTGTGTTTTCCGGCCGATGGCGCGAGCGCGCCGGCCACTTCGTCTATCTGGAAACGCTGGGCGGCGGCGCGGGCGCGCGCTTTGATACCGATGGCATGGATGCCGTGCACGTGCACATGACCAACACGTCGAACCTGCCCGTGGAGGCGCTGGAAAACGAGTACCCGCTGTTGATGGACGAGTACGCGATGATTCCGGATTCGGGTGGCGCGGGCCGCACGCGCGGCGGCATGGCGATTGCCAAACAGATACGCGCCGTGGGGCCGGGCATCGTGTTCTCGGCGCGGTCCGACAGCCACACGGTGGGCGTGGCGGCGGGCGTGGATGGCGGCGGCGACGGACGCCGCGCGCGGCTGGTGCGCAACTTCGGCACGCCGCAAGAGGAAGAACTGTTTTCCAAGACCGCCAATATCGCGCTGGCGTCCGGCGAAAGCGTGCGCATCGAAACGCCGGGCGGGGGTGGCTACGGGCCGCCCGCCGAACGGCCGCAGGCGCGCATCGAGCAGGACCTGGCCGACGGCAAGATCACGGCCGACGCAGCGCGCACGGCCTATGGCGCGCGTGGCGCCAAGGCCGTCATCGCCACTAGCCAGCCTACGCCACGTTGAGCGTCATCGAGTACTTCATCTTGTCGTGCGGGAAGGTGGTGATGGTGGCCAGCAGCAACAGGCCGCCCTCACCGTAATAGCGGCGGGTAATGACAAAGCCCGCCGTCTTGGGCTCGACCTTGAGTTGCCTGGCCACCGTTGCATTGATGGGCGTGGCCGAGAACTCCTGGTTGACCTCGGTAATGCGGTCGCCGAAGTGATCTTCGATCAGCCGCAGCAGCGAGATGCGGGACTTGACCTCGACCTGCACGTTCGAATGTTCGGGATCGGCGTAGATCAGCGTGGTGGCGGCTGCCGTGTCGGCGTCGTCCAGCGTCTTGATGGAGTTGATATGCAGCCAGGTTTTATCGGCCGCGCAGCCCAGCGCTTCGGCCAGCCGCTTGGGCAGCTTGATGGTGCGCACGTCCTGCACCAGCAGCGCAGCGTTGCGGGCGTATTGCAGCAGGTCTGGAAACTGCGAGATGCGCTGCGTAAAGCGGGTGCTGGCGCGGGCGGTCTCAACGCGGGTGCCCACCCCCGGGCGGCGCGACACCATGCCGGCCACCGTCAACATGCGGATGGCTTCGCGAATGGTGTGGCGGCTGGCGTTGAACTGGTCGCACAGCTCGTGCTCGGTGGGCAGCAGCGTCATGACGGGGTAGCGGCCGGTGCTGATGTCGTGCGACAGCGCCTGAAAAATGCTCTTGTAGCGGGGGCCGCCGGCATCGCCCCCGGAGGCGGGCGATTCGGGTTTGCCACGCGCCTGCCGGGCTCCGGCGGGGCCGGCCGCGCGCTCGGAGGATCGGGTCATGGGGGGTGCTCCTTGAATTTTTATATGGGGTTTGTACGGACAATAACCGATTGACAACGATGTCTAGTCGGATTCATTATTTGTCCGGACATTCATGTACGGACAAAGTGTACCAACAATCGGGGGTTCTCATGGGCAAGGTACTTGCAGTGATCGCGGCGACGACGGTAGCCGTCGGACTCAGCGCAAACGCAGCAGCGCAGCAGAAGTTGGTGGTGGCCGGCTACGGCGGCTCGTTCGAAGACATCATGCGCAAGGACATCTTCCCGCCCTTCGCCAAGCAGCACGGTATTGAGCTGGACTACGTGGCCGGCAACTCCACCAACACGGTGGCGCGCTTGCAGGCGCAAAAGAGCAACCAGCAGATCGACGTGGCCATCATCGATGACGGCCCCATGTACCAGGCCATCGCGCTGGGCTTTTGCGAACCCATCAAGGGCCTGCCCACCGACGACATCTACAGCACCGCGCGCTACAAGGACGACAAGGCCGTGGCTATCGGCATCGTGGCCACCGGCATCATGTACAACAAGAAGGTCTTCGACGAAAAGAAGTGGGCCGCGCCCACGTCGTGGAAAGACCTGAAGGACCCCAAGTACAAGAAGCAGCTGGTGGTGCCACCGCTGAACAATACCTACGGCCTGCACGCGCTGGTGGAATATGCGCGTGAAGGCGGCGGCGGCGAAAAGAAGATCGACGCGGGCTTTACCACCTTCAAGAATGAGGTCGGCCCGAACGTGCTGGTGTACGAGCCCTCGCCGGGCAAGATGACGGAACTGTTCTCGTCGGGCCAAGCCGTGATTTCCGTGTGGGGCAGCGGCCGCGCCAAATCGTTTGCCGACACCGGCTTCCCGGTGGGCTTCGTGTATCCGCAGGAAGGCGCCTATGCGCTGCTGTCCTCGGTATGCCCGGTCGCCAAGCCGAAGACCAATCCCATGGCGCAGGCGTTTGTGCAGTATCTGGTGACGCCCGAAGTGCAGGAAAAGCTGGCCAACGCTTACGGCTACGGGCCGGTCAACAAGAAGGCCAAGGTCACCGATGACCCGCGCGTGCCGCTGCCTATCGGCAAGCGCGCCGCCGACCTGATCGTGATCGACTGGGACACGGTGAACCAGAACCGAGACGATTGGAACAAGCGCTGGACGCGGGAAATCGAGCGCTGACACGCATCGCCGATCGTGCAATACGGGGCGGCGCGGCGCGTCGCCCACGGGAGCCTTCATGAGTTATCTAGTGCTGAACCGCCTGTGCAAGCGCTATGGCGAAACGACCGCCGTGGAAGAACTGAGCCTGTCCGTCAATCGCGGCGAGTTCATTTCCCTGCTGGGGCCTTCGGGTTGCGGCAAGACCACCACGCTGCAAATGATCGCGGGCTTTGTCGAACCCACCAGCGGCAGCATTGTGCTGGACGGGCGCGACGTCAGCCGCGTCCCGGCCAACAAGCGCGGGCTGGGGCTGGTGTTTCAGAACTATGCCCTCTTCCCGCACATGACCGCGTTTGAAAACGTGTCGTTCGGCCTGGAGATGCAGCGGGTCAAGAAGGAAGAACGCGAAGCGCGCGTGGCCGATGCCTTGAAGCTGGTCGGGCTGGCGCATCTGGCGGACCGGCATCCGGCTCGCATGTCGGGCGGGCAGCAGCAGCGCGTCGCCTTGGCGCGCGCGCTGGTGATCCGGCCCAGCGTGCTGCTGCTGGACGAGCCACTGTCGAACCTGGACGCCAAGCTGCGCGAGGAAATGCAGCTGGAACTGCGCAGCATCCAGCGCACGATCGGCACCACCACCATTCTCGTCACCCACGATCAGTCGGAGGCGCTGGCGCTGTCGGATCGCATCGTGGTGATGAACCAGGGCCGGGTCGAACAAGTGGCCGAACCCTTTCAAGCCTACGAAGGGCCGGCCAGCCACTTCGTCGGCGGCTTCCTGGGCAAGGCGAATGTGTTCACGCCCACGGCGGAACAATACGAAAACGAGACGCGCGCGCGCATCGGCGAAGCGCATATCCCCATGGCCGGCGCACCCGTGCCGCAAGGCGCGGTGATCGTGCGCCCCGAAAAAATCCTGTTCTCGGAGCCTGCCGCCTGTGCGTTGCCCGGACGCATGAAAACGCGCGTATTCCAGGGCAACCATTGGCTGTGCCAGGTCGACACGTCGGTGGGCGAAGTGATGGTGATCCGGCAGAACGACGGCGTGGCCGTGCCCGCCGAGGGCGAGCCCGTGCACTTGCGCTGGCGCGCGCAGGACATGTGCGAAGTCGCGGGCGCGCCCAAGGGCCTGGTGTCATGAGCGCGCGCGCCAACCCGTGGGTGTTGAGCGCGCCGGCGCTGGTGGTCTACGCCACGTTCCTGGTGGTGCCGATGGCGCTGGTGTTCCTGATCAGCTTCTTCGATTTCCAGTTTTATGGCGGCATGCAGGTGACCTTCACCTGGAAGAACTACGTCGAGATTTTCAGCGACGGCTACTACTACGAAATCTACGCGCGCACCTTCGGCGTGGCGGCGGCCGTGACCGTTGCCTGCCTGGTGCTGGGCACCGCCGAGGCCTACGTGCTGTCGCGCATGGCCAACCCATGGAAAGGCTTGTTCCTGATGGTGGTGTTGGGGCCCTTGTTGATTTCAGTGGTGGTGCGCACGCTGGGCTGGGCGCTGCTGTTCGGGTCCACCGGACTTATCAACAAGGCGCTGATGGGCATCGGGCTGATCAGCACGCCCGTGGACCTGATGTACAGCAATCTGGGCGTGGGCATCGCGCTGACGCACGTGCTGGTGCCCTTCATGGTGATCTCGGTGTGGGCGTCGTTGCAACGGATCAATCCCGCCACCGAAGCGGCCGCCCTGTCGTTGGGCGCGTCCCAGTTCACGGTGATCCGACGCGTGATCGTGCCGCAGGTGATGCCCGGCATTTTGTCGGGCGCGATCATGGTGTTCGCGATGGCGGCCAGCTCGTTCGCCACGCCGGCCATCATTGGCGGCCGGCGCTTGAAGAACGTGGCCACGGCGGCTTACGACGAATTCCTGAACACACTGAACTGGCCGCTGGGCGCGGCGCTGGCCGTGGTGCTGTTGCTGGCCACCGTCGTCGTGCTGCTGTCCGCCAACCGGATCATTGAACGCAAGTACGGTGCCGTCTTCAACCAGGCAGGAGGCTGACATGCAATTCCGTAACGGCCCCATCGGCCTGGTCTTTCACACGATCTTCATCCTGTTCATCCTGGCGCCCATCGTCATGGTGTGCGCGGTGGCGTTCACGTCCGAAGGCTTTATTTCTTTGCCCACGGGCGGGCTGTCGTTGCGCTGGTTCCGCGCCATCCTGGACAACCCGCGTTTTATCGAGGCGTTCTGGTTCAGCCTTGGCCTGGGCACCCTGTCCGCCACGCTGGCCATCGGGCTGGCCGTGCCCAGCGCGCTGGCCCTGGCCCGCAACCGCTTTCGTGGCCGCGAGGCGTTGGTGGCGTTCTTTCTGTCGCCGCTGATGATTCCGCATGTGGTGCTTGGCCTGGCATTCCTGAAGTTCTTCACCACCGTGGATCTGGCCGGCACCTATGTGGGCCTGGTGGTGGCGCACGTCATCCTGGTGATGCCCTACGCGCTGCGCCTGGTGCTGGCATCGGCCACCGGTATCGACCCCGCGCTGGAGCGCGCCGCGCAATCGCTGGGTGCGTCCAACTGGACGGCATTCCGGCGCGTGGTGCTGCCGCTGCTGCTGCCGGGCGTGGTCAGCGGCTGGGTCATCGCCTTCATTACCAGCTTTGACGAACTGACCATGTCGATCTTCATCGCCTCGCCGTCCACGACGACGCTGCCGGTGCGCATCTTCCTGCACATCGAAGACACCATCGACCCGCTCGTGACCGCCGTGTCGGCCGTGCTGATCTACGTGACGATCATCGCCATTTTCATTCTGGACCGCGTGGTTGGTCTGGAAAAGCTGTTTGTAGGAAAGGGACGCTAATGACGGACGAGAAAGAACTGGCGCCCCGCGCGCCCGTGCATCGCGGCATTTATGACGCCGCGGTGATCGGCGGCGGGCTGGTGGGATCAGCCATTGCCTATGGCTTGCGGCGCGAGCTGGACCATGTGGCCGTGCTGGACGAAGGCGACGTGGCCTACCGCGCGTCGCGCGGCAACTTCGGGCTGGTGTGGGTGCAAAGCAAGGGCATGGGCCTGCCGCGCTACGGCGTGTGGACGATGACGTCCGCGTCCGGCTGGCCGCGTCTGGCCGCGCAACTGCTGGATGAAACCGGCGTGGACGTGCACCTGGAACAGCGCGGTGGGCTGCATGCGCTGCTAAGCGACGAAGAGGTGGAAGCGCGCGGCACGTTCATGAAGACCTTGCTGGCGCAGCCGGGCATGGCGCAATACGACTGGAAGCTGCTGGACCGCGCCGAAGTGGCCGACCTGGTGCCGGGCATCGGCCCCGATGTGCGCGGCGCGACGTGGACACCGGTCGATGGCATTGCCAACCCGCTCAAGCTGCTGCGCGCCTTGCATGCGAGTTTTGCACAGCGGGTTGTGGATTACCTGCCGCGCCGTCCGGCGCAAAGCATCAAGCAGCGCGACGGCGTGTTTGAGATCGCGACGCCCTCGGGCACGGTGCGCGCGCGCAAGGTGGTGCTGGCATCGGGCTTGTCCAACAAGGACCTGGGTGCGCAGGTGGGTCTGGATGTGCCGGTGCGCCCGCAACGCGGCCAGATCGTGGTGCTGGAACGCACGCGCCGCCTGTTGGAAACACCGTTGTCTACCTTGCGCCAAACCGATGAAGGCACGTGGCTGATCGGCGATTCGCAGGAAGAAGCCGGCTATGTAGATAACCTGGTGGGGCTGCCGATCCTGGGCACGCTGGCCGACCGCGCCGTACGGACGTTGCCTGCATTGCGCGACGTGCGCGTGGTGCGTAGCTGGGCGGCGCTGCGCGTGATGTCCAAGGACGGCTTTCCGATCTATCAGCAATCCGAAACGTGCCCGGGCGCCTTTGTCGCCACCTGTCATAGCGGTGTGACGCTGGCCGCCGCGCACGCCCTCAATCTGGCGCCCATGATCGTGGCCGGCAAGCTTGCCGACGACATGGCGCCCTTCTCGACCCGGAGGTTTCATGTTCAAGAGGCTTGATGAGGCGCAGCGCCAGGCGCAAGGCGCGCCCGTGCGCGTGACGGTCAACGGGGCCGAGCTGCAATGCCGCCAGGGCGACAGCGTGGCGGCCGCGTTGTTCGCGGGCGGCGTGTCGGCCTGTCGCGATACCGCCGTGAACGAAGTGCCGCGCGGGCCCTATTGCATGATGGGCGTGTGCTACGACTGCCTGGTCACCATTGACGGCCAGGCGAACCAGCAGGGCTGCATGACGGCCGTGCGCGAAGGCATGAAGATCGAGCGCCAGTTGGGCGCGCGCAAGGTGCAGGCATGATCGAAACAACGCAATGCGATTTGCTGGTGGTGGGCGCGGGTCCGGCCGGGTTGGCGGCGGCGACGGTGGCGGCCGGGCTGGGCGTGGATACCGTGCTGCTGGACGAACAGCCGGCGCCGGGCGGACAGATCTATCGCGCCATCACGACCACGCCGGTGACCGACCGCGGCATCCTGGGCGAGGACTACTGGCATGGTGCATCGCTGATTGCGCCCTTCAAACAATCGGGCGCGCGCTACGTGCCGGGCGCCACGGTGTGGGCGGTGGCCGAGCGCACCGCGCCGCATCCCGAAAAGGGCTTTGAAGTGGCGTATTCCGTGGCGGGCGAAGCGCGCATCATCCATGCGCGCCGCTTGCTGCTGGCAACGGGCGCGCAAGAGCGCCCCTTCCCCATTCCGGGCTGGACGCTGCCGGGCGTGATCACGGCGGGTGCCGCGCAGATTCTGTTGAAGTCGGCCGGTGTGGTGCCGGCGGATCGCACGGTGCTGGCGGGCAGCGGCCCGCTGCTGTATCTGGTGGCGTGGCAATACCTGAACGCGGGCGTGAAGATCGACGCGCTCTTGGAAACCACGCCGCCCGGACGCATGGGCCAGGCGCTGCCCAAGGTCTGGGGCTTTCTGCGGTCGCCGTATCTGGGCAAGGGCTTGAAGCTGCTGCGCGCGGTCAAGGCCGCGGTGCCGATCACACGCGGCGTGACCGCGTTGGAGGCCGTTGGCGACGGCAAGCTGCAAAGCGTGCGCTACACGGCGGGCGGCGTCACCAAGACCTTGCCGGCCGAACAACTGATGCTGCATCAGGGCGTGGTGCCCAACGTGAACCTGTCGCGCGCCGTGGGTGCCGAGCATCGTTGGAACGACGCCCTGGACTGTTGGGAGCCGCAAGTCGATGAGTGGGGCCTGACGACGGTGGACGGCATCGGCATGGCCGGTGACGGCGCCGGTATCGCGGGCGCGTTGGCGGCGGAACACCGGGGCCGGCTGGCCGCGCTGCAAGCCGCGCATCTGTTGGGCCGTATCGACGCTGCCAAGCGCGATAGCCAGGCCGTGGCGCCACGCGAGGCGCTTGCCCGTGCCGTGAGAGGCCGCGAGTTCTTCGATACGCTCTACAAGGCGCCTGATGCGTTCCGGCGGCCCACCGGCGACACCATCGTGTGCCGCTGCGAGGAAGTCACCGCCGCGCAGGTGCGCGAAACGGTCAAGCTCGGGTGCAGCGGACCCAACCAGATGAAGGCGTTTCTGCGCTGCGGCATGGGGCCGTGCCAGGGGCGCTTCTGCGGGTTGACGGTGGCCGAGATCATCGCCGAAGAGCGCGGCGTCCCGACGCAGGAAGTGGGCTATTACCGGCTGCGCTTTCCGACCAAGCCGCTGACGCTGGGCGAGCTGGCGTCGCTGCCGCAGACGGACGATTCCCGCCAAGCCGTTGTCCGCCTCAAAAAGTAATGCCATGACCGGTTCAACGCGGTCGGCGGCGGTCATCATCATTGGCGGGGGCCTGCACGGCAGCTCGGCCGCGCTGCATCTGGCGCGTGCTGGCGTGCCCGCCCTGGTGATCGAAAAGAACTACGTGGGTCGGCACGCGTCGGGCGTGAACGCGGGCGGCGTGCGGACCTTGTCGCGGCATCTGGCCGAAGTCCCGCTGGCGCTGGCCTCGCGCGAACTTTGGTTTCGCATCGGCGACCTGGTGGATGACGATTGTGGTTTCGAGCAGCACGGGCAGGTACGCGTGGCCGAGAACGCAGCAGACGCCGACACGTTGCGGCAGCGCCTGCGCACGATGACGGACCATGGCTACACGCACGAAGCATGGATCAGCGCCGAGGACCTGCGCGACATGATCCCCGCCATCGCGCCAACCATCCAGGGCGGGCTGATGGCGCGCGAGGACGGCGCGGCCGACCCGTATCGCACAACGCTGGCGTTTCGTACCAAGGCCGCGAGCCTGGGTGCGCGCTTTCTGGAAGGCGTGCGCGTGCATGGCGTGACGCACGACGGCACGCAGTGGCGCGTGGACACTGATGCCGGCACCTACACCGCGCCGCAAGTATTGAACTGCGCGGGTGCCTGGGCCGACCGTATCGCGGCGCAGTGGGGTGAGCCGGTGCCGCTCCTGGCCATCAGCCCGATGATGTTGGTGACGTTGCGCATTGATCACTTTCTGGACCCCGTCGTGCTGGGCACCGGGCGCGCGCTATCGTTCAAGCAGCGCGGCAACGGCACGGTGCTGATCGGCGGCGGGCGGCGTGCCTGGGTGGATCGCGACGCCGAATGGACCGAGCTGGATTTCCGCTCGTTGGCGGAAGGCGCGCGTACGGTCTGCGACTTATTCCCCCACATGCGCCACGCCATCGTGAACCGGGGCTGGGCGGGCATCGAAGCGGCCATGCCGGACGAGATCCCCGTGATCGGTCGCAGCAGCCGCCACGAGACCGCGTTCCATGCGTTCGGCTTTTCGGCGCATGGCTTTGAACTGGGCCCCATCGTGGGCCGCATCATGGCCGATTTGATTACCACCGGCGCGACGGACATGCCGATTGCGCCCTTCCGGATTGACCGTTTTTCGGACGCGGCGAAGGCGTCCACCCCATCAGAAAAGGAGCAAGACGAATGAACGACGACATCGTGCGCAAGCAAACCAACCAGCGCCTGAGCCGCATCGTGATCCATGGCGATACGGTCTATGTGGCGGGCGTGACGTCAGCGGCCGAAGGCGGCATCGTGGCGCAGACGCGCGACGCGCTGGCCAAGATCGACGGCTATCTGGCCGAGGCCGGCACCGACAAGTCGCGACTGCTGTCGGTGCAGATCTGGCTGAAGGATATCGACCGCGATTTCGCGGGCATGAACAGCGTGTGGGCCGAGTGGGCGCTGCCCGATGCGATGCCCACCCGCGCCACCTGCGAGGCCAAGCTGGCCGCGCCGGAGCTGCTGGTGGAGATTATCGTGACGGCCGCCAAGCGGCCGCCGTATGTCAGCGGGCCGGTGTCTGAAAGCTGACCTGACCCGGGCGGCCCGGCAGATTCAAGGTGGCGGTAGCGGGCGGCGTGGTGGCAATCACCTGCCCCGCGCGCAGCACCATCAGGCGGGTCGCGCGCAGGCGTAGCGCTTCGACGGGATCGCGCGCTTGCAACAACACCAGGTCGGCGCGCTTACCGACCGCGATGCCCGTGTCGTCCAGCCCCAGGATCTTGGCGGGCGTGGTCGTCACGGCCTCGAAACAGGCGCGCATGGCGTCCTGGCCCGTCATCTGGGCCACGTGCAGACCCATGTGCGCCACTTCCAGCATGTCGCCCGAGCCCAGGCTGTACCAGGGGTCCATCACGCAGTCATGGCCGAAGGCCACCGGCACGCCGGCCGCCAGCAGTTCGGGCACGCGGGTCATGCCACGGCGCTTGGGATAGGTGTCGTGGCGGCCTTGCAGCGTGATGTTGATCAGCGGGTTGGCAATTGCCGCGACACCGGCTTCGCGCATCAGCGGGATCAGCTTGGACACGTAGTAGTTGTCCATGGAATGCATGGACGTCAGGTGCGAACCGGTGACGCGGCCGTGCAGGCCCAGGCGTTGCGTGTGGTAGGCCAGCGTTTCGATGTGGCGCGACAAGGGGTCGTCGCTTTCGTCGCAATGCATGTCCACGCGCAGGCCGCGTTCGGCGGCCAGTTCGCACAGGATGCGCACGGATTCGGCGCCGTCCTGCATGGTGCGTTCAAAGTGCGGAATGCCGCCGACCACGTCCACGCCCATGTCGAGCGCGCGCTTCAGGTTGTCCAGCGCACCGGGCGCGCGCAGCACGCCGTCTTGCGGGAAGGCGACCAGTTGCAGGTCCAGATAGGGTTTGACCTTTTCGCGCACGTGCAGCAGCGCTTCGGTGGCGAGCAGGCGCGGGTCACAGACGTCTACGTGCGAGCGGATGGCCAGCAGGCCCCGGGCAACAGCCCAGTCGCAATACGCCAACGCGCGTTCCACCAGCGCTTCCTGCGTCAACAGCGGCTTGAGTTCACCCCACAGCGCGATGCCTTCCAGCAAGGTGCCGGACTGGTTCACGCGCGGCAGCCCGAAGGACAGCGTGGAATCCATGTGAAAGTGCGCGTCCACAAAGGGCGACGACACGAGCTGGCCGGCGGCGTCGATCATCTGCCCGGCTTCGGCTTTCAGCGCGGGCTCCACCGCCGTAATGCGACCCTGCGCCACGCCGATGTCGACGTTCGTGCGCCCATCGGGCAGCGTGCAATTCTTGATAATCAGATCGAGCATGGGGTGATCCTAATGGAAGTTCAGTATTTCACAATGCCGCAAAAGTACCCACCCTCGGGGTCGCGCGGAGCCGGCTCCGCCGGTCCGTCGCGATGCTCCCTTGAGGGGGAAGCGCGCAGCGCTTCGGGGCTGGGTCCCCGCTAGCGTTCGCCTTTGCGGTACGGCTTCATCAGCGCTTGGGGGTAGGCGGCGCGGCGCGCCATGACTACCAGGGCGAGGATGGACAGGATGTAGGGCAGCATCAGGTACACCTGATACGGTAGCTCGGGCAGGCCGGGCAAGGCCGCGCCGCCTTGTTGCAGGCGCAGTTGCAGCGCATCGAAAAAGGCGAAGATCAACGCGCCCAGTAGCGCCTTGCCGGGCCGCCACGATGCAAACACCACCAGCGCCACGCACACCCAGCCCCGGCCGTTGACCATGTTGAAAAAGAACGCGTTGAACGCCGCCAGCGTCAGGAAGCTGCCGGCCACGCCCATCAGTGCCGACCCGGCCACAATCGCGCCGATGCGCAGTCGCGTGACGGACAGGCCCTGCCCTTCGGCGGCGGCGGGGTTTTCGCCCACCATGCGGATCGCCAACCCGACCGGGGTGCGGTTCAGCACCCAGGCAAGAATGGGCACGGCGGCCAGCGCGATCAGTGTCATGGGCGTCTGCCCCGCCAGCACCGGGCCGATCAGCGGAATGCCGTCCAGGAATTTCATCTCGGCAAACGGCGTGATCGTGGGCGGCGTGTTCACGCTGGGAAACGTCACCCGGTAAGCAAAGTACGACAGGCTGGTGGCAAGCAGCGTCACGCCCAATCCCGACACGTGTTGCGACAGGCCCAGCGGCACCGTCAGCACGGCATGCAGCAAACCGAACACGGCACCGGCAAAGGCCGCCGCCAACACGCCCACATACAGCGGCGCGCCCAGGTACACGACCAGCCAGCCGGTAAATGCCCCGGCGGCCATGATGCCTTCGATGCCCAGATTCAACACCCCCGCGCGCTCGCACAGCAGCACGCCCAAGGTGCCCAGAATCAACGGCGTCGCCAGACGCAGCACGGCGACCCAGAAGGCCGAGGAACTCAACAGATCCATCCATTCCATGGCGTGCTCCTCAAGCCCGGTTGCGGCGCAGGCGGTACTGCGCAAATAGCGTCGCGACCAGCATGGCAAGCAACGAGGTGGCGACGATGACGTCGGCGATGTAGTTCGGCACCGCGATGGCGCGGCTCATGCTGTCCGCGCCGACCAGCATGCCGGCGACAAAGATGCTGGCCAGGATCACGCCCAGCGGATGCAGCCCGGCCAGCATGGCGACGACCACGCCGGTGTAGCCATAGCCCGGCGACATATCCAGCGTGACGTAGCCGGTGCGGCCCGCCACTTCGATGGCGCCCGCCAGGCCGGCCAGCGCGCCGGACAACATCGCGGTGCCCAACATCACGCGGTTGACCGGCAGGCCCAGGAAACGCGAGGCGTGCGCGTTGGCGCCCACGGCGCGCATCTGGAAGCCGAACACCGTGTAGCGATTCAACAGCCACAAGCCCAGCGCCAGGCCTGCGGCCCACAGCAGCCCGGTGTGGGCGCGCGTGCGCTCGATCAGCTTGCCCAACTCCAGGTCGCCGTTAAGCGCCACGGACTGCGGCCAGCCCATCGCCATCGGGTCCTTCATGGGGCCGTCCAGCATCATGGACACGAACAGCAGCACGATGAAGTTGCCCAGCAAGGTGGTCACCACTTCGTCCACGCCCAGGCGGGTCTTGAGCAGCGCGGGAATCAGCAGCAGCAAGGCGCCGGCCAGCGCGGCCGCCAGCATCATGCCGCCGAACAGCACGGGCACGGGCAGGTCGAATCCCGTGCCGTCGTGCAGCCCGCCGATGGCCACCGCCGCCAGCGCGCCCAGATACAGCTGGCCTTCGGCGCCGATGTTGTAGAAGCGCGCGCGAAACGCCACGGCACAGGCCAGGCCCGTCAGCATCAAGGGCGTGGCGCGGGTCAGCGTTTCGGACAGCGCGAAGCGCGAGCCGAACGCGCCTTCGAACAGCAGCGCGTAGGTGCGGCCCACGGGCGCGCCGGCCCAGGCGACCAGCAAAGTGCAGACCGCCAGGGTGAAGAGGATGGCCGCGATGGGGGCCAAGGCCAGCGCCAGGCGGCTGGGCTCGGGGCGGCGTTCCAGGATCAGTTTCATGCGAGTAAGGCTCGGTAAAGGGGGGCGCGGCAGGCGCGGCGCGCGACGGTACGAGTCGTCACGCGCGCGTTCCCGTCATGGCCAGGCCGACGGTGGCGGGCGTCCATTCGGCCACCGGTTTGACGGCCACCAGCTTGCCGCCGCACAGCACGGCGATGCGGTCGGCCAGCGCAAAGATTTCTTCCAGGTCTTCGGACACCAGCAGCACGCCGGCGCCGCGCGCGCGGGCGGCCAGCAGCTGCTCGCGCACATAGGCCACGGCGCCGATGTCCAGGCCCCAGGTGGGCTGGTCGGCCACGATGAAGCGCGGTTCGCGCGCCAGCGTGCGGCCCAGGATCAGCTTTTGCATATTGCCGCCCGACAGGCTGCGCGTGCGCACATCCAACGAGGCCGCGCGCACATCGAACTGCTTGGCCAGTGACGCGGCGTAGGCGCGGCCGGCGCGTGCGCGGATCAAACCGTAGCGCGCGAAGCGCTTGTCTTTGAGGTCTTCAACGATGGCGTTTTCCCAAAGCGGGCTGTCGCCGATCATGCCTTCGCCGTGGCGGTCTTCGGGGATGCGGCCGACGCGGGCAGCGGTCCAGCCGGCGGGCGTGGTGGGCGCGGGCGCGTGTTCCGCGCCCAGCCGGATGGTGCCGTCGCTGGGGTGGCGCAGGCCGGTCAGTACCGATACCAACGCCTGCTGGCCGTTGCCGGCCACGCCCGCGATCGCCACGATTTCATGTTTGTGCACGGTCAGGTCCAGGCTGTCCAGGCGCGGCGCGCCATCGCGGCCGTCGCGCACGGTCACTTGCGACAAGGTCACGACCGGCGCGGCCTGTTCGGCGGCGGCCACCGCCTCGGCGCGCGGCATGACGACCTTGCGGCCCACCATCAGTTCCGCAAGCTCGGCGGGGCTGGTGCCGGCGGTGTCGCGTTCGGCCACCAGCTTGCCCTGGCGCAGCACGGCCACGCGGCGCGATACGGCCATCACTTCGTCCAGCTTGTGCGAAATGAAGATGACGGCCAGGCCGTCGTCGACAAAGCCGCGCAAGGTGGCGAACAGATCCTGTACTTCTTGCGGCGTGAGCACCGCGGTGGGCTCATCCAGGATCAGCACGCGCGCGCCGCGATACAGCGCCTTCAGGATTTCAACGCGCTGTTTTTCGCCGACGGACAAGCCGCCCACGCGCGCGTCCGGGTCCACGCCCAGGCCGAAGCGCTGGCCCAGTTCAACCAGGCGGCGGCGTGCCTTGGCGCGGCCCGAGGCCAGCTTCCACAGCGATTCCGTGCCGACCATGATGTTGTCCAGCACGCTCAGGTTGTCGGCCAGGGTGAAGTGCTGATGCACCATGCCCACGCCCGCCGCCAACGCGGCGTCGGGCCGGCCGGGCGGCAGGGGCTTGCCGAACACGTCAATGCTGCCGGCATCGGCCACATAGTGGCCGAACAGAATCGACACCAGCGTCGATTTGCCGGCGCCGTTCTCGCCCAGCAAGGCCAAGACCTCGCCCTGCCGTAGCGTCAGCGAGATATCGTCGTTGGCCGTCAGGCTGCCGAACCGTTTGGTGATCCCTGTCAGTTGCAGGGCGAGAGGCGCTTGGTTCATCGTGCCGAGGACTTGGGTTCTTTGTCGTTGACCTTGACGGCGAAGCTGCCATCCAGGATGGCCTTCTGCTTGGCGTCGACCTTGGCGACGAGATCGGCGGGGATCTTCTTTTCGAAGGTGCCCAGCGGCGCGAGAGACGAGCCCTTGTGCTTCATCAACGAGTACTGGCCGTAGTCTTCAGCCTTGAACGTGCCGGCCTTGACCTGCTTGAGGGCTTCGTCGATGGTCGGTTCCATGCTCCACAACGCGGATGCCACGACGGTTTCGGGGTACTGCGGCTGCGTGTCGATCACGTTGCCGATAGCCAGCTTGCCGCGTTCCTTGGCGGCGTCCGACACGCCGAAACGCTCGGCGTACAGCACGTCCGCGCCCTTGTCGATCATGGCGAAGGCGGCCTCCTTGGCCTTCGGGGGATCGAACCACGAACCGATGAAGGTCACGGTGAATTCGGCCTTCGGGTTCACTTCCTTGGCGCCTTCAATGAAGGCTTGCATCAGGCGGTTCACTTCGGGGATGGGGTAGCCGCCCACCAGGCCGATCTTGCCCGTCTGGCTCATGCCGCCGGCGATCATGCCGGTCAGGTACGCGGGTTCCTGGATGTAGTTGTCGAACACCGAGAAGTTGGGCTGCTGCGGCTTGCCCGACGAGCCCATCAGGAAGGCGGTCTGCGGATAGTCCTTGGCCACCTTGCGCGCGGCGGCTTCCACGGCAAAGGCTTCACCCACGACCAGCTTGTTGCCCTGCTCGGCGTACTGGCGCATCACGCGCTCGTAGTCGGCGTTGGTGACGTTTTCCGAGAAGGTGTAGTCGATCTCGCCACGGTCGCGCGCGGCGGTCAGCGCCTTGTGGATGCGCGACACCCATTGCTGCTCGACCGGTACCGTGTAGATGGCGGCAACCTTGGTCTTGGCGGGGGCTTGGGCTTGCGCCGCGCCCGAGAACAGCAGCACGCCGGTGGCGGCGGCCGCGGCCAGCTTGAGCAGGCCACGGCGGGCAATGCCGCCTGCGGACGAGGGGGACAGGGATTTCATGCGGGTGACTCCTTCGCGGGGGATGGAAACGTGATGGGATGGCAGCGATGCGGCGGCGGCACGGTGTGTGCCGGACAGCGGCGGGCACGGCCGGCAATGCGGGTGTCGCGCGGATTCGCGGTCCAACGTGCCACGGTCCCGGCCACCGGCGGACAAGCCGGGGCAATCGGACGAAAACGTGGGCGTGGGATCGGTCATCGGATGGGGACGCCGGAAGGCGCGTCCCATCCACATGGTCGGGTTCGCTGCCAGTCCTGGCGAAGCAAGTTGTATGCCATGCGCTTGCCCTGCACTAGTCGGGGAAACCTGATGGCCGGGCGGAATTATAGGCACCCTGGCAGGGAAACGTGGCACCAATTTGGTGCCTGCCGTCCCAAGGGATGGACACGGCGCGTGGAAAACCGCGTTTTGGTGCGCGGGCGCGTTCGCCAAGCGCCGCGCGGGCGGCAGGCCCATTAAAATCGCTGCTTCGGCCGTGCGTGGCGCGGCAAGCTGGAAGATCCATGCAAGACATTCAATTGCTGCTCGAGCAATACGGCGGGTGGCTGGTGTTCGCCAACGTCCTGGTCGAACAGGCGGGCCTGCCCGTGCCCGCCTATCCCATGTTGATCGCTGCCGGTGCGTTGGGCGGCGCGGCGGGTTGGCTCGCGCCGTGGCTGGCCGCGACCGTTGCCTGCCTGTTGGCCGATACGCTTTGGTATGTGGCCGGCCGCCGATATGGCGCGCGGCTGTTGGGCGTGGTTTGCAAGATGTCCTTGTCGCAGGATTCCTGCATACGCCAGACGCAGCGCCTGTACCTGCGCATTGGCGTGCGCGCCTTGCTGGTGTGCAAGTTCCTGCCCGGCGCGGGCGCGCTGTCCACCGTCATGGCCGGGCTGACCGGCACGGCGTATCGGCGCTTCCTGGTCTACGACCTGGTCGGCGCGATGATCTGGGCGGGTTCCGCGTTGCTGCTGGGCGGGCTGTTCCACAGCGTCATCAACGACGTGCTGGATGTGCTGGGCACCTACGGCCCGATGGGCTTGGGTGTGCTGGCGGCGGTGCTGGCGCTGTACATACTGGCGCGCTTTTTGCGCCGCAAGATCCTGCTGCGCAGCCTGCGCGTCATCCCGCGCGTGTCGGTCGACGAGCTGATGCAATGGCGCCAGGACGGCCGCAACACGCTGGTCTTTGACGTGCGGCCCGACGCGCAAGGCGACGGCGCGCGCATTCCCGGCGCCATCGCCGTGGACCTGAAGGCGCCCCTGCCCAAGCTGGACGCGCAGGCGCTGGATTCCGACATCGTGGTCTATTGCGCCTGCCCGAACGAGGTCTCGGCCGCACTGCTCGCCTCGCGCCTGCGCGCCGCGGGATACCCCAAGACGTGGGCGCTGCGCGGCGGCTACGAAGCGTGGATGGAGCGCAATCAAGAGGCTTGATCGAAAGCGGGCGACACGTGAGACCGGTGACCCGTGGCACCCGGTTGCCCGGTCTGGTCCCTGGCCAACCGTCTTGCGCCATGTCGGAATTCGGCTCCCCCTGATATGCGCTATCAGACTCCTCCTATAGACCTGCCCCGCGTCTATTGCGCAAGATCTTGGCTTCGGGTTGAGGTCCAGGACGCCGTGCCTCTTGCATGCCGGCCTGGTTCCCGTCGACAAGGAGGTCTTGCATGGCAGCCCCTGTTGTCGGTGCGCTTATCTGGGGATATCGCGCCTATCGTGCTTACGCCGCCTACGAAACGGCGCAAACCGCCATCGAAACGGCCGAGACGCTGGCGCAGATCGGCCAGCGCAAGAAAGAGGTCCAGACCATCCTGAAAGATGCCATCAGCGGCATGAAGAAAGAGATCGACATCAAGAGCTCGACGTTCGTGCGCACTGGCGGCAACGTCACGGTGTCGCGCGGCCGCCGTGAAAACGTGACGTACCGGCAGTACATCGAACGCAAGATCCCATTCCGGCCGGTGATCAGCATGGTGTGCCAGTGGGCGCTGAAGTCGCCGCTGATCGTGCCCAGACGGATACGCAAGAAGATCCCGGGCGAGGTCATCGAAACCACGATCGATATCGCGCTCAAGCAGACCACGGCGTCGCTGGTGTTTGAAGCGGTGGATGACCTGCTGGCGTGGCAAAGCCCTTTGAAAGCGGAACCTAACTACAACGCCGCGTCGCGCGCGGCGATGCTGGGCGACCCGGCGACGCGACCCCTGCGCATCAGTGAATATTTCCCCTTCTGGCCAAGGCCGAAAGGCAGCCTGGCGCCGGATTTGGTCATCGTGGAATACCGCCAGCAGCCGTTTGAGGTCGACAACGTGTTCGCGGCGGTGGAGATCAAGTTTCCGAACGACTGGGTCAGGGATGTGCAGATAAGCGACTACCTTGAACTGATGGGCCGGGATCCCCAAAAAGTTGCACTCTTGCGGGTGCCGGAGGATTGCACCGGCTATCGGCCAGAGAAGGCTGGCGATAGCGATCGAAAGCCAAGGAGAGGACGATGAGCACCAGTCACCCTTTGATCGACGACGACGATCTGTTCGGCATGGTCACCGACCTGAAAAAATGGCCTCACACCGCCGTCGACCACGGCGCGTTCGAATTATCGACAACCCTGTTTTCGACGTTCTACTTCACCTACGAGCCCACGCATTACCTTCAGACGACGCTCGCGATGATCGATGTGAAGGAGGCATTCGAGAATCTGGTTGGGCATCCGTTCACCGTCGCCACGCATCCCGACTCCGAGCGCCCGCATCCCTACGGCTCGAAGCGGCTTGGCGATATACGCGAGTGGGCGAGGCGAAAGCCCCTGGAAAACGTTTTCGTCGTAAAGTTCTCAGACGAAAAGAACTACCAAAGTTCGCCAACCCATTCCGCGTATCTGTGGCGGCACAATCTGCGGGGCGATCGTGAACAAAACTATTCATCGATCCAGTTTTATTACCGCTGGCAATGGTGGCTGGAGAACAAAGACGCGTGGCGGCGGTTCGTGCTGGATGCAATCGGCCGCCTGAAGCCGGCCCAGGTCTACAGCGGCTTTTCAATGGGAAACCCGCTGGAATTCGGCATGCGTGCCGAAACAGCGGTATGGGATCGCGCGTTGGCGCCACATTTTTATGGCCTGGATACCGATTACCCATTCGGCATGTCGCTCACGCCGCAGCTGCCTTCCGGCATCCGTCCACCCACCTGGGGCTTCTTCCTGTCCGACATCTGGCGCAATAAGGTGTCTCTTTCCAGCGAAGACGTGATCGCGCAACTTGCCGATCCGCGTATCCGTATCGACGCCCTGAGTGGCGGTCATTGGATCGAGTTGGGGCCGCAACCCGAGCTCTATCCGGTTGAAGACGGCGTGCCCGCGCTTCCCGTTTTGCTCAACCGGCGGCTGCGCAGAATTCGCCACCCGCAGCTGGATCTGGTCGGCTTTGGCGAATGGGACGGCGACCCGAACGAACGCTTCAACCGTCGCGACACTCAGCGTTGGCTGGCGCGGTTCGACGATGACAGCGATTGGCCCACGCCGGACATTCGTGGTCATGAACCAGGGGCGCCGGCGGTCGATCCCGTACCCACCCACGTCGTCGCGGGCAGCACGATTCCATCTGAGGGCTGGTGGTACACGCTGGCGCAAGACCAGTCACGCCGCTACTTCAAGGCCGACGACGTCGCGCCACCCATCTCCCAGGACACCTCGCGCGGGCGCGTCATCTGGCAACGCGATATCGACCAGCGGGTGCCTGAACCTGAACCGGCGCGCGGCGCCGAAACGGGCCAGCTTGCCCCTCGCGCCGGTCAGTGGCGCGCGCACGAAGTGGCCGACGTCTGGTGCGTCGTGGCCAAACATGAGCCCTTGCCGGCGTACCAAGGGCGGCCAATAACGTGGCGGTGGATGCACGAAGCCGTGGCCGCGCCCGCGGGCGCCGCGCACGGTCGGTCGGGCCAGGCCTGCCCCTACCCCGGCACATGGACGTGCCAGGAATTTGCCACGGGCCCCCAGACCTTCATGCATCAGACGATCTTCCCGCAGATCAATGGGCAGGACGTCACCTGGGTACTGGTGACATTCATGAAATAACCGGCCCAGGCTGATGATCGGCCCTGCGACGCGTTGTGGCCGCGCGGGCTCGTTTGGATGCACGCCGGGGTGGGCGAGGCTTGTTGCCAAGCGCATAATTCCAGTTCAGCCCGCAATACAGGTGGGCGGCTACAGGAGAGACGAATGCGGTTGTTGTTTTTGGGTGCCGGCGGCACGGGCGGATATTTCGGCGGGCGCGCCGCGCAGGCGGGCGCGGATGTGACCTTTCTGGTGCGCGAACCGCGCGCCGCGCGCTTGCGCGAACAAGGCTTGCGCATCAAGAGCCCGCTCGGTGATGCCACCTTGCATCCGAAGCTGGTCACGCAGCAGACGCTGCAAGGCACCTATGACGTGGTCGTGCTCAGCTGCAAGGCGTACGACCTGGCCAGCGCCATCGACGCCATCCGCCCCGCTGTCGGTCCGGACACCGCCGTGCTGCCCATCATGAACGGCGTGCTGCAATACGACGTGCTGGACCGCGAATTTGAACCGCATCGCGTGTTGGGCGGGCTGTGCCAGATCAACGCCACGCTGGGCCCGGACGGCGAAGTGGTGCACCTGGGCAAGCACGCGAATATCGTCTTCGGCGAACGCGCGGGCCCGGCGCGCAGCGAGCGTTGCGGGGCGCTGGAACAGGCTCTGGCCGGCGGTGAATATGTCAGCCGCCTTAGCGAAGACATCCACCAGGACATGTGGGAAAAGTACGTGATGCTGACCACGCTGGCCGCCGCCACGTGCCTGATGCGCGGCTCGATCGGCCAGATTGCGTCCACCGACGACGGCATCGATATCCTGAAAAGCCTGCTGCAAGAATCGCAGGCCGTGGCCGCCGCTTCCGGCCATGCGGTGCGTCCGGAGGCCGATGCGTTTGTGCAGAACTTGATCAGCGACCGCACGCAACCCATGACGGCGTCCATGTTCCGCGACCTGCGCCAGGGCCTGCCGGTGGAAGCGGACCACATTGTGGGCGACATGGTGCATCGCGCCCACACGCTGGGCGTGGACGCGACCTATCTGCGCGTGGCCTATTCGCATTTGCAGGTGTATCAGGCGCAGCGCGCGGCCGCTGCCGGTTGATTGGTCCGGGTGGGTCTATGGGTTCATGATCCATTGATTCATGATCCATTGATGCATGGATTGCAAAAAACTCGTCCCTTTTGATGGGTTTGTTGTTCGGAATTGACCGAATAGTATGGATTGCCAGATTCGGGGCGACAGGCGGCGCATCGTGCACCGCGCGTCGCCCCGCCCCTTTCCCAGGAGCAAGACCATGAAAATCGCATTGATCGGAATCACGGGCCGCGTGGGCTCGCGCGTGGCGGACGAACTGCTCAAGCGCGGCCACCAGGTAACGGGCATCGCCCGCAACCCAGCCGACGTCAACGCCCAGCCCGGCCTGACCATCCAGCAGGGCGACGCCACCGACCCCGCCACCTTGACCCCCCTGCTGGCCGGCCACGACGCCGTGGTCAGCGCCACGCGCTTCGTGTCGACCGACGCCAAGCCCCTGATCGCCGCTGTGAAGAACGCGGGCGTGCCGCGCCTGCTGGTGGTCGGCGGCGCGGGCAGCCTGCTGGTGGCGCCCGGCACGCTGCTGATCGACACCCCCGAATTTCCGGATGCCTACAAACCCGAGGCGCGCGCCGGCGTCGTGTTCCTGGACACGCTGCGCCAGGAAAAGGTGCTGAACTGGGCGTTCCTGTCGCCCTCGGCAATGTTTGAGCCGGGCGAACGCACCGGCCAGTTCCGCCTGGGCGAAGACCACCTGTTGGCCGATGACGAAGGCAAGAGCTGGATTTCGATGGAGGACTACGCGATTGCGCTGGCCGACGAAATCGAAACCCCGCAGCATGCGCGCCGCCGCTACACGGTGGGCTACTGAAGCCGCCGCCGGCCCCTGCCGCCAAGGTACCTGGGAGCCCGTCAAGGGCTCCTTTTTCTATTGTGCAAGCCTGCCGGAACCCGCCTTTTTGTTTGTAAACTGGCAGGCCGCCAGCCGGCGTATCCAGAAGTTGTCCGTATGCGTATGAAGTGCAAATCCTTGGCCGCCTGTGTGCTGCTTGCGTCCCAAAGCCTCGCCTGCGCGCCCGCGCTGGCGGCCGGGCCGCAGTCGAACAAGGAGATCGTCGTTGCGTTTTTTCGCATGATGTTCCAGGACCGCGACGTCGATGAGGCCGTGCGCCTGTACGTCAGCCCCAACTATGTGCAGCACAACCCGTACATGCGCGATGGCGTCAGCCCCATGGTTGATTTCTTCCCGCCTTATTTCGGCCAGCATCCGCAAGCCATCGTCGACATCAAGCGTGTGATCGCCGAGGGCGATCTGGTGGTGATCCACAATCAATGGCGTGATTCGCCTGAAGATCGAGGTCAGGCCATCGTCGACATCTTTCGGGTCGACAAAGGAAAGATCGTCGAACACTGGGACGTCAGCCAGGAAATTCCCGAGAACCCCGCCAATCAGAATGGCATGTTCTAACAAGGCCGCCATGTCACGCATCGAAGCCGTAGAGTTGCCCCGGTCCTACCTGCTGTTGAACCACGGCCCCACCGTGCTGGTCACCAGCGCCCATGGCGCATCGCGCAACGTGATGGCGGCCGCGTGGGCGATGCCGCTGGATTTCAATCCGGCCAAGATGCTGGTGGTGGTGGACAAGAACACCTACACGCGCGAACTCATCGAAGCATCGGGCGAATTCGCGCTGTGCATACCGTCGCGCGCGCAGGCTGCGGCCACCTTGAAGGTGGGCTCGGAAACGGGCCGGGGCGTGGACAAGTTCGAACACTGCGGGCTGACCACGTTTGCCGCCAGCAAGATCGGCGCGCCGCTGGTCAGCGACTGCCTGGGCTGGCTGGAATGCAAGGTCGTGCCCGAACCGCACAACCAGCAGGCTTATGATCTGTTCATCGGCGAAGTCGTGGCCGCGTGGGCCGCGCCCGATGTGTTCTCGCAAAACCGCTGGCACTTCCCCCAAGACGAGCGCCGTTCGATTCACTATGTGGCGGGCGGTTCGTTCTTTGCCACCGGCCAGCCCTTCAACGTTTCAGAACCGGAGTAGCCCCTATGCGCAGCGTGTATCTTGCGGGGTTCGACGTCTTCCTGCCCGATGCCGTGGCGCATGGCCAGCGGCTCAAGGCCTTGTGCGCGACGTACGGATTCGAGGGGCTTTTTCCCTTGGACAATACGGCGCCGCAAGACCTGTCGGGCGCGGCACTGGCGCAGTGGATCTATCGCGAGAACGTCGCGCTGATCCGGCGTGCCGACATGGTGATGGCCAACTTGAATGCGTTCCGGGGTACCGAGCCGGATTCGGGCACGGCCTTCGAGGTGGGCTACGCCATCGCCTGCGGCAAGCCGGTATGGGGCTATACCAGCCAGGCGGGATCGCTGATCGATCAGGTGGCGGTGGGGGCGGCGGCCGACGACGGCGCCGCGCGCATGGTCGACGCCGATGGCTACACGGTGGAAGACTTCGGCTTGAATCTGAACCTGATGCTGGCGTGCAGTGCGCGCATTGTGGTGGGCAAGGCTTCCGATTGCCTGGCCCGCATGGCGCAGGACGCCGGCGGGAGCCGGTAATAGCGCCAGTCGCCGCCGCTTACTTCGCCACCACTTACTTCGCCGCCTTCTTGCGCGTTGCCTTCTTCGCCACCGGCGTACCCAGATACCCCATCACCGCATCCACCACGGCCTCTTCCAGCTGCTCGGTGGAAAAGCCCGCGGGCGGCTCCAACGCCGCCGCGTGCACCAGCGATTCCATGATGCGCAGCACCACATAAGTCGCCAGATCGCGATCCTGCTGCGCGATCTCGGCCCGGTGCAGTTCCAGCAGATGCCGCATGCGGCGGTGGATGTCCTGGTCGGCCATGCTGTGTTCGCGCGGCGTGTCGAACAAGGGGAATTCCCGTTCCAGCACGCGGTGCAGCGCAGGTTCCAGCAGGTGCGCGTGCAGCATGGCCTGCACGATGGCGGCCACGCGCTCTTTCAGCGTCGCGGCGGGATTGCTGTTCAGCACATCGTCGATGACATCCAGCATCTGGTTGTCATGGCGCTGGTGCAGCGCCACGATCAGCGCGTTCTTGTTGGGAAAGTACTGGTACAGCGACCCGACGCTGACACCCGCCGTTTCAGCGATCAGATTGGTGTTGGTGCCCGCGTAGCCGTGCGTGGCCAGAACGTGAGCCGTCGCTTGCAGGATCGTGTCGACGGTGTGCTGGGAACGGAGCTGGCGCGGCGATTTTCGGGGCTGGGGAATGGCGGTCATGGATGCGTTGAAAGGCGAGTATCAAACCTGAGCAATGGCTCATGGAATTTACGGCAGGCAATCTGATTTTTTACCCGCAAGCGCGGATTATGCCATCGACGAATTCAGTCGCGATGGTGTCAGATCGCCACGCCCTTTTCACGCACGCTTTCTCAATGGCCGACGTCAGACCGTGGCGGCCATTTCCAGCACTTCGTCGTCCACGGGCTGCGTCTGGCCGTCTTTCAGCTGTTGCAGGTGATCGGCCAGTTCGGCGATGGTCAGGGCGACCAGGCCGTGCTGGGCGGCGTAGCGTTCAAGCGAGGAGCCGCGCATCATGGTGCCGTCGGGGTTCATCAGTTCGCACAGCACGCCGGCCGGGCGCAGGCCGGCCAGCACGGCCAGGTCGACCGAGCCTTCGGTGTGACCGCGTCGCGTCAGCACGCCACCGGGCTGTGCGCGCAGCGGGAATACGTGGCCGGGGCTCACGATATCTTCGCTTTGCGCGGTCGGCGAAATCGCCGCGCGGATGGTGGTGACGCGGTCCACGGCGGACACGCCGGTGCTGACGCCGTCGCGCGCCTCGATCGACACGGTGAATGCGGTGGCGAAGCGGCTTTGGTTGCGCGTGACCATGGGCGGAAGTTCCAGGCGGTCGAGCGTTTCGCCGGGCAGGCACAGGCAGACGATGCCGCTGCCGTCGCGGATCAGTTGCGCCATGACGGGCACGGTCAGCTTGTCGGCGGCGACGATAAGGTCAGCTTCGTTCTCGCGATCGAAGTCGTCCATGAGGATGACGGGACGGCCCAGGCGCAGATGATGCAGCGCGCGCTGCAAACGGGCGGCGAACGGTTGCGAAGCCAGGCTGGGGAGGGACTGCGGGGTATTGAGGGTGGACATTGAAACGCTCTCGCAAAATGAAGGGGGCGAAAAACGTTTCAGGGCTAATCGACAGCCAAGCACAATACGACGTTCCAGGCGCAAGTGCGCCTGGATGACGGGTGTTGTGCCGGCACATCTTCTCTCATCCGGACTATGACCGTCGGCTCTGGCATCTCACCAGATCTGCTGACCCCGATGTCCGTGAAGGACGCCGGGCGCTCGCGGGCTCGCCACATTGCATGGCATACCGCCGGTGGGGAATTGCACCCCGCCCTGAAGACGTACTGCATGTCGTGTTAACGACATCGGCGATTGTACGCCTGTCCGCGCGGATGGTGGGACAGGCGGGGCGGAGGTGCGTACGCCGAGTTTCAGGGGACGGATTTGTCGGCCGGGGCCGCCTGGGTCGGGGCCTTTTTCGTTGCTGCCCGCTTCGTTGCTGCCCGCTTCGTTGCTGCATTCTTCGGTGCTGCATTCTTCGGTGCTGCCTTACTCGGTGCAGCCTTCTTCGTCGCTGCGTTCTTCGTTGCAGCCTCCTTCGGTGCAGCCTTCTTCGGTGCAGCCTTCTTCGGTGCAGCCTTCTTCGGTGCGGCCTTCGTCCGCGGCTCCGCCACCTTCTCCGCCTTCTCCGTCACCGCCTCCGCCGCTTCCTTCGATGCCTTCTTATCCGTCTTCTTCTTCGGCAGCGCCAGCATCGTGCCTCGGCACGGCGGGGTGCCGCACAGGCAGCGGTAGCCTTCTTTCAGCGCCTTGGTGATGCGGCCGTCCAGCACCAGCCCGTAGTCGTACGACAGCTCGGTGCCGCGCGGGATGTCCTGCAAGGCCACGATGTAGACGCGCTTGCCGTGCTTGCCTTCCTGCGCTTCGCAATTGGGCTGACAGGAATGGTTGATCCAGCGCGCGTCATTGCCTTGGTCGCCACCGTCGATCACGCGGCCGGAGCTGAGCGCGAAGAAGAACGTGTGGAACGGATCGTCCGGGTTGGTGGGATGGCGCCGGTCGGCTTCCTTGGCGCTGATGCGCGCGCCGCCGTACTCGATGATGCGTGTGCCCGCGGGGATCTTGCGGGCGGCGAAGACGCCATTGCCATGCAACTTCGAGCGGCGAACGACGTGCCAGGGCTTGATCGGGGTGGCTTCGGTGGTCATGGAGGCGTGAGGCGAGACGGTGGGGGAATGAGACGAAACAGAATTATATCGACGCGCTTGTGACACGGATGACAGGCGTATAGTGAGCGCCGCCTTGTCTTTACTTGATATTCATCATGATCGTCCGTCCGCGGCCTTCCGCGTTGGGTTTGTTCTTTGTGTTGCGCGGTTCCATCATCCCGCGCATTCTCAGCAGGATCCTCGTCATCACGCTGTTGTCCTGCGTGGTGGTGTGGATGTACCACCGCCAGTGGTTCTCGCCCGCGCACCTGACGGCGGTGCCGTTTTCGCTGTTCGGGCTGGCGCTTTCGGTGTTCATGGGGTTTCGCAACAACGTCTGCTATGACCGTTGGTGGGAAGCCCGCAAGCAATGGGGTGACCTGATCGTGCAGGCGCGCAGCCTGGCGCGCGAAAGCGCTGTGCTGCTGGCCGCCAGCACGGCCAACCCGATCCAGGAACGGCTGGTGCGGCGCTGCATCGGGTTCGGTTATGGCCTGGCGGCGCGGCTGCGCGGGCAGGACATGGTCGATGCGGTGCGCCCCTGGGTGCAGCAAGACGAACTGGACACGCTGGCCGGTTGCCGCAACGTGCCCGACGCCCTGCTCATGGCCATCAACCGCGATCTGGCCGGCTGCCTGCGGCGCGGCGAACTCAGCGACATTCTTTACCAGGGCCTGACCCAACGCGTGGCCCAGTGCGCCGCCATCCAGGCCGCCTGCGAACGCATCAAGTTCACGCCCTGTCCGTTCGCGTATTCCTTGCTGCTGCATCGCACGGCATGGCTGTTCTGCCTGCTGCTGCCATTCGGCCTGGTGGGCACGCTGGAATATCTGACGCCCGTGGCGGTCATCATCATTGCCTACACCTTCTTTGGGCTGGACGCGTTGGGCGACGAGCTTGAGGACCCCTTCGGCCTGGAAGAAAACGACCTGCCCCTGTCGGCGCTGGCCCGCGTCATCGAGATCGATTTGCTGGAAGGCCTGGGCGTGCGCCCGCTACCGGAACCGGCCGTGCCGCAGGACTACATCCTGCGCTGAGCGCCGCTTCAGGCCACCGGGCCGGTCAGCGGCAGCATGGTTTCCTTCAGCCGACGCAGCACAAAGCAAGACTTGCTGTGGCGGATGCCGGGGATGCGGTACAGCTGCTCGCGCAGCAGCCGTTCGTAGTCGCGCGTGTCGCGCACGGCGATGCGGATGTAGTAGTCGTAATCGCCCGACACCAGAAACGCTTCCAGCACTTCGGGGATGGCCGCCAGCGCGCGGCCGAACTCGTACAAGGTTTCTTCGCTGTGGCTTTCCAGTGTCACGTGGACGATGACCGTGTCCATGAAGCCCAGGCTGGCCGGGTCGATGTCCACGGTGTAGCCCCGGATGACGCCGGCGCCCTCCATCCGCTTGATGCGATTCCAGCAAGGGGTAGACGACAGCCCCACCGCCGCGCCGATCTCATTCAAGCTGGCGCGCGCGTTCTCTTGCAGCACCTTCAAAATGGCGAGGTCAAACTTGTCCAGGTTCATTTTCTTTGATTCCTCCAAATCAAAGATGAATTTACTCCGGCTCACGCGTATTCGTGGAAAAGAAGATAAAAATTCTGCGCGCCTACGAATAAGATAGATAGCATGAACGATCGCCTGCACCCCACCGCCGCCGCCGCGCTAGCCGCCACCGAAGCCCCTCCTGCCAACGGGGCCAAGATTCTGCTCGATACGCTGATTGCGAACGGCGTCGATACCGTGTTCGGCTACCCGGGGGGCGCGGTCCTGCCGCTGTACGACGCCTTGTACGCCGAGCCGCGCCTGCGCCACGTGCTGGTGCGCCATGAGCAGGCCGCCGTGCATGCCGCCGAGGGCTATGCCCGCAGCACCGGCCGCACGGGCGTGGTGTTCGTGACCTCCGGCCCCGGCATGGCCAACACCACCTCCGGCCTGCTGGACGCCATGTGCGATTCGATTCCGGTGCTGTGCATCAGCGGCCAGGTCGCTACCGCCGCGATCGGCACCGACGCCTTTCAGGAATGCGATGCCATTGGCATTTCGCGTTCCGTCACCAAATGGAATACCCAGATCCGCGCCGTGGACGACGTGGCCAACGTGGTGGGGCGCGCATTTGAACTGACCCGGCAGGGCCGACCCGGCCCGGTGCTGGTGGACTTTCCGAAAGACGTCCAGCTGGCGGTGCCGCGCGACGCGGATGACGATGTGCCGGGCCTGCCGTCGCAGCAAAAGCTGGCCGCGCTGCGAGCGCGCCGGCAGTCGGGCAAGCTGGCGGCCAAGTTGCCGCAGTCGGCCGTGCGCCGCGCCGCCGCGTTGATCGCACAGGCCAAGCGCCCCATCTTCTACGGCGGTGGCGGCCTGGTGAATGCCGGCCCCGAGGCCTGCCAGGCCTTCACGGATCTGGTGCGCCACACCGGCGCGCCGTGCACGTTGACGCTGATGGGCCTGGGCGCCTTCCCCGCATCCGACCCGCGGTTTGTCGGCATGCTGGGCATGCACGGCACCGTTGAAGCCAACCTGGCCATGCACAACGCCGATCTGGTCGTGTGCATCGGCGCCCGGTTCGACGACCGCATCACCGGCAAGCTGTCCGAGTTTTGCCCGCACGCCCGCAAGATCCATATCGACATCGACCCGGCCTCCATCAACAAGGTGGTGCGCGTGGACGTGGCGCTGGTGGGCGACTGCCTGCCGCTGGTGCGCGCGCTGCGCGCCGAACTGGGCGACGCACCGCTGGAGCCCGCGCGCCTGGCGCCGTGGTTCAAGCGCATCGACGCATGGCGCGCGCAGGACTGCCTGGGCTTCACGCCCGCCGCCGACGCCATCTTGCCGCAGCACCTGATGTCCAGCCTGAATGCCGCGCTGGCCGATCGCGACGCCATCGTGTCCACCGACGTGGGCCAGCACCAGATGTGGGCCGCGCAATACCTGCGTTTCGACAAGCCGAACCGCTGGTTGACCTCGGGCGGCGCCGGCACGATGGGCTATGGCGTGCCCGCCGCCATCGGTGCGCAGGTGGCGCATCCCGACAAGACCGTCGTGTGCGTCAGCGGCGATGCATCGGTGCTGATGAACATCCAGGAACTGTCCACCGCCATGCAGCACCAGACGCCCGTGAAGGTCGTGCTGTGCAACAACGGCTACATGGGCATGGTGCGCCAATGGCAGGAACTGATCCACGGCGGCCGCTACAGCCACAGCTATAACGCGTCGCTGCCTGACTTCGTGGCGCTGGCGCGCGCGTTCGGCTGGGGCGCGGCGCGCGTGGATGATCCGGCCACGCTGGACGCCGCGCTGGCCGAATGCCTGGCGCATGACGGGCCGTACTTTCTTGACGTGGCGGTGACCGCGCAAGAGAACTGCTTTCCGATGATGCCGGCGGGCCACGGCCACCAGAAGATGATGCTGGCCGAAGGCGTCTGGTACCAGGACGAGACGACCTGATCGCCTAGAACTGGATCGACAGGCCGCCGTCCACCACCAGCACGTGCCCGTTCACGTAGGACGCGGCCGGTGACGCCAGGAACACCGCCGCGCCGGCGATTTCTTCCGGCTCGCCCCACCGGCCCGTCGGATTGCGCGCGGCGATGCGCGGGCCGAAGTTCGGGTCCGCCACCATGGCCGCATTGGTTTCCGTGGCGAACGTGCCCGGCGCGATGGCGTTGCTGGTGATGTGCTGGCCGCCAAATTCTGCCGCCAGCGCGCGCACCATGCCCGTCAAACCCTGCTTGGCGGCGGGATAGACCGCGTCGCCCGCGCGCGCCAATTCCCCCACCACCGACGTGATCGCGATCAGGCGCCCGCCGCCCTGGCGCACCATGCGTTCGGCCGCGAACTTGGCCAGCAGCATGCCGGCCACCAGATCGGTGTCGATCAATTCGCGGATTTCGGCCGGCGTCGTGTCGCGCAACGTCTTGCGGTTGCGTGCGCCCACGTTGTTGACCAGCACGTCCAGCCGGCCGTGCTCATCGTCGATGCGTTGAAAGGCGCGCGCCATGTCGGCGTCGTTGCTGACGTCGAACGGCAAGGCATGCGCGTCCAGGCCCGCATCGGCCAGCTCGGCCACGGCGGCGTCCACCGACGCGCTGTTGCGGCCGTTGATCAACACGCGCGCGCCGCAGCCGGCCAACGCGCGCGCAATGCAAAAGCCCAGCCCGCGCGCGGACCCGGTTATCAGCGCCACCTGGCCCGTCAGGTCGAAGTTACGCAAATAGGGAAGAGTGCTCATCAATGCTGTCCCGAATGTTTCATGGTCATTCCCTGAATTCCGGCGCCCAATGCAGCAGCCGCCGTTCCAGCCAGGTCACACAATAAACCAGCGCGATACCGACGATGGACAGCAGCGTTACGGCCGCGAACATGTCGGTGGCGTTCAAGGTGGCCAGCGCGGTGATCATCAGGTAGCCCATGCCCGTGGTCGACCCGACGAATTCGGCCAGCACCACGCCGATCAACGCGAAGCTGATGGCGTTAGGCAAGGCGGCGAACGTCCAGGCCGCGGCGGTGGGTATGCGCACCCGCCACAGGATCTGGCGCGGCGAGCCGCCCAGCGTGCGGCAGAAGTCCACCAGTTCACGCTCGACGCTGCGTCCGCCCTTGTAGGTGTTGAAGAACACCAGGAAGAACACCACGAACCACGATGTCACCACCTTGGAAGCCAGCCCCAGGCCGAAGAACATGGTGATGAGCGGCACGAAGGCGATGCGCGGCATCGAGTTGAACGCCACGATGAACGGGTTGAAGACATCGGCCAGGAAGCGGCTGCGGCTAAGCGTCATGCCGACGATAAAGCCGCTGCCCACCCCCACCACCAGCCCCACCATCGTGGCTTGCAAGGTCAGCCAAAGATGCGGCCACACCGAGCGCGGGCCGGGTTGCAGCCATTCCCACAAACGCACCGCCACGCGGGACGGCTGGCTGATGAAGAACGGGTCGAACAAGGTGTTCTGCGTAAACCACGGAATGCGCGTCAGCGTTTCCCATGACCCAAGAATGACGGCAAGAATCAGCACCTGCCACAACGTGATGCGGACTCGGCGCTTGATGCCGGCGCGGCGGTCCAGCCGTAGCTGGTCTTGCAAGGAATTTGAGGTTTCAGTCGGAATCATGGGGCAGGAAGAATCAGGCGGCGGCGCGGAACTGCTGGCCCAGCACACTCCAGAGGCTTTGCACATGGGCGACGAACTGCGGCGTTTCGCGCAGCGTGAACACGTCGCGCGGATGCGGGATGCGGATGCGTTCATCGAGCAGCACGCGGCTGGGCGGGCCGGACAGCACCACCACGCGGTCCGACAGCAGGATGGCTTCGTCCAGGTCGTGCGTGACCATCACGATGGTCTGGCCCAGCTTGCGCCAGATCTCCATCAACTCGCGATGCAGGTGCGTCTTGGTGTGTGTGTCCAGCGCGCCGAAGGGCTCGTCCAGCAGCAGGATGCGCGGCTCGACTGCCAGGCTCATCAACAGCGCCACGCGCCGCCGCATGCCGCCCGACAGCTGGTGCGGAAAGGCGTCGGCGAAGTCGGTCAGGTGGCCAAGCTCAAGCAGTTCGGCCACGCGCTGCGCGATCTTGTCGGCGGCCACGCCGTGAAACTTCAGCCCCAGCGCCACGTTCTTCTTGACGCTGAACCACGGCAGCAAGGTGTCTTTCTGAAAGATGTAGCCCAGCGCAGGAGGCACCTGCCCGTCCACTTGCCGGCCGTCCACGTGGATGCTGCCGGTGGTAGGCCGCAAAAAGCCGGCGATCATGTTCAGCAGCGTGCTCTTGCCGCAGCCCGAGGGGCCGACGATGGAGACAAATTCACCCGCTTCGATGGTCAGGCTGACGTCGCCCACCGCATGCGTCGTGCCCTGGCGTGACTGGTACGCCTTGCCGACCTTGTCCAGCGTAATCATCAAAGGCCCCGCGCTTTGCGCACGAAGCTCATGTTCACGCATTTGGCATAGGGCACGGTCTTGATTTCGTCATTGGAAAACTGGCGGCCGTCGCCCATGATGGCCGTCATGCGGTTGTATGCGTCTTCGGTGATGATGTTGTCTTTCAAGAACACCGTGTCTTTGTAGACGCCCAGCGTTTTCTCGATGGCGGCGCGCGGGAACGCGCTGAGGTAGTCGTCGTAGATGACGTCGGCGATGCCCGAGGCCGGAGTGGCGGTGATGAAGTCCTGCGCCTTGACCATTGCGCTGACGAAGGCCTGCACCACTTCCGGGCGCTTCTGGATGGTGTCTTGCAGCGTCAACGCGGCAATGCCGGGCACGTCGCCGCCCATGAATTCGTTCCACGAGGCTTCGGTGGTGGCGTCGAAAATCGGCACGCCCCAGCCTTCCTGGCGAGCCTGTTCCATCATCGACATGGTGGCCATGCTGGCGGATACCGAGCCGGTCTTGAGCGCGCCCAGCATCGTGGCCAGATCGCCCAGGGGCCGGATGTCGACCTTGTCGGCCACGCCGGCTTTCTGCATCAGGTACAGCGCCATCAGCCAGGTGCTGGACTGCGGTTGCGTGGCGCCGACGCGCTTGCCGGCCAGGTCTTTCAACGACTTGATCTTGCCGCTTTCGAAGTCTTCGCGGCGCACGATGATGTTGGCGTACGTCAGCTTGCGGTCAAAGCCGAACACCAGCGTGGCGGCCTTGCCGGCAATGGTCAGCGCGGGGGCGGCCGTGGCGGCGGTGGCGCCGAACACGATCTGGCCGGCCGCCAACAGCTGGTTGGTGCGCGGGCCGCTTTGCGAATTCAGGTATTCAACGTCCAGGCCGCCTTCGTTGAAGTAGCCCTTCTTGAGCGCCACGTAGCCGGCCGCGAAAAAGGGATCGATGCTGCCTTGTCCGTAGACGACGCGGCCCAGCTTGGGCTGGGCAAACGCAACGCGCCCGTCAAGCAAGGCGACACCGGCCAGGGCGCCGGCGGCGGTCAGGATGCGGCGGCGCGTGGTGAAGCGGGGGCTGTGGGTCATGTCGTCCTCGAATTGATTTTGGTTGGCGCTTTTGGGTGGCGCTATTTGGCGTAAACAATACCCCAGCGTGTGCGGCCCAACAATGGAAAACGCCCGGGTTGTCCGGGCGTGGGTCGGCAAATGGCAGCAGCCGGGTAAGGGATCAGGCGTGATCAGGGGCGAGTGGCTCCGCCCTTTTCGTTGCGCCTGGATTCCCGTTACGAAGCGGTTTTCTTCGGCGCGGCCTTTTTGACTGCCTTCTTGGCGGCGGTCTTGGTGGCCGTCTTGGTGGCTGTCTTAGTTGCGGTTTTCTTCACCGCCGCTTTCTTGGCCGGCGCTTTTTTCGCTGCCGTCTTCGCTGCGGTCTTCGTCGCCGTCTTCGAGGCGGTCTTGGACGGGGCGCGACCCGGTTTTTCAGGACGCGGCTCGAACTCGAAGCCGATCTTGCCGTCGGGCTGACGCACCAGGAATGCCTTGAACTTGCGGTTCGTGCGGCTGGACACAAAGCCGTCCAAGAGGTCGGTGCGGCCGGTGGTCAGCAGCTTGCCCATCTGTTCGGCCGAGATCTCCTGTTGCAGGATGACCTTGCCCGAGCGGAAGTCGCAGGTCTTCTCAGGCCCGACCGACTTTTCGCAAACGTAGCTCATGCCGTGCTCGAACACGCGCGACTGGCACTTGGGGCAGGGGCCGACCGGCGTGTGGCCGGAGAAGTCCACCGCTTCGGTGTCGTCTTCGTCGTTCTGGCCGAAGTCGAATTCTAGCTTGTACTCGTCGCTGATACGCAGAATGGCGGCAAACGGACGGCCCATCTTGCTGATGAAGCCTTGCAGCGGACCGATCTCGCGCTTGGCCAGCAGCTCTTCGACTTCCGGCAGTTCGAACGTGCGGCCGCCCGGATGCTTGCCGATCGAGAAATCGCAGGCGGTGCAGGCGAAGCGGCGATAGTTTTCCTTGACCACCGCGCCGCACTTGGGGCACGGCGTTTGCAAGGTGGCGTAGTCGCCGGGCACCGTGTCGCGCTCGTATTCCTTGGCGCGCTTGACGATCACCTGGGTCATCTGCGCGATTTCGCGCATGAAGGCCTCGCGGCCCAGGCCGCCCTGCTCGATCTGCTTGAGCTTGTGTTCCCATTCGCCCGTCAGTTCGGGCGAGGTCAGTTCGGTCACGTCCAGGCCGGACAGCAGCGTCATCAGCTGGCGCGCCTTGGCGGTGGGCACCAGGTCGCGGCCTTCGCGGCGCAGGTACACCTCGTTGAGCAGGCCTTCGATGATGGCGGCGCGCGTGGCCGGCGTACCCAGCCCGCGTTCGGACATGGCTTCGCGCAGTTCTTCGTCGTCCACCAGCTTGCCGGCGCCTTCCATGGCGGACAACAAGGTGCCTTCGTTAAAGCGGGCGGGCGGCTTGGTCGACAAGCCCACCGCTTCGACGTCTTCCGTGCGCACCGTTTCGCCATCGGCAACCGGCACCAGGTTGGCGTCTTCGCCTTGGGCTTCCTTGCCGTACACGGCCAGCCAGCCCGGGGTGACCAGCACCTTGCCGTCGGTGCGGAAGCGATGCCCCTGCACTTCGGTCAGGCGCGTGGTGACGCGGTATTCGGCCGCCGGGAAGAACACGGCCAGGAAGCGCTTGAGCACCAGGTCGTACAGCTTGGCCTCGGCTTCGCTCAGGTCGTGCGGGATTTGCAGCGTGGGGATGATGGCAAAGTGATCCGACACCTTCTTGTTGTCGAAGATGCGGCGGTTGGGCTTCACCCACTGCTGGCTGACGACGGTGCCCGCGTGGCGCGACAGGCCGCCCACGGCGTTCGAGCCGCCCGTGGCCAGCGCGCGCATCGTTTCCTGCACCGTGGTGATGTAGTCCTCGGGCAGATAGCGGGAGTCGGTACGCGGATAGGTCAGCGCCTTGTGGCGTTCGTACAGGGTCTGGGCCAGCGACAGCGTGGTCTTGGCCGAAAAGCCGAAACGGCCGTTGGCCTCGCGCTGCAACGACGTCAGGTCGTACAGGGCCGGCGACATCTGGGTCGACGGCTTGGATTCTTCGGTGACGTTGCCCGGCTGGTCGCGGCAGGCTGCCACCACGCTTTGCGCGGCGGCGGCGGACCACAGGCGCGATTCACGCTTTTCCGGGTCGCGGTCGTCTTTCTTGAATTGGGGGTCGATCCAGCGGCCTTCGTACAAGCCGGCGGCGGCGATGAACGTGGCGCGCACTTCCCAGTAGTCGCGGGGCACGAAGCGGCGGATGCGCTCTTCGCGCTCGGCCACGATGGCCAGCGTGGGCGTTTGCACGCGGCCCACCGGCGTCTTGAAGAAGCCACCGTCCTTGCTGTTGAAGGCGGTCATGGCGCGCGTGCCGTTGATGCCGACCAGCCAGTCGGCTTCAGCGCGCGAGCGGGCGGCCGCTTCCAGCGGCTTGAGCTGCACGTCGTCGCGCAGGTTGGCGAAGGCTTCGCGGATGGCGGCCTGCGTCATCGATTGCAGCCAGAGGCGCTGAATCGGCTTTTTCACACCCGCATACTGAATGATGTAGCGGAAGATCAGTTCGCCCTCGCGTCCCGCGTCACAGGCGTTGATGATCGAATCCACGTCCTTGCGCTTGGCCAGGCGGACCAGCAGCTTCAGGCGTTCCGCCGACTTCTTGTCGGTGGGGCCGAGTTCGAATTCCGGCGGAATCACGGGCAGGTGCGCGAAGCTCCACTTTCCCTTGACCGGATCATTGGGCGCGACCAAGCTCAGCAAATGGCCGATGCTGGATGCGAGTACGTAACGTTCGCTTTCAAAATAGTCGCCCTCGCGCGCAAAGCCTCCCAAGGCGCGTGATATATCAAGGGCCACCGAGGGCTTCTCGGCAATAATCAGCGTTTTATTCATGTGTATCCAGTGGCGGTAGTCCCGCCTTAGTAGCGCGGATAATAAGATCGGAGATTCGCCAGATGCAAGTCGGCACTGAAAGGCAAGCGGGATCCGAACTGCACGCTTGGCGTCAATTCTTGGCGCGAAGCACCTTGTGGCTAGGCGTTTTGCTGCTGGGCAGCGCTGCGATTTGCTGGGTTGCCGCCAACTGGCAAGACATGACAAAAGTGCAACGCTTTGCCGGCACGCAGGGTTTGCTGGCGATCTCGGCGTTGGCGGCGGCCTGGGCCGGTTTGCGCCTTCGGGCCTCGCCTGGCGTGCGGCGCAGCGTCCCCGGCGCGCTTCTGGCATTGGCCGGCATCTTGCTGGGCGCCTTGCTCGCGTTATTGGGTCAAACTTACCAGACTGGCGCCGATACCTGGGAATTGTTCGCCTGGTGGGCGGTTCTGCTGCTGCCCTGGGCGCTGGCTTCGGCCAGCCAGGCGGTGTGGCTGTTGTGGGCGCTGGTGCTGAATGTGGCGGCCGCATTGTGGCTGGGCGAACGTGTCTTCACCTGGTATGCCCTCTATGACGGCTCGGGCCTGCCCAACCTCATCATGGCCGCGCTAAACCTGACGCTGCTGTTGGGCTGGGAACTGGCGGCGCGCCGCTGGCGGGCCAGCACGCTGATCGGGCCGCGCGTTTTGGCCTTCATCGCCATCAGCGCCCTGGTGCTGTCCCTGATGTTCGGGGACTTCATCCTGCGCGGGGTGGGCTCGCTTAACGGCATCGCCTGGCTGGCCGCGACGCTGGGGCTGGGCTTTTACTATCAGCGCGGCCGGCGCGACCTGGTCATTCTGGCCATGCTGGCGGCGGGTGTCATCTGCGTGTCCCTGCGGGTGGTGGGCGAATGGCTGTTGCGGCTGGAGCCCGGCGTATGGGCTGCGCTGCCTCTGGCCGCCCTGCTCATGGCCGAGGCCGTGCTGGCCGCGCGCTGGTTGCGCAAGCTGGCCGCCGAACCCGACGCCGCCTTGGTCACCGCCGATGCCGAACCGGCCGCCGCGTCGGCGGGCAACGCGGTCGAATCCGGCGATGCCGGCACCCCCGTCGTGCAACTGGCCCCTGCCGCCATGCCGCATGCCGAACCGCCCTGGTACGTGCAATGCCTGCTGGGCCTGAGCGCCTGGCTGGCCACTTTGCTGCTGCTGGTGTTCGTGGCGTTCTCGGGCATCGTGACGTCGGAAGAAGGCGCGCTGGTGGCCGGGCTGGTTTTGTGCGGCGCGGGCGTGGCGGTGCTGCGCAGCGACGCCGGACCATTCTGGCGCCAATGCGGCACCGCGATGGCCTTCACGGGCCAGATCCTCATCATCTACGGGCTGTCCAGTTCCACGTCGTTCACCAGCGCCTGCTTATTTGTATTGCTGCTGGCGGCGGTGGTCTACGCGCTGGGGCCGGATGTGATCCTGCGGTTTCTGTCGGGCCTGTTGATCGCGGCGGCGGGCGCCGCCCTGATCTGGCGCGGCCTGTCCCCGGAGTTGATGCGCGACGACCTGCTGGACGCCTGGCTGTACTTCGACGCGGGCCGCGCCGGCTTCGTCTGGCTGCCGATTGCCGTGATCGGCGCCTGGGCCACGGCCGTCATCCTGACCTGGAGCCATCGTGTGGGCGGCAAGCGCGGCCACGCGATGGAGCCGCTGGCCTGGGCCTTCCTGCTGTCCGTGCAAGGCATGGTCTGGCTGGCGGGCGGCATCTCGGCCCTGCACCTGCCGGCCATGTGGAAGCTGAATCCCCAGGGCGCGTTGCTGGTCGTGGCCGGGGCGCTGCTGCCGGCCGCCGGCGCGCTGGCGGTGCTATGGCCGCGCCGCCACGTGCTGACGGGTGGCGTGACCTGGGGCGTGCCCATCGCCTTGCTGGCCCTGGCGCTTTTCTGGCTGCCCAGCCCGGGCGTGGGCTTCGCGCTGGCCTGGCTGTTGCTGGGCTTTGGGCTGAACCAGCTGCGGCTGGTGATCTTCGGCGTGCTCGGCCTGCTGGCCTACCTGGGCGTCTATTACTACCAGCTGGATGTGCCCTTGCTGCAAAAGGCGCTGTGGCTGGGCGGAGGCGCCTTGCTGCTGTTCGTGCTGCGAGGCCTGGTCTGGCTGGTGCCCCGACTGATGCGTACGCAGGCGCCCGACCGGCGCGCGCCGCTGCCGCCGGTGTCCGGCCCGCTGCGCTGGCGCACGCTGGCCATTCTGGGCGGTCTGGCGCTGGTGCTGGTGGTGGCCAATGGCGGCATCTGGCAGCGCGAAAAGCTGCTGGCTACCGGCAAGGTGGTGATTCTGGAACTGGCGCCGGTCGATCCCCGTTCGTTGATGCAGGGCGACTACATGGCGCTGAATTTCGCCGCTAGCCGCGACATCACCCGCTTGCGGCTGGGGGGCGATCGCGTGGCGGACGAGGATTCGCTGATGGGGTTCGAACCCGACGGCTATGTGATGCTGCAAGCCGATTCGCGCGGCGTGGCCACGCCGTTGCGCATCCAGCCGGACGCGCAGCCGCATGCACCGACCGAGGTGCCGTTGCGATACCGCGTCCGCGATCGCGGTGTGCGTATCGTCACCAACGCCTGGTTCTTCCAGGAGGGCGAGGCCAAGCGCTTTGAAGTGGCACGGTATGGCGAACTGCGCGTGGCGGAAAACGGCGAAGCCTTGCTGGTGCGGATGCTGGGCGAAGACCTGCAACCGCTGTAGCGGCACACTAATTTGAAGTGGATGACAGCGGAAAGCGCCGCGCCCAGTGCGCGGTGGCCGCCGACAGGAAGCCGTCCCGGTCGGTTGCCGCGATGGGCGCAAAACCCAAACCGCGCCACGCTTCTTGCAGCGCGGCCAGCGGTGCGCCGGTGTCGATGGGGGGCGCGCCGTTCTGCTTGGACAGCTTCAAGCCGCTGCCCGCATCCAGAATCAGCGGCACGTGCAGATAGCGCAGCGGCGGCAAGCCCAGCAGGCGGCCCAGAACGCGCTGGCGCGCCGTGGAGCTGAGCAGATCCGCGCCGCGCACCACGTCGGTCACGCCCTGCTCCGCGTCGTCCACCACCACCGCCAATTGATACGCCCACAAGCCGTCGGCGCGCCGCAAGGCAAAGTCGCCCACGGCGGCAGCCACGTCCTGCTCTTGCGGACCCAGCCAGCGGTCTTCGAAATGTTCAACGCCGTCGGGCACCCGCAAGCGCCAAGCACGCGCCTGGCGCCCAGGCGGCAGGCCGTGGCGGCAGGTGCCCGGGTAGGGGCGTTCGCCGTCGGCGCCAGGCACGGTCGGGCCCCGCAATGCGGAATCGGCGATTTCACGGCGCGTGCAGCCGCAGCCGTAGATCAGGCCACGGGCGGCAAGCGAGTCAAACGCGGATTGATAGGCGGCGTTGCGCTGGGACTGCCACAGGACGTCGCCGTCCCAGTGCAAGCCCAATGCGCGCAGTTGCGCCATGATTGTGTCGGCGGCCCCCGCCACGGTACGCGGCGTGTCCACGTCTTCGATGCGCAGCAGCCAGCGCCCGCCGTGGGCGCGCGCATCGAGCCAACTGGCCAGCGCGGCCACCAGCGAACCCGCGTGCAGCGGGCCGCTAGGGCTGGGGGCGAATCGGCCTACGTACGGCATCGCAACCGGTCACAGCAACCGCAAAAAGCCTGCGCGCCGCGTCAATGCAACAACCGCACGCCCTCTTCGTCCAGCAGCTCTTCCAGGACCAGGTTGTCGATCTCGGCTTCCTGGCTCCAGAGAACCATGAGGGCGATGATCTTGATCTTGGATAGCGGCACGGGCGTTTCGGGCGAAGCCAGGCCTCGGTCGATGACGATCTCACGCAGGGGCGCCGGCAGCACGCCGGCCGATTCCAGGAAGGCGATGAAGCCGATGGATTCGGAGCCGAGCTGGCTGTATTCGTTGTCGGTGTAGATCCGGGTTCCGGTGTTGGGCGCCTGAGCGAGGTCGACACATCGTTCGGTGGTCTCGGCAAGGCCATACAGCCAACCGAGCGCGTCGTCGATGTCTTCGTGCTCGAAACCGGCGGCGGCTAGCCGCTTTGCGAGCACATCGGCCGCAGGACAGGCTTGCGGCGTGTAGTAATTCTCGAACAGATAAACCAGGATATCGAACATATGGCGCAGTGTTGTGCCTGTTTGCACAGTCGGCCCGCATATCGGCAGACCAGCAAACATGAATTTTACTTTACGCTGATTTATTTAGCCGGGCAACCGGCGAAAAGGCGGAATGTTGTATGGCGTCACCCTGTCGTGGACGGCCCCCATTCTGCCCGTATTTGCTGCCAAAATGCGCGATTGTGCAAAAGAAAACAGGGGCGGACACTCAGGTCCGCCCCTGTTTTTTCTGCCTGGCCGGGTCGCCCCGGCAAGGCGGCTCTCAGGCTGCCTTGGCCGCGTTCTCCAGCTTCAGTCCGGCAAGCTGGCGGATGAAGACCGGAATGCAGATGGCCAGCCCGATCACGCCGCTGGTCACGCCCGGCACGATGGTCAGCAACGCGCCCAGCGTGCACAGCCACCGTTCCCAACTTTTCATGCCGACCAGCATGTAGCGCGAGAATGCGGCCGACAGCAGCACCAGGCCCACCATGCAGCCGATCAGCGTCACGAAGAAGTCGTACCAGGTAAAGCCCTGCACCGATATCAGCAGCGATGGCGAAAACACGAACACGAACGGCACGATCAGCTTGGTGATGCCCAGCCTGAACGCCGTGTTGCCGGTCTTGAACGGGTCACTGCCCGCCATGCCCGCCGCCGCGTAGGCCGCCAGCGCCACCGGTGGCGTGATGTCCGCCAGGATGCCGAAATAGAACACGAAGAAGTGCGCCGCAATCGGCTGCACGCCCAGTTGCACCAGGGTGGGAGCGGCCACCGCCACCATGATCAGGTAGTTGGCCGTGGTGGGAATGCCGCAGCCCATCAGGATGCAGACGATGCCCGTCATGATCAACGCCGCCACCAAGGTCAGCGACTGCGTGTTCGCGATGGCTTCCGGAATCACCACCGAGGCCACGCCGGCGATGGACTGCGCCGCCGAGATCACGATGTACGACACCTTGAAGCCCACGCCGGTCAGCGTCACCACACCGATCACGATACCTACCGTGCCGGCGGCGGCGCCCACGGCCAGCGCGTACTTGGCGCCGGTCTCGAAGGCTTCGTACAGGTCACGCCAACGCAAGCGCTGATACGGATTCAGCAGCCCCACCAGGATGCAGCCGGTGATGCCCGCGAACGCCGCCAGGTACGGTGTGCGGCCGCTGGCCAGCACGCCGATCAGCAAAAACAGCGGAATCAAGGTCGGCCAGCGCATCTTGACCGATTGCTTCAGCTTGGGCATTTCCTCGGCCGTCAGGCCGCGCAGCCCTTCGCGCTTGGCCTCGAAGTGCACCTGCATGAACAGGCCGAAGAAGTACAGGAAGGCCGGGAAAATGCCGGCGATGGCGATCTGCTGGTACGGGATGCCCAAAAATTCGATCATCAGGAACGCGGCCGCGCCCATGATGGGCGGCGTGATCTGCCCGCCCGTGCTGCTGGCGGCTTCGACCCCGGCCGCGAAGTGGCGCGGATAGCCCACGCGGATCATCGCGGGGATGGTCAGCGACCCCACCGTGACCGCGTTGGCCACCGATGATCCGGACAACATGCCGAACATGGCCGAGCCAAACACCGACACCTTGGCCGGGCCGCCCGCATAGCGGCCGGCAATGGTCGAGGCCACGTCCAGGAACAACTGGCCCAGCCCGATGCGGGTGGCCAGCACGCCGAACAGCACGAAGTGGAACACGTAGGTCGCCACCACCCCGACCGCCACGCCGTACACGCCCTGGCTCGTCAGGTACATGTGGTTGACGATCTGGGACCAGGTGTTGCCCGCGTGTTGCAGCAGCCCGGGGAAATACGGTCCGAACATGGCGTAGGCCATGAACACCAGGGCGATGATCGGCAGCGGCCAGCCCATGGCGCGGCGCGTGGCTTCCAGCAGGCCGATCAGCAGGATGGACCCCATGAACACGTCGATGGGCAGCGGATTGCCCACGCGGAACGCCAGGTCTTCGAAGATGTACGGGATGTACATGACCGACAGCGCCAGCGCCACGGCGATGATCCAGTCATACAGCGGGATGCCGCCGGGGGCGTACCAGGTGGACTTCGGCTCGCGCTGATAGTGCGACTTCGAAAAGCCGAACACCAGGAAAATCAGGCTGAGCACAAACGCCAGGTGCACGCCGCGATGCGTGGCCTCGCGCAGCAGGCCAAAGCCCGCGGTGTAGTAATGAAAGATCGAGAGCGTGACCAGCAGGCCCGAGACGATCCAGGTGGCGGTCTTGTCCAGTGGCCGGAAGCGGATTTCGGAATCGTACTTTTCCGCCAGTTGCTGGGTCTTTTCGTGGTCTATTTCCATCGACGTATTTCTCAGGTGAATCCGCAAACAGGGCCGCACGAGGCGGCCCTGCGCAATGCCGGCGCAACACCGGGGGGTACCCGGCGCGCCGGCGTATCGCCGTCGCGAGTACGGCTTGGGCTTACTTCAACAAGCCGATTTCCTTGTAGAACTTCTCGGCGCCCGGGTGGAACGGGATGCCGGCGCCCTTGATGGCGTTTTCGCGCGTGATCAGCTTGCCCTTGGCGTGGCCGTTGTCCAGCGTCTTGCGCGTGGCGTCGCTGTACAGCGCCTTGGTGACGTCATACACGACCTGTTCCGGCAGCTTGGCCGACGTGACCATTTGCGCATTGACCGAAATGGTCTTGACCTCGCCCACGTTCTGATACGTGTTGGCGGCGATGGTGTCGGGCGTGAAGAACTCCTGCTTGGCGCGCAGCGCGTCGATTTCCGGGCCGACCAGCGGCACGATTTCGATGCCCGCGCCGCTGGAGGCCAGTTCGGCGATGGCGCCGGCCGGCGCACCGCCCACGAAGAAGAACGCGTCCAGCCCGCCGTCCTTGAGCTTGTCGCCCGCCTGGTTCGGCTTCAGGTATTCGGCCTTGATGTCCTTGTCGGTCATGCCGTAGGCGCCCAGGATCAGGCGCACGTCAACCAGCGTGCCCGAGCCCGGTTCGTCCATCGACACGCGCTTGCCCTTCAGGTCAGCCACGCTCTTGATGCCCGCGCCCTTGCGCGTCACCAGGTGGATGCTTTCGGGATACAGCGTGGCGATCAGGCGCAGGTCTTGCGCCTTGGGCTTGCCTTCGAACGTGCCCGTGCCGCTATAGGCCCAGTACGCCACGTCCGACTGCGTGAAGCCGGCTTCGAACGAGCCGCCCAGAATGCCGTTGATGTTGGCCACCGACCCGTTGGACGCCACGGCCGTGGCAACCAGCTTGCCCGGCTGCGACACGGCGTTGGCGATGATGCCGCCGATGGGGTAGTACGTGCCGGCCGTGCCGCCCGTGCCGATGCGGAAGAACTGCTGGGCCTGTGCGGAACCCACGGTGCCGACGGCGGCAACCGCGACGGTCAGGGCGGTGATCCAGTGTTTGAGTTTCATGCGAGCTTCTCCGGTGTTGTCAGGTAGGGTTCTTGTGACGGAAATCGTCTTGTCATTCCTGTGGCGGACGGTTCAATAAAAGCGCCGTCCGGGCACAAAAATGGGCCTCCCCTTGGGGGCCGTTTTCATGTTGAAATTCTGGCATGCGGGGCATCCGTAGCCAATGGTTACGGAGCTATCGTTTACCTGGGGGTGAATAAGCCTTGGGGTTATGGAAGGTCGTGCTTTAGTTATGGTGTCGCCGCTGGCGGTTACATCCCACGCGCTGTAGATCACGGAGTTACCTCGATGTCCCAGGAAGTCATACGCGGCATAGCGCTGCCCCCGCCCGCGCAACCGGGCGACCCGTTGGCCCGCGTCGACACGCCCAGCCTGGTGCTGGATCTGGGCCCCTTCGAGGCCAACCTGCGCGCCATGCAGGCCTGGGCGGACCGCCACGAAGTCGCCCTGCGCCCGCACGCCAAGGCGCACAAATGTCCCGAGATCGCGCGGCGCCAGCTGGCACTGGGCGCGCGCGGCATCTGCTGCCAGAAGGTCAGCGAAGCGCTGCCTTTCGTGGCGGCCGGCATCCACGACATCCACATCAGTAACGAAGTCGTCGGGCCGGCCAAGCTGGCCCTGCTGGGCCAGCTGGCGCGCGTGGCCAAGCTGAGCGTCTGCGTGGATAACGCGAAAAACCTGGCGGACATTTCCCAAGCCATGGTGCAAGCCGGCGCCCAGATCGATGTGCTGGTCGAAGTGGACGTCGGACAAGGGCGTTGCGGCGTCTCGGACGACGCCCTGGTGCTGGCGCTGGCGCAACAGGCGCGCGATCTTCCCGGCGTGGACTTCGTGGGCCTTCAGGCCTATCACGGCTCGGTGCAGCACGCCCGTACGCGCGAAGAACGCGCGCGGATCTGCCGCAAGGCCGCGCGCATCGCCGCCTCTTACGCCCAGCTGCTGCGCGAAAGCGGCATCGCGTGCGACATCATCACCGGCGGCGGCACGGGCAGCGCGGAATTCGATGCGGCAAGCGGCGTCTACACCGAACTGCAAGCGGGCTCGTACGCGTTCATGGATGGCGATTACGGCGCCAACGATTGGGACGGCGCGCTTGCGTTCCAGAACAGCCTGTTCGTGCTGTCCACCGTCATGAGCGCGCCCGCGCCCGAGCGCGTCATCCTGGACGCGGGTCTGAAATCGACCACCGCCGAATGCGGCCCGCCAGCCGTCTTCGACGCGCCGGGCCTGACCTACGTCGCCATCAATGATGAACATGGCGTGGTGCGTGTCGCGCCCGGCGCCACCGCGCCGGCGCTGGGCGACGTGCTGCGCCTGGTGCCCTCGCACGTGGACCCTACATTCAATCTGCATGACGGCCTGGTCGTGGTGCGCGATGGCGTGGTGCAAGACATTTGGGAAATCGCCGCGCGCGGCTTTTCGCGCTGATCGCGCTTCCCGTCACATCGCCAGGTTCGTCATCCCCAGGAATTGCCGCAGTTCGGGGGTGGCGGGCGATGCGAACAACTCCTCGGGCGGCCCGATCTCATGCACGCGGCCCTGGTGCATGAAGACGACGCGGTCGCAGACCTCGCGCGCAAAGCGCATCTCGTGCGTGACCATCAGCAGCGTCATGCCGTCGGCCGCCAGTTCGCGCACCACCGCCAGCACTTCATTGACCAGCTCCGGGTCCAGCGCCGATGTGATTTCGTCGCACAGCAGCGCCAGCGGCTGCATCGCCAACGCGCGCGCAATCGCCACGCGCTGTTGCTGACCGCCGGACAGTTCCTCGGGCCACGCATCGAACTTGTGCGCCAGCCCCACGCGCGTCAGCATGGCGCGCGCCATGTCGGCCGCGTCCGGTTCCGGCATGCGCTTGGCCACCATGGGCGACAACATCACGTTGCGCCCCACCGTCAGGTGCGGAAACAGGTTGAACTGCTGGAAGATCATGCCCACCTTGAGCCGCAGCGCGCGCAGCCGCAGCTCGTCGTCGCCCAACTGCGCGTCGGCCACCATGATGGCGCCGCCGTCAATCTGCTCCAACCCGTTCACGCAGCGCAGCAGCGTGCTCTTGCCCGAGCCGCTCTTGCCGATGATGGCGATGACCTCGCCGGGTTCAACGCGCAGCGTCACCCCCTTCAGGACTTCGTTGTCGCCGAATTTCTTGCGGACGTCTTCAAGGGCGATGAGGGGCATGCAACTTCCTTTCCAGCCGGAGGCTAAGGCGCGACAGGGGCCAGCACAGCGCGAAGTAGATCAGCGCGGCGCAGGCATAGACGGTGAAGGGACTGAACGTGGCGTTGGTGATCACCGTGCTGGCCTTGGACAGCTCGGTGAACCCGATGATGGAGGTCAGCGCCGTGCTCTTGACGATCTGCACGGCGAAGCCGACGGTGGGCGCAATGGCGATGCGCAGCGCCTGCGGCAGCACCACGTAGCGCATCTGCTGCACGTAGCCCAGCGCCAGGCTGGCGGACGCTTCCCACTGGCCTTTTGGAATGGCTTCCACGCAGCCACGCCAGATCTCGGCCAGGAACGCGCCGGACCACAGCGTCAGCGCCGCGCCGGCCGCCAGCCAGGGCGGCACTTCCAGCCCCAGCAGCGACAGCCCGAAGAACGCCAGGAACAGCTGCATCAACAGCGGCGTGCCCTGGAACAGTTCGATATACGCCCAGCTGGCGCGGCGCATCAGCGCCACGCGCGACGTGCGCATCATCAGCGCCAGCATGCCCATCAGCGCGCCGCCCACGAACGCCACCAGCGACAGCACCACCGTCCAGCGCGCGGCCAGCAGCAGGTTGCGGACGATGTCCCACATTGAAAATTCAATCATCGCGCCGCCTTGCGAAACAGTCGCCAGCCCGCCAGGCGCAGCAACTGGCGCAGGACAATGGCCAGCATCAGGTAGATGCCGGTGGTGACCAGGTACACCTCGAACGCGCGGAAATTGCGCGACTGGATGAAGTTCGCGGCAAAGGTCAGGTCTTCGGCCGCAATCTGCGAGCACACCGCCGAGCCCAGCATCACAATCACGATCTGCGACGACAGGGCCGGCCAGATGCGTTTCAAGGCGGGCTTCAGCACCACGTGCCGGAACACCTGAAAGCGCGTCATCGCCAGGCTGGCGCCCGCCTCGTACTGCCCTTTGGGCGTGGCGTCGATGCCGGCGCGGATGATCTCGGCGCTGTAGGCGCCCAGGTTCAGCGCCATCGCCAGGCACGCCGCCTGCATCTCGCCCAGCTGCACGCCCAGCGATGGCAGGCCGAAGAACACGAAGAACAGCTGGATCAGGAACGGCGTGTTGCGTATCACCTCGACATAGGCGGCCACGGGCGCGCGCAGCCCGCGCGGCCCCTGCGTGCGGACCCAGGCGCAGGCGATGCCCAGCGCCACGCCCGCCACCGCGCCGAAGGCGATCAGTTCCACCGTCACGCCGATGCCTTTCAACAGCACCGGCGTGTAGTCGAATACCGACGCGAAGTCGTATTGGTAAGCCATGATGGCCGCCGTCGGAACTTACAGGTCCTTGGGCAGCTCGGCCCCCAGCCACTTCTGCGAAATCGCCGACAACGAGCCGTCACGCTTGGCGGCGGCCAGAATGTCGTTGACCTTGGCGCGCAGCTTGGGCTCGTCCTTGTTCATGCCGATGTAGCACGGCGAATTCTTGATCAGGAATTTCGTCTCGGGCTTTTTGGCCGGGTTGCGCGCCAGGATGGCGGCGGCCACCACGTTGCCCGTGGCAATCATCGGCACCTGGCCCGACAGGAAGGCGGTGATGGTGCCGTTGTTGTCTTCATAGCGCTTCAGGGTGGCCGAGGCCGGGGCGATCTTCGACAGCTCGATGTCTTCGACCGCGCCACGCGTGACGCCGATGGTCTTGCCGGCCAGGTCCGCCGCCGACGACACCTTCAAATCCGCCGGGCCGAACACGCCATTGAAGAACGGCGCGTAGGCGTCGGAAAAATCGATGGCTTTTTCGCGTTCCGCATTCTTGCCCAGGCTGGAGATCACCAGGTCCACCTTGCGGGTCTGCAAGTAAGGCACGCGATTGGCGCTGGTGACCGGCACCAGTTCTAGCTTCACGCCCAATTGCTTGGCGATCAGCGCGGCCGTATCGATGTCATAGCCCAGCGGCTTCATGTCGGCGCCCACCGAGCCGAACGGCGGGAAGTCCTGCGGCACGGCGATCTTGATGGTGCCGGCTTTGACGATGTCATCCAACGTGTCGGCGTGCGTCAGCGGCGCGGCCAGCAGGCTGGCGGCGGTGCAAAGGGACAACAACAGGGTTCTACGGTTCATGAGGAACTCTCCAGGGCGCGCATCGCCCGGGACGGGTCGACGCGTTGCACACCGATTCGGTATACAAAGCTGGAAAAGCAAGTTCCGTGCCATTACGCATGGCTCGCGGTGGCGCTGCGGATGCGTTGCTCGGCCGCCGCGCGCCGCCCCGTTTTGGTGCGGCGGGTGCGCCGGCGGCGAGCGCGTTTCGCACCGCTTTGGCTCGCCCGGCAAGCGCGGCATGGGCGGCATGGGCGGCATGCGCGGGTTTCAGGCCTCCAGATGGGGCCGCATCAGCGATTCAAACCAATCCTGGAACACGGTCAGGCGCCGCGTGCGCTGGCGTCGATGCGGGTAGATCAGCGACACCGGCATCGGCGCTGCGCGAAACGCCGGCATCACTTCCACCAGCTCGCCGGCATCCAGCAGATGCTGCACGTCAAAGCGCGGTATCTGGATCAGGCCCATCCCCGCCAGGCAGCAGGCGATGTAGTTTTCGGCGTTGTCCACGATCACGCGGCTGCGCGGTTGCGCGATGTGCCCGTCGTCGGCATGAAATTCCCAAGGCAGCTCGCGGCGCGTCTTCGGGGAGGCATAGCCCACCGTCCAGTGCCCTTCTGACAGGTCGGCGGGTTTGCGCGGCTCGCCGTGTTCGCGCAGGTAGCCGGGGCTGGCGCAGTTGATCAGGGCGATTCGACCCAGCGGCCGCACCACCAGGCTGCTATCGGCCAGCGCGCCGATTCGTACGGCGCAATCCACGCCTTCCTGCACCAGGTCGATGGCGCGGTCGGTCGAAGTCAACGCCAACACCAGGCGGGGATGGCGGCGCAGCAGGCTGGGCAGCGCGGGCGCGATCAGGCGGCGCGCCACCCGGCTGGGCACGTCGATGCTTAATCTGCCCGAGGCCTGCAACTGGCTGGCATGGAACAACTGGTCGATGTCTTCCACGTCCGCCAGCAGCGGCTGCACGCGCGCCAGCAATTGCTCGCCGTCGGCCGTCAGCCGCACCTGCCGCGTCGTGCGGTGCAGCAGGCGGACGCCAAGTTGCGCCTCCAGTTGCTGGATGGCCGCGGACACCGACGCGCGAGGTGCGTTCAGCGCGTTGGCGGCCTTGATGAAGCTGCCCATCTCGGCGACTTGGGCGAATACGCGGTACTGGTCGAATCGGTCCATGCCCGACAGATTAGCGGCTACTTACTTGGTGGTGTAGCCGCCGTTGATCAAAATGGTCTGGCCCGTGATCCACCAGCCGTCGCTGACCAGGTGGCGAATGAAGGGCACGACGTCTTCAATGTCGGTCAAGCCCGTCTTGCTGAACGGCGACAGCGCGGCCGCCGTCTTGTGATATGCCACCGCGTCCTCGCCTTCGGCCGGGTAGAAGAACGGCGTGTCCATGGGGCCGGGGCCCACCGCCGTGACCGAGATCCCGCGCGCGCCGAACTCCTTGGACGCGGCGCGGGTGTAATGCTCGACCGGCGCCTTGGTGCCGGCGTACGCGGCATAGAACGGCGTGAACGCGCCCAGCAGCGACGTCACCAGCGTGCAGACCTTGCCGTTGTCGTTGACGTGCCGGCCCGCTTCGCGCAGGAAGAAAAAGGCCGTCTTGGAATTGACCGCCGTCATCTCGTCGTACTCGGCCTCGCTGATTTCGGTGAACGGTTTTTTCAGCACCTTGCCAACGGTGTTGATCGCAATATCCGGTTTGCCCACGGCGGCCACCGCATCGGCAAACAGCTTCTCGACAGCGCCCGCGGTTGTCAGGTCGGCTTGCAAGGCCACGGCTTTGGCGCCGGCCGCTTCGACGGCGGCTACCGTCGCGTCCGCCGCTGCCTTGGACGCCGCGCTGTTGTAGTGGATCGCGATGGCGCGGGCGCCGTGCGCGGCCAGATCGCGCGCAATCAAGCCGCCCAGGTTCTTTGCGCCGCCGGCGATCAGCACGACTTTGCCCTTGATGGAATGGTCTGCCATGGAAAACCCCTTCATGAATCGATGGAGTTTCGAGCTTAGGCAAGCGCAACCCACCGATAAACCGGCTGCGGCAAGATGCACTATCCAGAAAAACCACCCAAAGCGGCGGCATTGGGCAAGGTGGCGTCCATAAAAAAGCCGTCCCGTGCAAAACAGGGACGGCTTTCGCGGAAGGAGGAACGCTTAGTCCACCTGCGCGCCGGACTGCTTGACCGCGCGGCCCCACTTGTCCACTTCGCTGGCAATGAACTTGCCCGTGGCCTCGGGGCTGAGCGGCATCGGTTCGGCGCCCCGGTCACGCAGGAACTTCTGCATCTCCGGCGTATTCAGCGCCACGCCGATCTGACGGCTCAGGTAGTTGGTGACGTCGGCCGGCGTATCGCGCGGGGCCAGCACGGCGGCCCAGCCGATGGCCTCGAAACCCGGATAACCCGATTCGGCCACCGTCGGCACGTCCGGCAACTGCGGCAGGCGCTTGGCGGTGGTCACGGCCAGCGCCACGGCTTTTTTGTTCTGCACGTGCGGCAGGCCCGCGGTCACGGAATCCACCATCAGCGGCACCTGGTGCCCCAGGAAATCCGCCTGCGCCGGGCCACTGCCCTTGTACGGAATGTGGCGGATATCGATGTTGGCCGCCGCCTTGAACATCTCGGCCGACAGATGCTGCGTGCCGCCGATGCCGGCGCTGGCGTAAGCCAGTTCGCCCGGATTGGCGCGCGCCTGCGTCACCAGCTGCGTCAGGGACGTGATGCCCGAGGCCGGCGTGGCCAGGAACATCAGCGGCACCGAGAACACGCCCGACACCGGCGCGAAATCCTTGGTCAGGCTGTAGTTGATGGTCTTGTACAGCGTCTGGTTGACGGCGGCGGCGCTACCCGCGATGACCAGCGTGTAGCCATCGGCCGGGGCGCGCATGGCTTGTTCCATGCCGATATTGCTGCCCGCGCCGGCGCGGTTTTCCACCACGATGGGCTGCTTGACGGCGGCGCCCAGCTTTTCAGCCAGCGCGCGGGCAAAGATGTCGGTGGCCTGCCCGGGCGGGAACGGCACGATCAGGCGGATGGCGCGTTCGGGATATTCGGCGTGCACCGGCGCGCCGGCCGCCGCCAGCGCCAAGCCGGCGGCAAGACTGGAAAGAATACGTTTCATGATTGGTCAGTAAAAAGCGACAAGGGCTGCGCGCGAGGGGCGCGCCACTTCTCATAAAATAGAGCGCCCGAACGGCGGCCCTTGTGAGGCGGCCCGGGGCGATTCGGCGGGGGGTGCGTCACGATAGCATCCCTCTGTCGGTGCTACATTTGCCTTTTCGCGCTTTGCCCGCGAAGTTTTTCCTTCACCGCTGTCCTTACCCCGCAGGAACCGCCATGGAATTCAGCCAGTTCAACGTCAACACCCTCATGGACATCACTTCCCGCCCGGACCTCGTGTTCGTCAGCGGCAAGGGCTCCTGGCTGGAGGATCATGCGGGCAAGCGATACCTGGACTTCGTGCAGGGCTGGGCGGTGAACACGCTGGGCCATTCGGCGCCGGAAATGCAGCGCGCGCTGGTCGAACAGTCGCAAAAGCTGATGAACCCGTCGCCGGCGTTCTACAACATTCCCTCGATCGAGCTGGCCCAACGCCTGACCGGCGCGTCCTGCTTTGACCGCGTCTTCTTCGCCAACAGCGGCGGCGAAGCCAACGAAGGCGCCATCAAGCTGGCGCGCAAGTGGGGCCAGGTCAAGAAGAACGGCGCCTACAAGATCATCACGATGAACCACGGCTTCCACGGCCGCACGCTGGCCACGATGTCCGCATCGGGCAAGCCGGGCTGGGACAAGATGTTCGCCCCGCAAGTCGAAGGCTTCCCCAAGGCGGAATTGAACGACCTGGAATCCGTGAAGAAGCTGATCGACGACAAGACCGTCGCCATCATGCTGGAGCCGGTGCAAGGCGAAGGCGGCGTCATCCCCGCCACCAAGGAGTTCATGCAGGGCCTGCGCAAGCTGGCCGACGAGAACCAGCTGCTGCTGATCGTGGACGAAGTCCAGACCGGCATGGGCCGCACCGGCAAAATGTTCGCCTACCAGCATTCCGACGTCACGCCGGACATCATGACGCTGGCCAAGGGCATCGGCGGCGGCGTGCCGCTGGCCGCGCTGCTGGCCCGCCAGGACGCCTGCGTGTTCTCGCACGGCGACCAGGGCGGTACGTATAACGGCAACCCGCTGACCACCGCCGTGGGCGTGGCCGTGTTCGACGCCCTGGCCGCCCCGGGCTTCATGGACGCCGTCAACGCGCGCGCCAAGCAACTGTCCGAAGGCCTGCTGGCCCTGTCGGCCAAGTACGGCATGAAGGGCGAACGCGGCCAAGGCCTGCTGCGCGCCCTGATCATGGACCGCGACGACGGCCCCGCCATCGTCGAAGCCGCCCGCAACCAGAACCCGCAAGGCCTGCTGCTGAACGCCCCGCGCCCCAACCTGCTGCGCTTCATGCCCGCGCTGAACGTCACGGCCGAAGAAATCGACCTGATGCTGACGCAACTGGACGCGCTGATCGCGCAGGTGCGCAAGGCCTGATTGATTCAGGCTGGAAAGAGTGAGCAAGGGCCGCGGATTTGCGGCCCTTTTTTCTTGCGCGGACAGGCGTGGGGGGGGCGCGGGGACGGGGATCGTACCCTCCATCATTAGCCTATAGTGCAGCAAGCCCGCAAAGTCTGTTGCACTATAGGCTAATAAAATCTGCCGTTTTGCTGCACCATAGGCTAATATTTTACTAACTTATGACCGCGTATAAGGTAGAAAATGTCCCCCGAACTCAACCAACTTCGCTTGGAACAATTGCAGGCGGCGCTCTCTGCTTACGCAAACCTGCTGGGGCGAAAACCGCCTGCTAGCGGCTGGTTGAAGCTGATCCGGGAGTCACTTGGCTTGACTCAGCGGCAGCAAGCCGAACGTTTGGGAATTTCGGCACCCACGCTTCATAAATCAGAACAAGCGGAAGCGGACGAACGCATCACGCTCAGGCAACTGCGCAAGCTGGCGGACGGACTTGATTGCGAACTCGTTTATGCCTTGGTGCCTCGCAAGCCGCTCACGGATAGGGTTCAAGAGCGCGCCCGCGCTGTCGCGCTGGAAGAGGTCGGAGGCGTTGCGCACACCATGGGCCTCGAAGACCAGCGCCCAACAGAGGACCGACTTCGTAAACAAGTAGAGCGCAGAATCGATGAACTGCTACGGGGCCGATGGTCCGAGCTATGGCGCTAGATCTTGACTATCAAGACGGCCAGACACCACTGGACCCCGATGAACGGGCGGGCCTCATCCCCGAACACCTGAGCACCAAGGGCGACTTGAATGATTGGGAGCAGGAAAACCTGTTGCGTGCGGTGCGCTGGTTGAAAAGGGTTCGCTCGCCAGATGTTCTAAGCGAAGGATTCTGCCGAACGCTCCATTCCAAAATGTTTGACCAGACGTGGAGCTGGGCAGGGACCTTCCGGCGGTCAGACAAGAATATCGGTTGTGACTGGACGCAGGTCAGCACACGTCTATCGCAACTGCTTGCCAACACCCGTTGGGGAATCGAGCGTGGCGCCTATCCACCTGACGAAATCGCTGCCCGCTTTCACCGCGACCTGGTCTGGATTCACCCATTCCCAAACGGCAACGGGCGGCATTCCCGAATGATGGCTGACGCTCTTCTACGTAGCCTGGGGCAAGCGCAGTTTTCCTGGGGGGGCGCGGGAAATCTTGTGAACGCCTCCAACGCTCGGACTCGCTATCTCAACGCGCTACGCGCCGCGGACCAGGGCGAATATCACTTGCTGCTTGCGTTTGTTCGCAGCTAAAAGCGCCTTGCCCAGCCGGCCTGTCTATCGCGGCACTCCGGACAACCGGTAGCCCCCAACGTCAGTGCGACGACACATAGGTGGCGTCGGCAAACGACGCAGGAATCGCGAAGCTTTCGCGCATGCGTCTCGCCTCGGCCGCCGGCGTCAAGCCGAAAAGCCGCTTGAACTCTCGGCTGAATTGCGATGTGCTTGTGTAGCCTACGGCGTGGCCCGCCGCTTCAGCGGTCAAGTCCTGGCGCACCATTAACAGCCTTGCCTGATGGAGCCGCGTCGATTTCACGTACTGCATCGGGGACACTTGCGTGACCGCCTTGAAATGGCTGTGGAAGCTGGGAACGCTCATGCCCGCCTTCTGCGCAAGCTGCGTCACATCAAGCGGTTCGGCGTACGCGGCATGAATATGCCGTAGCGACATCCCTATCCTGCCAAACTGCCCTCGCATCGCCAGTGCCTCGCGCATCGCCCCGCCTTGTGGCCCGGTCAACACGCGGAAATACAGTTCGCGCAGCAGGCCCGGTCCCAGCACGGCGGCTTCGATTGGCTGGTGCATGGCTTCAAGAAAGCGCAGAACGCAGGTGTGCATCCTGTCGTCCATCCGAGTCGACATCATGCTCTTGGGCACCTCCGCCCCATCGCCCGCGCTTGCGTTGCCGATCTGCGCGGCCAGCTCGGCAGCCACCGTGAAATCAAGGTGCAGATAAAGCGCCAGCAATGGGCGTTCCGGTGTTGCATCGGTTTCCATGCTGAAAGGAACCGGCACCGAGACGGCAAGATAGTGATCCTCGTCGTACTGATACATCTGCCCGCCAAAGTACCCCCGCTTGCGCCCTTGGCACACGATCACAATGCCGGGGTCATACAAAACGGGGGTGCGTGAAAGCGCTCGGTCGGAACGCAGGATGCGCACGCTGGGCAGCGCGGCCAGGTTATAGCCTTCGGCGGGCGCCAAGGCGCGCAGTAGCGCGACCGTGCGCTTGGGCGTATCGGAATGCGTGGCCGAACATTGAGTCGAGGCGGCGTTTAGGCTCATAGCTTTATGCAAGAAATTCAGCGAATTCGGGCTGATAAGTCGTCTATGGCAAGAATAGTATGCAGTCTCCTCTTTGCATTTTGGAGACGCAACATGGCGTTGAACAAGATATTCCTGATCACCGGAGTCAGCAGCGGATTCGGCCGCGCGCTGGCGCAAGAAGCGCTGGCCGCCGGTCACACGGTGGTGGGCACGGTAAGAAGCGCAGACGCGAAGCGCGATTTCGAATCGCTGTCCGATGCGGCCCATGGACGCGTGCTGGACGTCACCCAGTTCGACCGCATTGACGACGTCGTATCGGAAATCGAAACCAGCGTGGGACCTATCGACGTCCTGGTCAACAACGCCGGGTATGGGCACGAGGGCGTGCTGGAAGAATCGCCGCTATCGGAGATGCGCAGGCAGTTCGACGTGAACGTGTTCGGCGCCGTCGCCATGATGAAGGCAGTGCTGCCCTACCTGCGCGCGCGACGACGCGGTCATATCCTGAACATCACGTCGATGGGCGGACACGTCACCATGCCGGGAATCGCCTACTACTGCGGCAGCAAATTCGCGCTGGAAGGCATTTCGGAAAGCCTGGGCAAAGAGGTCAAGCCCTTGGGCATTGCCGTCACCGCCGTCGCGCCCGGCTCTTTCCGAACCGACTGGGCCGGCCGCTCAATGACAAGAACCCCACGTTCCATCCCGGACTACGATGTCATCTTCGACCCGATCCGGCAGGCGCGTGAAGAGAAAAGCGGCAAGCAGCTTGGCGACCCGGTCAAGGCTGCCCGCGCGATGCTTGCCGCGATCGAGGCCGACAATCCTCCGGCGCATCTATTGCTGGGCAGCGATGCGCTGATGCTGGTGCGAGCCAAGCTTGCTGCGTTGGATGACGAGTTTCGAGCGTGGGAGGCGACTACGGTGTCGACGGATGCCTGATACGCTGTAATCAAGACATGCCTTCATAGCAACAACCAGGAGAACCGCCGATGAGCCGACCGGAATTCATCAAGCACTGGACCGAACTTGAAGCGCCCGACGCGCATTCCTACCAGGGCGACACCGAACCCATGGGGCTGGACGCGCCGCCATGGAATAAAAGGGGCGTAACGAAGCGTGCCTTGCGATTGCAGCGGTCTTCTCCGAATAGTGCATCCGATTGCGCCTCCTGAATGCTATTTCGACCAAAGAAGATGCCCTCACCCGCCGATAACGTTATCGCCATCTATCAAGACCACGCAGCAGCGTTTGAAGCGCTGCGCGGGACGGGGCTTGTCGAACTCGGCTGGTTGACGAAGTTTTTGTCTTTGATGCCCGTCCAGAATGCGCAAGTGCTCGACATCGGTTGCGGCAACGGTGTCCCAATCGCGCGTCATTTGATCGAAAACGGGTGCTTGGTGACGGGCATCGATACGTCGTTGCCCTTGTTATCGCGGGCGCAATCCACTTTCCCTGACCATCGATGGATCGCCGCTGATATGCGGCGGTTGCCGTTCACCCAGAGCTTTCACGGCTTGATCGCCTGGCATAGCTTCTTTCATCTGAGCCCCGAGGACCAGCGTCCCATGTTCAGCACTTTTCGTCGTCTGGCGGCGCCCGGGGCGGTGTTGATGTTCACCAGCGGGACGTCGCTGGGAGAAGCCATTGGCCAGTTCGAAACCAAGCCGCTTTATCACGGCAGTTTGGACCCCAATGAGTACCGGCAACTGCTCAACGCCAATGGGTTTTCCGTGAAGCAGCATATGGAAAAGGATCCGGCTTGCGGTGGCGCGACGGTATGGCTGGCGCAACGGGACGCTGCCGAGTCCTGAGCCATAACCATCCCGCGGCGCCATTCGCTACCCCGCCTCTTGCGCCACAATCCCCATTTCCGCCGCATACCCCGCCAGCTGCGCGCCCACGTGCAGCTTCAACGCGTCCACGAACAACTTGATCTTTGCATCCACGAATTGTCGTGATGGGTACAGCGCATACACGTTGCGCTGGTTCGTGTAATAGCCGGGCAGCACCCGCACCAGCGTGCCCCGGCGCAGATCCTCGATTGCCGAGAAGCCGGCAAGCAGGCCGATGCCCGCGCCATCGCGCAGGGCCGTCGCCATGGCGTCCATATCGTTCACGCCGAAATGCGCGCCGGGCGGGCAGTGGGTGAACGTGCCATCCGCGCTTTCCAGATGCCATTCGTCCGGGGCGTAGTCCACGGTGCTGAGCAGCACGCAGTCATGCCGGGCAAGGTCTTCGGGGGTTTGCACGGGCGGATGCTGCTTCAGGTAGGCGGGCGATGCGGCCAGGATGCAGTGGCTGACGCCGATTTTCTGGCTGACGTAGGTGGAGTCGGGCAAGGCGCGCGCGATCACGATCCCGACGTCAAGCTGCTCTTCCAACAGGTTGGGCATGCGCTGCGAAAGCAGCAGGTCAACGGAAACATCGGGGTATTCCTGTCTGTAAGCCATCGCCGCGCGGGTGACCAGAGTGCGACCCAGGCCAGGCACCGCGTGAACGCGCAAGACGCCACGTGGCGAGATCGTTGCATGGCCTGCTTCGGCTTCCGCCCGTTCGACATCGCCCAGGATCGCCACACAGCGGTCATAGAACCGATGCCCCACGTCGGTCACAACCAGGCGGCGGGTGGATCGCTGGATCAGCCGGGCGTTCAGCCCTTCTTCCAGCGTCGTGACCGCGCGTGAAATGTTGCCGACCGTGGTGGAAAGGTGGTTGGCGACGGCAGTGAAGCTGCCCATTTCGACCACCTTCGCAAACACCGACATGTTGTAAAGCTTGTCCATCGTGGGTCCATTGTGGGGGGGGCGACTTTTCCTCTGGCAGAGAAAGTCATTCCTTCGCCGGGGGCTAAATCCGCGCCCGTCTCGCGCCTAGACTTCGTTCCATGGTCAGGTCCTGGCCCGGCAGGAAACGAACAATCTTATCGGAGTTTGCAGCCATGAACGGCAACTATGATCCGCTTTACCTCTTCATCAACGGCGAATGGATAGGCGCTGGCGACCGCGACACCGCCGCCGTCATCAACCCGGCCACGCACCAGGAACTGGGCCGCGTGCCGCTTGCGACGCCCGCCGACCTGGAGCGCGCGCTTGACGTGACGCAGCAGGCGTTCAATGCATGGCGCACCGCGTTTCCCAACGAGCGTGCCCGGGTGCTCAAGCGCGGTGCGGAATTGATGCGCGAGCGGGCCGAGCACATTGCCACGCTGATGACGCTTGAAGAAGGCAAGCCGCTGGTTGAAAGCCGCGATGAAGTGTTGCGCGCGGCCGATTACTTCGACTGGTTTGCCGAAGAAGCCAAACGCATAGACGGCCGCGTCGTGCCCGCCAACCGCCCAGGCGTGCAGCAGCTGGTCAAGCGGCAAGCAATCGGGCCGGTGGCCGCTTTCACGCCCTGGAACTTTCCGGCCATCACGCCGGCACGCAAGCTGGCCGCCGCGCTTGCCGCCGGGTGCAGCGTCATCATCAAGCCGGGCGAAGAAAGCCCCGCCACCGCGCTGGCACTGGCACGTGCCCTGGACGATGCCGGCCTGCCCAAAGGCGTGCTGCAAGTGGTCTTTGGCGTGCCCGACGACGTCTCGCGGCAGTTGATTGCGTCTCCGGTGATCCGCAAGGTGACGTTCACCGGGTCGGTGCCGATTGGCAGGTTGTTGTCGGCACGCGCCGCCGAAGGGGTGAAGCCCATCACGCTGGAGCTGGGCGGGCACGGGCCGGTTCTGGTGTTCAACGATGCCGACGTCGCACGCGCCGCGGTCGAAGGCGCCGCCAACCGGTTTCGTGGCACGGGCCAAGTCTGCATTTCGTCGACACGCTTTCTGGTGCAGCGCGGTGTCTATGACGAATTCCGCGAACATTTCGTCAAGGCCACGCGCGCCCTGAAAGTGGGCAACGGGCTTGATCCTGCCACCCAGGTCGGCCCGCTGGCGAACCCGCGCCAACTTGAGAAGATGCAGGCCTTGATCGCGGATGCGGTGGCGTGCGGGGCCACGGTGCTGACTGGCGGCAAAGCCATCGAAGGGGAAGGCTATTTCTTCGAACCGACAGTGCTGGCCGATGTACCGATGCAAGCCAGGATCATGCACGAAGAGCCCTTTGGCCCCATCGCGGTGCTGATGGCCTTTGATGAGCTTGCGGACGGTTTGCAGGAAGCTAACCGTTTGCCCTACGGCTTGTCCGCCTATGCATTCACCCGCGATGCGCGCACGGCGATCGACGTGGCCGATGGGCTGGAAGCCGGCATGATCGGCATCAACCAATATCGCATCGTCGCGACCGAGCTGCCGTTCGGGGGCATGAAGGAAAGCGGACACGGTTCGGAAGGCGGCGTTGAAGGTATCGAGTACTACCTCACGCACAAGTTCATCAGTCAGGCTTGAACAGGGAAAGCACATGTCCAACATCGATTTCAGCCAGCCGCGTGAGGCCGCGCGCGCCTTCACGCCCACGCTGTCGGCCTTCGTCGACAACACGCTTTACCCCGACGTGTGGGGCGACCCCGCGCTGGCGCTCCGAGACCGCAGCCTGGTCACCGTGGCCGCGCTGATTGCCGCTGGCCACACGGACGAACTGCCTGCCCATTTGCGTCGCGCCGTCGGCAACGGTGTGACGCGTGAAGAACTGGCGGCGGCGATCACACACTTGGCGTTCTACGTCGGCTTTCCCGCAGCAATTACCGCATCGGCGATTGCACAACACACACTTGCCGCAACACCCGAAAGCGGCGCGAAGGACAAGCAATGAAAGCGATTATTTTTGAACAGTTTGGCGAGGCCGACGTGCTTGAAGTGGCCGATGTTCCCCCGCCCGAAATGCGCCCGGACGACCTTATCGTCCGCGTGCATGCCGCTGGCGTGAATCGCGCCGACCTGACGCACCGCCGGGGTGGCTACGGCCGCCCGAATTTTGGCGATTCCACCATCATGGGCCTGGAGATCGCCGGCGTAGTGCTGCAAGCGGGAAGCGCCGTGCGTGGATTCAAGGTGGGCGACCGCGTGATGGGTGTGGTGGGCGGCGGCGCCTACGCGGAAGTTGCGCGCTTGGACTGGCGCATGGCCTTGCCCGTTCCCGACGCGCTGGATTACGTCCATGCCGCCGCGATCCCCGAAGTGTTCGTCACCGCGCACGAAGCCATGCTGCACCTTGGGCGCTTGAGTGCCGGAGATTCCGTGCTGATCCACGCGGCGGCCGGCGGCGTGGGTTCCGCGGCGGTGCAGCTTGCCAGAGCGACGGGCGCCACCGTGTACGCCACGGCCGAGGCCAGCAAGCTGGCACAGGTGCAGCAACTGGGCGCCGATTGCGTCATCGACTATCGCACGCAGGACTACGCGCGGGTCGTGGCCGAACACACGTCCAAGCGGGGCGTGGACGTAGTCATCGACTTCATCGGCGCGCCCAACTTCGCACGCAACATCGCGTCGCTGGCCAACGGCGGGCGGCTGGTTCAGGTGGGTATCCTGGGCGGCGGCGGCCAGGTCAACATCGCGCTTGAAGACATCCTCTATCGCCATCTGCAAATTTTTGGCACCGTCATGAAATCGCGTCCACAAGCCGAAAAACACGCAATGGTGCAGCGCTTTCGCGAGCATTGGCTGGACCGCTTTTCCAGCGGCGCCGGGCTGGTTCCCGTCGTCGACAGCACCTATACGCTTGAACGCGCATCGGACGCGCACCGCCGAATGGAATCGTCCCAGAACGTGGGGAAGATCATTTTGACGATGGGGGTGTAGGGGAAGCAGGGTGGCGCGCGCGGGTGCCTGGGGCGCCAATCGGTTGTATCCTTTTGCCCGTCGTCATCATTCACGAGAGAGCGCGCGTGCATTGTCAAACTTGTGGGGCGGCGCATCGCGGTCGTGGCCGGCTTTGCGACGAGTGCAGCAAAACCTTGTCCGGCTTGTCCGACGCCAAACAGGCGCCGCCGCCGCTGGGTGGCTTCGATGTGGAAAAGGAGCCGGCCGCTCCGGCGTATAAAGAACCGCTCTGCAAGGAGGGCGGCTGGGATCGGCCGCAGCTCGTGCGCATGGACGTCATACCCATCGCGCTGGCGGGCCGTTCGCTACAGCGGGGATGGCTTACCGCGTTCGGCGCGGCGGGGCTGGCCGTCACCATTGGCGAAGTGGCTTTCAAGTGGGGCGTGTGGTGGTTCTGGTTTGTTGTGCCCAGCGCGATTGCGTTTCTGATCGGCCATGGTTTGATGAAGAAGCGGTTTGTACGGCTTGCCGGCTTGCTTAACTTCGAAGCCGATAAGTCGGGGCGGGTCTACCTCACCACGATGGGTGGAAGCTGCCCCGTCTGCAATGCGGAAATCAAGCTGAAAGATATCGGGCCGCAGAAGCGCAGCAAGACGGTCATTCAGTGTGCGGACAACAGGACGCATCAATGGGCGTTCGACCCCAAGCAGCTGGAGTCGCTGTAGCCGGGTGGTTCATTCATCCACCGAACGCATATCGCAGGTCGTCTCGGCGGACGCGCAGAGGCCCCGAAACCACGCGCGCCCTCGCGCACGATCCTTCGGGGCAAGGCGTTCGAATTTCTCGTTGTTGCGCATCTCGTAATCAAGCAGCAGCCAGTCGCCTTCGCATGCCACGATGCCTTGCAGCGTGGCGCGTTCGGTCAGCCAGTCGTGGCCCAGGTCCAGCAGCCGTTCGGTGGCGATGTCCGGGCGCGCGTAACCCCGCGCCGACTGGATGCCGACTTGCGCATCCGCCGCTTCGATCCAGCCTTCGCCGCGATACACGGGCCGGGGCTGGCTGACGTCGCCACCCGTCATGTCGTCGCTGGCATTCTTGATCTTGAGCCAGCCGTCGCGCGCCTCGGTGACATCGAACGTGACGCTGTAGTAATCGATATCCGGATCGGGGCCATCGCCCAGCGTAGTGGGCAGGCTGCCCAGCACGTCGGACGTGGCGGACGCCTCGGCGCGCACCAGAATTTCGGGCTTCTGGTTGGTGGTCCAACCTGAAAAGGCGCATGCCGTCGGGCCTGGCGGCGTCCAGGCGGCAACGCTGGACGGGGCTTGCGCGCCCACAAGGGGCGGCAGCGTCAGCGCGGCAAGCAGCACAAGCGTACGTTGAACGGTCATTGGGAATTACCGCTGAAGGCAGCTGCCGATGTCCGAAGCTAGCCGGGCCATTTCCTTATCCACGCCCAGGTCCGTGCAATAAGCGCCCGCGCCGCGCAAAGACAGATTCAGGGTGGACGTCTTCTTTGAGACCTCGGCCCGCAGACGGAAGCCGCCGGTGTTGGGCGTGCTGTAATTTTTTGACTCCAGCACGCCGGATTGCGTGTCGCGGATGGCGTAGCCGCTGTCGAACAGCGAACCATGGTCTTTGCTGGAGACGCTTGCCTGATCGATGCAGGCGAACACCCCTTCAACGGATGCGTTCTGCGGCACCGCGATCGACGCGCTTTTGCTTGGACCGAATGCGTCGCACATGCCGGAAGACAGAGAACAAGCGCCCAGCAATACGGCAATACCCAACGTCAATGCCAGGCGGCCCGATCGCTGCCAGCTTGCCTACGCCTTGCGATTGCATTGCATATCCTTGATCTCCTGAAGTGCCATGACGTGCCATGACGTGCCATGAAGGGGCACCGTGGTTACCGTGTCGCAGCGATATTCGCGCGCCGCAACGAGGCGCGCAACGTGTGTTCCAGCTGGCCCAGACCCACATTGCCGCAGCCAACCAAGGTCAGTTCCTGCAAGCGTCGCAACGTTGCCAGCACGCTGATGTCCGCAATGCGCGCGCAGTACTGGATGTTCAGAAATTCCAACTCGGCAAGGGCTGCGATCGGGCTGATCGTATCCAGCAAGGGTAGGTTCTTCAGACGCAGCGAACGCAGGCCGGGCAGCTGTTCAATGCCGGAAAGCGTTGTCAGGGTCCGCCCACCCAACAGGCCAAGCGCGACCAGCGGCAGCGGCGCCAGGCGATTGAACAGCGACGAATCGAACGGCACGTTCCACAGGTTCAGTTCTTTCAACGCCAGCTGCAACGCGCTATCCACCAACGCGCCGCGCCGATCGGGAATGGCCGATAGCGATATCAACGCGGGGAAGTCCTGTGGGTCCAAGCGCAGCGTTGCGCCGACGGTCAGGGATTCCAGGCGGGGCATCGGACCCGCCTGCCAGGTATAGGTGCCCGATTGGGGATGCATGGACAAGTGGCGCAGGCTGGCGGGCAGCATATCGGCGCGCAGCCCCTTTACGACGCTGGGCAGGATGACGCCCGGTCCAATCGACAAATGGACCAGCGAGGGCAGCCGGGCGATGAGCTCGGGCAGGACTTGCAGGGGATCTTCGTGCGGCGCCCACAGGTGCACGTCTGTGATCTGGGCCAGCGTGGCCTCGTCCGGTGGCGCATCGTAGAACACGATGCGCGCATCGCCGCCGGGAAAGTGCGCGGACTGGCGGCTATGCATGAAGCGCCAAGTCTGATCCCGGCCGGGCAGGGGCGTCGAAAACGGGATGGGCGACATGCGGTTTTCCAAAGGAATTTGGATCGCCAGTTTACGACGCGAATCAAGGCCGCGATCACTCATGTGTAGCGCGGCCTGGGCTCTTTGGACCTTATGGAGCCGACCTGTCAAAAACGTGAACGACGCGGAAGCGCTCACACACCAGCATCATGTCCGGCGAGTAACCGCCATTGCGTTCGAAGTAGGCAATGTGTTCGTCGCGCCAGACCGGGTACGGGCCTTCGCCTTCGGCGACGGCGAACGCTTCGTCGACCTGGTCAAAGCGCTGGATCAATACGCCGGTCGTCTCGATGACGCAGGCGGGGCGGCCCTGGCCGTCCAGCACGACATCGCGCCGGCCCGCTTGGGGTACGGGCTCTTCGTCGCCGAAGTGGTGCAGCGCGCCGCAAGTGGCCGTTTTGGTTCCGGCCAGCACAAGGGCCAGCAAGGCGTCGGCAAGTTCCGGCGAATCGCCGAATTGAAACGTCACGGCGTCTTCGAAGGGGGCGGGTGGTTTCATGGTTGGCATGGGTGCTGCACCTGATTCGGGTCGGGGATGGACGTTGTGCGGTCCACGGCCAGGGGCGAATTTTCAACGCGGGCCGAGTACGAGACTGGAACGTGATGATGGCATTCTAGTGACTTTGACGCGGGCGAGCCGTGACCCCGCCGGCATGCCCATTACCTGCCACCGCCCAGAGGCCGCCCAGCCACCGCCTAGCTACCGCCCAGCCCCTACGCGCCTGCCGCCGCACGCGCGTGCGACCGTGACGTCAGAGTGGCCAGCATCGCCGCCACCAGCAGCACCACGGCGCTGACTGCAAAGGTGCTTCGATACCCGCTGTGGTCGAACAGCAGCCCCCCTATCGTCGACCCCAGCGCGATGGACAGCTGGATCACCGCCACCATCAAGCCGCCCGCGGCTTCGGCGGACCGGGGCATGGCTTGTGCCACCCAACTCCACCAGCCGACGGGCGCGGCAGTGGCCAGCAGCCCCCACAAGCCCAACAGTATCGCGACCACGGTCAGCGAGGCGCCGAACGGGATCAGCGCCAGGGCGATGACCGCCATCAACACGGGGATGACGATCAGGGGCGGATACAGGCCTTTTTTGAGGACCGTGCCAATCAGGCCGGTGCCCACGACGCCCGCCACGCCAATGGCCAGCAAGACCAGCGACAACGACGACACGCCCACGTGCGTGACGGTTTCCAGGAAAGGTCGCAAGTAGGTGAACAGCGCGAATTGCCCCATGAAGAACGCACCGCAAGCGGCCATGGCCAGCGCAACAAAGGGGCGCTTGAGCAGCGTGAAGGCGTTGCCCGACGCTCGCGTAGGCGGCTCGGCTTGCATGGCGGGCAGGCTGACCCATTGCCACGCCAGCGCCAGTGCCGCCACCGGCACCAGGCACAGGAAGGCGCCGCGCCACCCTATCGCCGCCGACAGGTAGCTGCCCAGCGGCGGCGCCACGACGGTGGCCAGCGCATTGCCGCCATTGAAGACGGCCAAGGCGCGGGGCACCTGGCGCGGCGGTACCAGCCGCATGGCGGTCGCCGCCGACATCGACCAGAAACCGCCGATGACCACGCCGATCAGCGCGCGGCCCACCATGTACACCGGGTAATTCGGCGCTAGCGCCACGGTGGCGCCAGAGACGGCCATCAGCGCCGTCAATCCCAGCAACAGCGACTTGCGGTTCATGCTGCCGGCCAGTCTGCCGATGGACAGGCTGGTCAGTACGGCGAACGCGCCCGAAATGGCAATGCCCTGCCCCGCCAGCCCTTCGCTGACCTGAAGGTCCGTGGCGATCAGGGTCAGCAGGCTGACCGGCATGAATTCCGAGGCGATCAGCGCAAAGACGCATAACGTCATCGCAAAGACGCCGCCCCAATGGGCCGGCGCATCGGGGCTGACGTGCCCAGCGCCGGGGGCGTCGTGATCCGGCGTGCCGGCCGCCGTGGCCTGCTGCGTGGATGTGGTCATGACGCCTCCACACGCCCCAGATGCTTGTCGAAGAATGCGTTCAACGTCGCCCACGGAATCAACGTGACGCGGTCGTAGAGGTCGACATGGCCGGCACCGGGAACGATGTGCAGGGTCTTGGGCTCGGCCGCCCGGCGATAGGCGTCTTCGCTGAACTCGCGCGAATGCGCCTGGTCGCCGGTGATCAACAGCAGCGGGCGGGGCGAAATCGTTTCAATGTCGTTGAACGGATAGAAGTTCATGAACTTGACGTTGCTGGTCAGCGTGGGGTGCGTCGTCAATGCGGGTGAGGAGCCGGCAGGCGTGAATTGCCCGCGCGGCGTGCGGTAGAAGTCGTAGAACTCGCGGTCCACAGGCGTCGAATCGGCAGTCAGCTGATGCACGCTGCCGCTGGTGTACTTTCGTTCGCCACCGGCGAATTCCACATCGCGCTGTTGCGCGGCGTCGGCAATGATGGCCTGGCGTTGCGCAGGCGTCAGCGTGCGGTTCAACGCGTGGCGGTTGGCGGCGCCCATGTCGTACATGCTGACCGTGGCAATGGCTTTGATGCGCGGGTCGATCTTGGCCGCGCTGATGACGAAGCTGCCGCTCCCGCAAACGCCGATGGCGCCGACATGGTCCCGATCAACCATGGGCTGCGCCCGCAGGAAGTCCACGGCCGCGCTGAAGTCTTCGGCGTAGATGTCCGGCGATACGGCGTTGCGCGGCTGGCCGGCGCTTGCGCCCCAGAACGACAGGTCCAAAGACAACGTGACGAAACCCTGCTCGGCCATCTTGGTGGCATACAGGTTTGCGCTTTGTTCCTTGACGGCGCCCATGGGGTGGCCGACCACAATCGCGGGCGTTTTTTTGCGGCGGTCCAGATCCTTGGGGGTGAACAGGTTGCCGGCCACCTCCATCTGGTATTGGTTCTTGAACGTCACCTTCTGGACCGTGACGCGGTCGCTGGTGTAGAAGTTATCGGCGCCTTCGGGCGTTGCGCCTGCCGGTTGCGCGGCAGCGGCCAACGCGGCGCTGCCCGTGGACGACAACGCGCCCAGCGCTGCCATGCCGGTGCCGATGCCGGCGGCCTTTAACAAGGTGCGGCGGTAGGCATCGGGTTGACGGGCCGGATCGACAGCGGCGGTTTCAAGGGGGTTGGACGCTTGCATGGCGGCTTCCTTCACGGGAATTGACGGGATGGTCTCCATTTTGAAGATGAGCGATAAGCTAGACTAGGTAATGAATCCTTAATTAGCCTATTAGCCCAGCTAATAAATAAGACGAGCCGCGCGCATGGCGAAACGCAACCTGAACGATCTGCTGGCCTTTGTTACCGTGGCGCGGGAACGCAGCTTCACGCGCGCGGCGGGCACGCTGGGCGTGACGCAATCGGCGTTAAGCCAGGCGGTGCGCGGCCTGGAAGAACGGCTGCAAATCCGGCTGCTGACGCGCACCACGCGCAGCGTGTCGCCCACGCCCGCCGGCGAACGGCTGATGCAGGCCATCGGCCACCGCTTTGACGAGATCGAAGCGGAGCTGGATGCGCTGACCGAACTGCGCGACAAGCCTGCCGGCACGGTGCGCATCACCTGCGGCGATCACATCCTGCGGTCCGTGCTGTTGCCCCGGCTGGCGCCGGTACTGCGCGATTACCCCGAAATCAATGTCGAGTTCGACGTCAGCTATGGGCTGCGCGATATCGTCGCCGACCGCTTCGATGCAGGCGTGCGCCTGGGTAACACCATCGACAAAGACATGATCGCCGTGCCGATCGGGCCGGTGCTGCGCATGGCGGTGGTGGGCTCGCCCGACTACTTTTCCCGGCATCCCATACCGTTGACGCCCGACGACCTGACCGCGCATCAATGCATCAATCAGCGCATGCCGACGTCTGGCGGCTTGTATGTGTGGGACTTTGAACGCCGGGGCCGGCAGTTGAATGTGCGCGTGGATGGGCAGCTGATCTTCAACACCGCACCGCCGCAGGTGGACGCGGCGCTGGCGGGGCTGGGCTTGGCCCTGCTGCCCGAAGATGAACTGATGCCGCACATCGAAGCCGGCGCACTGGTGCGCGTGCTGGAAGACTGGTGCCCGACGTTCACCGGCTATCACCTTTACTATCCCAGCCGCCGCCAGCCCTCGCCGGCGTTTTCCATCGTGTTGAAGGCGCTGCGACGCGGGTGATGTGTGATCGGCGCTGCGTTATCGATGTTGCGCTATCGATGTTGCTTTATCGACGTTGCGTTATCGGACCCACGCGCTTGGCGCGCTCGGATCAGCGCACGTCCGTCGCCAGCTTGACGCTCAGGCCGATCAACGCCAACCCGGCCAGCCGCCTCGCCACAGTCCGGGCGCCCGGCAATGCCGAGCAGCGCCGCGCCACCCGGTGGCCGATCGACACCAAGGCGGTTTGGTAAAGCAGGCTTAGCACCGTCACGTGCAGCATCATCGCCAACAGCGTTGCAGGGCTGGCTTGCGGCTTCAGGAACAAGGGAAAGAACGCAACAAAGAACAGCATGACCTTGGGGTTGGTCAGGCTGACCAGGAACGCGCGGCGAAAGGCGGCCCGCGCCGACACGCGCCTGGCAGGCGCCCCGCCATCCATCGCGGCCTGTTTGCGCAATAGCTGCACGCCCAGCCACAACAAGTACGCAACGCCGGACCATTGCAGCGCCCGGAAGATCAGCGGGTGCGCCTGCATGATGGCGGCCAGGCCCGCCACGGCCGCCACCATGAACAGCAGGTCGCCCACCAGCGTGCCCATCACCGCGGCCATGCCCGCGCGCTTGCCGTTGCGCGCGGTGGCGTCAAGAATGGCGATCGTGCCCGCGCCGGGCACCGCCTGGAATATCAGGATGGCAACGATGAAACTGCCGTAGTGCTGGATATCGAGCATGCTGTTTTGGTTCAGCCGTCTGCGTTGAGGAACTCAAATTATCGAGTTCACCCCAGGCTTCGATACAGTACATTCTTCTTCTGAAAAGCGATTTTCCTGTCGTTTTTTCTTGTGAAAACCGGGCTGCGCAAGAATGGATAAAAATGAACTGGATGACATCGCGTGGCGTCTGTTGCGCGCGCTGCAAGAGGATGCGCGCGCGCCGTTGAAGACCTTGGCCCAAGCGGCCGGTTTGTCGGTGGCGGCCACGGCGGAAAGACTTAAGCGCTTGCAGGACGCGGGCATCGCGCAGCGTTTTTCGGTTGAGGTGGACGCCGCAAAAGCGGGATACCCGGTAAAGGCCATCGTTGGCATCACGGCGACGCAGCCGGGCAAGAAGGCGCTTCTGGATCGCTTGCGCCAGGCGCCCGAAGTGCTGGAGTGCCATCACGTCGCCGGCGCGGATTCCTACATGATGACGGTGGTGGCCACTGGCCTGGCGGATCTGGAACGCTTTATCGGCACGATCAACGGCTATGGCGAAACCCGAACATCCATCGTTTTCTCCACGCCGATTGAGCGCCGGGGCGTGGTGCCGCCCGGCGTTGGCAAGCGAACCTAGCGCCCGGCCGCTGCCGCCTGCGCGCGCGGCACGGGCTTCTGGTCGAACGCCCGTTCCTCTGGCAAACTTCCCGCCATGCTACGCATCGACAACCTCAGCAAGCGCTACGGCGACTACCTTGTATTCCAAGGCCTGACTCATACGTTCGAGCCCGGCTGCATGGCGCTGTGCGAAGAAGACAGCACCGGAAAATCCAGTTTGCTGGGCATCATCGCGGGCGTGATCCCGCCTGACGGCGGAGACGTCTGGATAGACGGGCATTCCCTTGAGCAAGCACCGCGGCTCGCCCGGTCGCGCGTGGCTTATGTGCCGGACAACTGCCTGGAATTTCCCACGCAGACCGGGCGCGAGTTCCTGTTGAAAGCGGCGGCGGAAAAAAACGTCAGCCTGGATGACAGCGTGCTGGATCTGGCATCGCGCCTGGGCTTGGAGCCGCATCTGGACAAGCGCTTTGAGCAGATGTCCACAGGCACGCGCCGCAAGGTGTACCTGACGGCCGCCGGGCTGGGCGAGCCGGCCGTCGTGGTTGCCGACGGTGCCAGCAACGGGCTGGACGCGCAGGCGCGCGCCGTGCTGGCCGACGTGTTCAAGATCTGGGCGCGCGACCGCGTCGTGCTGTTTGCCAGCCACGACCCCGAACTCGTGCAAGCCTGCAACGCGCGCATGCTTAACGTGGCCGATCTGCGCCAGGCAGCGGGGCCAGCTAGCCGCTAGCCGCTAGCCGCTAGCCGCTGGATTTTGACTGTTCACCGCCAGCCGAAGCCGCAAGCCGTTAGCCGATAGCCGTTATCCCACAGCCCCCCACGCCTGGAAACACATCAGCGCTTGGACGCCTGCAAGACCTCGATGAACGCCTTGCTGAATGCAGGGATGTCGTCGGGTTTGCGGCTGGATACCAGCGTGCCGTCCACCACCACTTCCTGATCCACCCAGTTGGCGCCGGCGTTACGCAGGTCGTCCTGTAGCGACGGCCAGCTGGTCATGGTGCGGCCGCGCACGACGTTCGCGGACACCAGCAGCCACGGCCCGTGGCAGATAACGGCAACGGGCTTGCCCGCGTCCAACATCGCACGAACAAAGTCCTGCGCCTTGGGATGCATGCGGATTTCGTCCCCGTTCATTACGCCGCCGGGCAACAGCAGCCCGTCGAATACCGAGGGTTCCGCTTCGGCCTGCGTGAACGTCAGGTCCACGGGAAAGCGGTCGCCGGGTTTGTCGTGATGCATGCCTTGAATCGGCTCGCTGCGCGCCGATATCAACACGGTGCGGGCGCCTTCCGCTTGCAGACGGTCGCGCGGACCGGTCAGTTCTACCTGTTCGAAACCATCCACGGCCAGAATCGCGATGGTCATGTCGTTAAGAGTTGCCATGATTGCTCCCTGTGCGGGGCCCCGTGCGAGCGACACGCGGCGGGCCGGGGCCGCGCCCGCCGAGTCGTTGGCGCAGCAAGTGCCATGCCGACAGCGCGCGAGGGCTAGGGAATATCAGGCGCGGACTGCTCAGGCCACGTTGGCGAAACGCTGGTCCAGATACGCAATGATCTCGCTGGATTCATACATCCAGCGCGTGCCGGCGGCCTCGTCGATACGCAGGCAAGGCACCTTGATCTTGCCGCCGCCGGCCAGCAGCTGTTCACGCGCCTGGGGGTCGTTCTTGGCGTCGTGCAGCGTTACGGGCACGTTCAGGCGGTGCATGGCCCGACGCGTTTTCACGCAGAACGGGCAGGCCTTGAATTGGTAGAGCGACAGCGCGGCGGCTTCCGCGTTGACGCTGGCCTGGCCTTGGGCCGATCGCTGTTGCGGGCGCGGACGAGTCAGCGCGTCGCCAATGACGATCAGTTGACCCAGGCCGACACGCAGGGCTTTGACTAGCATGGAGAATGGACTCACAACAAAGGAAAGAGGCGGTCAGTCTACTCTTTCGCCGCGCCCCGCCCTCAGGTCTGTGCCGACTCGTGGCCGTGCAGGGTCTTCAGCCTTCGCAATTCCGGAAACCACCGCATCCACAGCCCGGCGACCGCAATCGTGCCCATGCCACCCAGCACCACGGCCGGCACCGCGCCGAACAGCTCGGCCGTCAAACCGGATTCAAATTCGCCCAGCTGGTTCGACGCGCCGATAAACAAGGTGTTCACCGCGCTGACACGGCCCAGCATGTGGTCGGGCGTGTTCAGCTGCACCAGCGAGGACCGCACCACGACACTGACCGCGTCGGCCGCGCCCAGCACGACCAGGGCCGCCACGGACAACGGAATTGACGTGGACAAACCAAATACGGTCGTCGCCAACCCGAACACGATCAGCGAACCGAACAGCAGCCGCCCGACGTTGTCGCCCAGGCTTAAGCGCGCCAGCGTCAACGACATCAAGGCCGCGCCGCACGCGGGCGCCGCACGCAAGGCGCCCAAGGCCCATGGCCCGGCATTAAGGATGTCTTTGGCGAACAGCGGCAGCAAGGCCGTGGCGCCGCCCAGCAGCACCGCGAATAGATCCAGCGACAAGGTGCCCAGCAGCAGCCGGCGTTGGAAGATGAAGGTGATGCCCGCGAACAGCGTGCGCCAGGTTGTGGGTTCTTTGCGCGGCGGCGCGCGTTCGATGACCAGGGTGGCAATGGACGCGAATGCCGTCAGGTACAACGCGGCTGCCACGCAATAGATCCAGCCGGCGCCCAGGCTGTAGCCGATGCCGCCCAGCGCGGGTCCGGCGATCTGGGCGATCTGCCCGCCCGATGATGACAGTGCCGTGGCGCGCGGCAGCCATGCGCGCGGCACCACGGCGGGGATGAGCGTGGACAAGGTGGGCGCTTCGAACGCGCGCGCCGAACTCATGATGATGATGGTGGCGTAGATCAGCGTCTTGCCGCCCACGCCATGCAGCGCGGCAATGGCCAGCACCAGCGTCGCCAGCGTTTCCATCGCCATGCACGCGGCGACGATCTTGCGGCGGTCGTAGCGGTCGGCCACGTGGCCCACCACCAGTGTCAGCGCGGCCATGGGCAGGAATTGGGCCAGGCCGATCAAGCCCAGGTCCATGGCGCTGCCGGACAGCGCGTAGATCTGCCAGCCGACCGCTACCGAGACGATCTGGAAGGCCAGTGACGCGCTGACGCGGGCGAACAGGAAGTGCAGGAAAGGTGGGCGGGTAAGCGGACTGGGGGAATCGGGGGCGGGCATGAGAGCGTGCGCGGCAGGCGCGCGGGCGGCGCCGGAAGGCACATTCTAGTGACAGCCGGCTGACGCGAAACTAAAGCGACACAGCCGGCGGGGCAATGCGCAGCGGTCAAGACGGCAGAGCGCGCCGCGCAGGCCATGCCGCCGAGGGCGCCGCCAACCCGTGCCACCAACCCGCGCCACCAACCCGCGCCACCAACCCGCGCCACCCCTCCGCGCCACCCCTCCGCGCCACCCCTCCGCGCCACCCCTCCGCGACCGTGTGCGGCGATTCTCGCTTACGCCCCGATCGACACCAGCTCGGCGCCTTCGGTGACCTGGTCGCCCACGCCGTAGAACACCTCTTCGACCTTCCCGTCGCCCGGCGCGGAAATGGTGTGCTCCATTTTCATGGCTTCCATCACCAGAAGCGGTTGGCCCTTTTCGACCGTGTCGCCCGCCTTGACCGAGATCGAGATGATCTTGCCCGGCATCGGCGCGGTCAGGCCGCCGGCATGCTCGCCCTGCGTGTCCTGCGCGTGCGCCAGCGGGTCGTACAGTTCCAGCACGTGTACGCCGCTGTCGCCAAAGACGTGGGCGCGGTCGGCGTGCAGCACGACGGTGCCGGCGTTTTCATGGCCGGCCAGCGTAATGCGCAGGCCGTAGGCCAGGTTGGGATTCGCGCTGGCATGCGCGCGCCACAGGAACGGCTGCGGACCCGCGCCGGTGTCCAGCGTCCACGCGCCGCCTTGGCGCGCAACGGTGACGCGGCGCGTCTCGCCGTTGTCCACCCATTGCAGGTGGCGCTGATACTGGCCGCCCAAGCGCCAGCCGTCGCGTGCGTCCCAAGGGTCGGCGGGGCCTTTGCCGGCAGACGTTGCGTTCGGCTGGGCCAGGCCCTGGCGCACCAGCACGGCGGCCGATGCCAGCGCCAGCGTGGCGGCGTCGGCGGGCTGCGGTTCGGGCAGCAGCGTGGCGCGCTGGCGTTCGATCAGGCCGGTGTCCAGGTCGGCCGCGGCAAACGCGGTGTCTTTCATCAGCCGCGACAGGAAGGCCACGTTGGTCTGCACGCCCACGGCCTGCGTTTGCGCCAACGCCTGCAACATGCGCTGGCGGGCCTGGTCGCGGTCGGCGCCATGCACGATCAGCTTGGCGATCATGGGGTCATAGAACGGCGTGATCGTGTCGCCCGTGCGCACGCCACCATCGACGCGGATGTCGGCGTTGGCGAACGCGGTGTGCGGCGGCAGGCCCAGGTAGGCCAGGGTGCCGATCGACGGCAGGAAGCCCTTTTCAGGGTTCTCGGCGTAGATGCGGGCCTCGATGGCATGGCCGTTGATGCGCAGGTCTTCCTGGCGCGCCGGCAGCGGCTGGCCGGCGGCCACGCGCAGCTGCCATTCCACCAGGTCGTGGCCGGTGATCATTTCCGTGACCGGGTGTTCGACTTGCAGCCGCGTGTTCATTTCCATGAAGTAAAAGCGGCCGTCGGGCTCGGCAATGAATTCCACCGTGCCCGCGCCCACATAGCCCACGGCGCGCGCGGCGGCCACGGCGGCTTCGCCCATGGCGCGGCGGCGCTCTTCGGTCATGCCGGGGGCGGGGGCTTCTTCAATGACTTTCTGGTGGCGGCGCTGCACCGAGCAATCGCGTTCAAACAGGTAGACGCAATTGCCCTGCGTGTCCGCGAACACCTGGATTTCAATGTGGCGCGGCTTTTGCAGATAGCGTTCGATCAGCACGCGGTCATCGCCAAAGCTGGATGCCGCTTCGCGTTGGCACGAGGCCAGCGCGTCCAGGAATGCACCGGAAGATTCCACGACGCGCATGCCCTTGCCGCCGCCGCCCGCGCTGGCCTTGATCAGCACGGGGTAGCCGATGCCGTCCGCCTGCGTCTTCAGGAATTGCGGGTCCTGGTTGTCGCCGTGATAGCCGGGCACCAGCGGCACGCCGGCTTTTTCCATCAGCGATTTGGCGGCTGATTTGCTGCCCATAGCGGCAATGGCGGATGCTGGCGGGCCCACGAACGCGATGCCGGCCTGTTGAGCGGCTTGCGCGAACGCTTCGTTTTCCGACAAGAAGCCATACCCCGGGTGGATGGCGCCCGCGCCGGTGTCGCGCGCGGCTTGCAGGATGGCGTCGGCGCGCAGATAGCTGGCGCGCGGTTCCGATCCGCCGATGTACACGGCTTGATCGCAAGCGGCCACGTGGCGCGCGTTGGCGTCCGCGTCTGAATAGACGGCGACGGTGCGGATGCCCATGCGGCGGGCAGTGGCGGCGACGCGGCAGGCGATCTCGCCGCGATTGGCAATCAGCAAAGTGTCGAACATGAATGTCATCCTGGCTGTAATTCTTCTTGAACTGCAAGCGCTGCGGTAAGGGGCGCGATGGGGCCGACGCCCTACATGCGGAAGACGCCGAAACGCGTGTCTTCGATGGGCGCGTTCAGCGCGGCCGACAGCGCCAGCCCCAGCACGCGGCGCGTGTCGGCGGGCGCGATGATGCCGTCGTCCCACAGCCGCGCGGTGGCGTAGTACGGATGGCCTTCGTGTTCGTACTGTTCGCGGATGGGCGCCTTGAACGCGGCTTCTTCGTCGGCGGACCACTGGCCGCCGCGCGCTTCGATGCCGTCGCGCTTGACGGTGGCCAGCACGCTGGCGGCCTGCTCGCCACCCATGACCGAGATGCGCGCGTTGGGCCACATGAACAGCATGCGCGGGGAATAGGCGCGGCCGCACATGCCGTAGTTGCCGGCGCCGAACGAGCCGCCGATCAGCACGGTGAACTTGGGCACGGCGGCGGTGGCCACCGCCGTCACCATCTTGGCGCCGTGGCGCGCGATGCCTTCATTTTCGTACTTGCGGCCGACCATGAAGCCGGTGATGTTCTGCAGGAACACCAGCGGAATCTTGCGCTGCGCGCACAGTTCGATAAAGTGCGCGCCCTTTTGCGCCGACTCTGAAAACAGGATGCCGTTGTTGGCGACGATGCCCACGGGCATGCCCTGGATATGCGCAAAGCCGGTCACCAGCGTGGGGCCGAAGCGCGCCTTGAATTCATCGAACTCCGAGCCGTCCACGATGCGCGCGATGACTTCGCGCACGTCATAGGGCTTGCGCGTGTCGGCGGGAATGATGCCGTTCAGTTCGCTGGGGTCGTAGCGCGGTTCGCGCGGCGCGATGGTGGCCAGTTGCGCGGGCTTCTTGCGATTGAGCCGCGCGACGGCGTTGCGCGCCAATTGCAGCGCGTGCATGTCGTTGGCGGCCAGGTGGTCCACCACGCCGGACAGGCGCGTGTGCACGTCGCCGCCGCCCAGGTCCTCGGCGCTGACTTCTTCGCCCGTGGCCGCCTTTACCAGCGGCGGGCCGCCCAGGAAGATGGTGCCCTGGTTCTTCACGATGATGGATTCATCGCTCATGGCGGGCACGTAGGCGCCGCCGGCGGTGCACGAGCCCATCACCACGGCGATCTGCGAAATGCCCTGCGCGGACATCTGCGCCTGGTTGTAGAAGATGCGGCCGAAGTGTTCGCGGTCGGGGAACACTTCGTCTTGCTGCGGCAGGTTGGCGCCGCCCGAATCCACCAGGTAGACGCAGGGCAGATGGTTTTGCGCCGCGATTTCCTGTGCACGCAGGTGCTTCTTGACGGTCATCGGGTAGTACGTGCCGCCTTTGACGGTGGCGTCGTTGCAGACGATGACGCATTCGGTGCCCGACACACGCCCGATGCCGGTGATGACGCCCGCGCCGGGCGCGTCGCCGTCGTACATGCCGTGCGCCGCCATGGGCGACAGTTCCAGGAACGGGGTACCCGGATCGATCAGGTTTTCGACGCGGTCGCGTGGCAGCAGCTTGCCGCGCGCCACGTGCTTGGCGCGCGCGGCTTCACTGCCGCCCAGCGCGGTCTGCGCCAGTTTCTGATTCAGATCATCCAGCTGCGCCTGCATGGCGCGCGCGTTATCGGTGTAGTCCTGCGACCGCGGATTGATGCGGGATTCGATGATGGGCATGGGGTTCCACCCGTCCTGCGTGATTGGAATTTGAAGGCGCTCTGGTCGAGCGGTTTGTCTCTGCTTCCCGGTGGGCCGGGCATTCTTGTCGAATGGGTTTTCGTTGCGCCTTTCCCGGCATGACCCGCGACTCGTGGTCGCGTCCGGAAGACATACAAGAAAGGCGCGGCGAAAAACCAATCGGGAGACGGAGATGATTCCGTCTCCCTGGTCGTGATTCAGGCCGTGATTTAGACCATTTCGATAGCCATCGCCACGGCTTCACCGCCGCCGATGCACAGCGTGGCAACGCCGCGCTTGCCGCCGGTCTTGCGCAATGCGCCGACCAGCGTGGCCATCAGGCGCGCGCCCGATGCCCCGATGGGGTGGCCCAGGGCGGTGGCGCCGCCATGCACGTTGACCTTGTCGTGCGGCAGCTTGAAGTCGTTCATGGCGGCCATGGTGACCACCGCGAAGGCTTCGTTGATTTCGTACAGGTCCACGTCCTCGGCCTTCCAGCCGGTCTTGGCGAACAGGTTTTTCAGCGCGCCAACCGGCGCGGTGGTGAACCAGCCCGGCTCTTGCGAATGCTGGCTGTGGCCGACGATGCGGGCCAGCGGCTTGACGCCGAGTTTTTCGGCGGTAGACGCGCGCATCAGCACCATCGCGGCGGCGCCGTCGGAAATCGACGACGAGTTGGCGGCGGTGATGGTGCCGTCTTTCTTGAAGGCGGGCTTGAGCGTGGGGATCTTTTCCGGCATGGCCTTGGTGGGGGCTTCGTCGGTGTCGATCACCGTGTCGCCCTTGCGGCCCGCAACGGTAACGGGCGCGATTTCCCACTTGAAGCTGCCGTCTTCGGTGGCGGCTCGGGCGCGGCGCAGCGATTCCAGCGAGAAAGCATCCTGCTGTTCACGCGTGAATTCGTACTTCGCGGCGCAGTCTTCGGCGAACACGCCCATGGCCTTGCCCTTGTCGTAGGCATCTTCCAGGCCGTCCAGCGCCATGTGGTCATACACGGTGTTGTGGCCGAAGCGGTAGCCCTGGCGTGCCTTGAGCAGCAAGTACGGCGCGTTGCTCATGCTTTCCTGGCCACCCGCCACCACCACCTGCGCGCTGCCGGCAGCCAGCAGGTCGTGGCCGAACATGGCTGCCTTCAGGCCTGAACCGCACACCTTGTGGATCGTGGTGCATGCCACGCCCAGCGGCAGGCCGGCACCCAGCGCCGCCTGGCGTGCGGGCGCCTGGCCCTGGCCGGCTTGCAGCACGTTGCCCATGATGACTTCGTCGACCTGGTCCGGCTTGATGCCGGCGCGTTCGATGGCGGCCTTGATGGCCACCGAACCCAGCTCATGCGCGGCCAGGCCGGACAGGCTGCCCAGCATGCCGCCCATGGGGGTGCGGGCGATGGAAACGATAACGATGGGATCTGACATGACTAACTCCTGTGGGGGTCGGGACAGCGTCTGGGTGTCGGCGCTGCGCGGTCGCCAGAAAGGCGTGCCGGACGCAGGCGTCTGTCCGTATCGTAAGGGAAAAATTCTTCAATACGGCCCTGCGCCACTTGGGCGCGGCAGGCTTGCCACCAGTCCGGTTCCAGCAGGTCGGCATGGTGACGCATGAAGGCGCCGCGCACGCGCGCGTCGCCCAGCAGGAAGCGGCCGAATTCTTCGGGAAATACGTCGTTCGGTCCGATGGCGTACCAGGGTTCGGACGCCATTTCCGCTTCTTCGTTGGGAGCCGGCGGAATGCGCCGGAAATTCATCTCGGTCATGCGCTGGATTTCGTCGTAGTCATAAAAGACGACGCGGCCCAGGCGCGTCACGCCGAAGTTCTTGTAAAGCATGTCGCCGGGGAAGATATTGGCGGCGGCCAACTGGCGGATGGCGTCGCCGTATTCACGCACGGCGGGGTCCAGCAAGGCGTCGGAGGCCTGGCGCAGATAGATATTGAGCGGCGTCATCCGCCGTTCGATGTAGACGTGGCGGATGACCACCGTGTCGGCCGTTTCTTCGATCAGGCTGGGCACCAGGCGGCGCAGTTCGTCCAGCAAGGCGGGCGCGAAGCGGCTGCGCGGCAACGCCACCTGCGAATACTCCCAGGTATCGGCCATGCGGCCCACGCGGTCATGCAGCTTGACCATCTGGTACTTGCGCCGCACGGTGGCGTGGTCCATGCCGTCTTTGTCGATGCGGTCCTTGATGAGCTTGAACACATAGGGGTAGGACGGCAGCGTGAACACGCACATCACCATGCCCTTGATGCCGGGCGCAATGTCGAAGGCGTCGCGCGAATGGGCCAGGTGATGCAGGAAGTCGCGGTAGAACAGCGTCTTGCCCTGCTTTTGCAGGCCGATCATGGTGTAGAGCTCGGCCTTGGGCTTGCGCGGCAACAGGCTGGCCAGGAAATTCACCACGGCGGCCGGCGTTTCCATGTCGACCAGGAAATAGGCGCGTGTGAAGCTGAACAGCGTGCTCAGGTCGTCGGCGCCCAGCAGCAGCGCGTCCAGCGTGACCTGGCCCGCCGGGTTGCGCGTCAGCGCCACGGCAAAGGGGTAGACGGTAGTCTGGTTGATCAGGCGGCCGACAATGTAGGCGCCCTTGTTGCGAAAGAACAGCGAGCCCAGCGCATGGATCTGGCAATCGCTGGCGATGCGCCGGCCCACGTGGCGCGGCAGCAGCGTGCGCAATTGCGCGACGGCGGCGCGCGCCAGCATGCGCGTATCGCGCGGCAGGTCTTCGAAAGGCAGCGCCAGGCCGAAGTCGGCCACCATGCGGATCAGGCTTTTTTCCAGGCCGTCGGTTGCCGGGTAATACACCCGGTACGACGGGGTGCTGCTGTCCAGGTAGTCGGTTGCAACGGCGGGCCGAACGAACAGGAAATCGTTGTGAAAATAGTCGCGGTGCAACAGGCGGCACGAGACTGAATTGAAGAAGGTCTCGGCGCATTCCGGCTGCTTGTGCTCGCCCAGCAGGCCCACGAATTCCTGCTTGATCTGTTGCCAGTAGGCGGTCTGGGCGCCGGTCAGGGCGGGTACGGCCACGCCGTTGCCGTTGGCGTTGCCGTTGGCGTTGCCGTTGTGGCCGGGGATGTCGTCCAGCGCGCCTTCCGGGCGGCCGCGCAGCACCGCTTCCAGCTGCGTGGCGCATTCGCGCACACGCATGTCGTAGTACTCGATGCGTTCGCGCGACAGGTGCTGGATGCCGTGCCAGTCGCCCGATTCGAACAGCGCCTTGGCCCGCTGTGCGCTGTAGCGAAACAGCGCGTAGTGGCGGTCAAACCCGGCCAGGATGATCCGCGCCACGTCCAGCGCCGAGGGCCCCGGGGCGGGGGCCTGCTCGATATGCTGGACATCGGACATGCGGATCATGGTGGGGCGCTCGGCCGGCGTGTCAGGCGGTTTCGTTGAACAGTTCGCGGCCGATCAGCATGCGGCGGATTTCGCTGGTGCCCGCGCCAATTTCATACAGCTTGGCGTCGCGCCACAGGCGCCCCACCGGGTATTCGTTGATGTAGCCGTTGCCGCCCAGGATCTGCACGCCTTCGCCCGCCATCCACGTGGCCTTCTCGGCCGTGTACAGGATCAATGCGGCGCAGTCCTTGCGCACCTGGCGCACGTGTTCGGCGCCCAGTTTGTCCAGGTTCTTGCCGACCTGGTAGCAGAAGGCGCGGCTGGCTTGCAGCGTGGTGTACAGGTCGGCGACCTTGCCCTGGATCAGCTGGAATTCGCCGATGGCCTGGCCAAACTGCTTGCGGTCATGGATGTAGGGCACCACCACGTCCATCACGGCCTGCATGATGCCCAGCGGGCCGCCGGACAAGACGGCGCGTTCGTAGTCCAGCCCGCTCATCAGCACCTTGACGCCGCCGTTGACCTGGCCCAGCACGTTTTCTTCGGGGATTTCGCAGTCCTGGAACACGAGTTCACCCGTGTGGCTGCCGCGCATGCCCAGCTTGTCCAGCTTTTGCGCCACCGAGAAGCCCTTGAAGCCTTTTTCGACCAGGAAGGCGGTGATGCCGCGCTGGTGGGCCTCGGGGTTGGTCTTGGCGTAGACCACCAGCGTGTCGGCGTCGGGGCCGTTGGTGATCCACATCTTGGTGCCGTTCAGCACGTAGCGGTCGCCCTTCTTGTCGGCGCGCAGTTTCATGCTGACCACGTCCGAGCCGGCGCCCGGTTCGCTCATGGCCAAGGCGCCCACGTGTTCGCCGGAGATCAGCTTGGGCAGGTACTTGGCCTTTTGCGCGGTCGTGCCGTTGCGGTTGATCTGGTTCACGCACAGGTTCGAGTGCGCGCCGTACGACAGGCCGACCGAGGCGCTGGCGCGCGAGATCTCTTCCATCACCACCATATGGGCCAGGTAGCCCATGTTGGCGCCGCCGTATTCTTCGTCGGCCGTCATGCCCAGCACGCCAAGCTCACCGAATTTGCGCCAAAGGTCCATCGGGAACTGGTCGCTGCGATCCACCTCGGCAGCGCGCGGAGCGATCTCGGCCTGCGCAAAATTGCGCACGGCGTCGCGCAGCATGTCCAGGTCTTCGCCCAGGTCGAAGTTCAGGCCGGGAAGGTTCATCGGTGTCTCCGTGATAGTGGGTACTTACATTCTTATGGGCGCCTGTGGCCAGCGCCGTGCCGCCATCGTGTGGCTCATCATGCGCCGATCCGGTGTCGCCGCGCAATGATGCACCGCAAATATTACGTTTACGTAAACGTAAATTGGAGTCGGGTTATCCCTAGGAAATTGCCGCTTTCATGGGGAAGAACGCTGTTTACTATGCCTGCCTGTCCCCCGAATTTGCCTGACCGAAGCGGAGTGTGCCGTGCTTGAACTATCCAATCTGGACGAAATTGTGGCGCTGCGGCGCGATATCCATATGCACCCGGAGCTGTGCTACGAAGAGCACCGAACCGCCAAAGTGGTGGCGGACACGCTGCGCGGCTGGGGCATCGAGACGCATACGGGCATCGCCAAGACCGGTGTGGTGGGCGTGATCAAGCGTGGCACGTCGGACCGGGCCATCATGTTGCGCGCCGACATGGACGCCCTGCCCATGCAGGAAGAAAACCAGTTTGAACACCGCTCGCGCCATGACGGCAAGATGCACGGTTGCGGCCACGACGGCCACACCGCCATGCTGCTGGCGGCGGCGCGGCACTTGCAGACGGCCGGCGGCTTTGATGGCACCGTCTACCTGTGTTTCCAGCCTGCCGAGGAAGGCGGCGCCGGCGGCCGCGCCATGATCCAGGACGGCCTGTTCACGCGCTTTCCCTGTGAAGCCGTATTTGGCATGCACAACTGGCCGGGCCTGCCGGCCGGTGCGTTCGGCGTATGCGCCGGCCCGATGATGGCGGCGGCCAATGGCTTCAAGATCACCGTCAAGGGCAAGGGCGGCCACGCCGCCGCGCCGCAGGATTGCAACGACCCGGTGCCCGCCCTGTTCGCCATCGGCCAGTCGCTGCAAACCATCCTGACCCGCAGCAAGCGTCCGCTGGACGCGGCGGTGCTGTCGATCACGCAGGTGCAGGCAGGCGGCAGCGTCATCAACGTCATTCCGAACACGGCGTGGCTGGGCGGCTCGGTGCGGGCGTATCGCACCGAGGTCGTCGACCTGATCGAACGCCGCATGAACGAAATAGCCGGCAACATTGCCGCCGCGCACGGCTGCGAGGCCGACGTGTTCTTCGAACGCCGCTACCCGGCGCTGGTCAACACCGTGGCCGAAACGGAATTCTGCATGCAGGTCATGCGCGATGTGGTCGGCGACGAACGCGCGCTGACGATCGAACCCGCCATGGCATCGGAAGACTTCGCGTTCCTGTTGCAGGAAAAGCCGGGCTGCTATGTCTTCCTGGGCAACGGCGATGGCGAACACCGCATGGCCGGCCACGGGCTGGGTCCGTGCATGTTGCACAACGCCAGCTATGACTTCAATGATTCGTTGATTCCGGCGGGCGCGTCGTACTGGGTTCGCCTGGCGCAACGCTATCTGACGGCCTGACGGGCCTGTTCGCCCGACGCTTTACCTCACGCAGTGCTACGCAACATCACCAGGACAATATGAAAAAGAAGACTTTGCTGATCAAGGCCGCGGGGGCGGCCCTGGCAATCGTGGCAAGCGGCGCCATGGCCCAAGGCTGGCCCGCCAAACCCATCACGCTGGTGGTGCCGTACACGGCGGGCGGTAGCGCGGACGCCATCGGCCGCCGTTTGGGCGACGTGCTGCGCAAGGAAGCCAACGTTACCGTCATCGTTGAAAACAAGCCGGGCGCGGGTGCATCGGTGGGCACAGACTTCGTCGCGCGTTCGCAGCCGGACGGCACGACGCTGCTGCTGGCGTCGACCAGCCCGCTGACGATCTTCCCGCATCTGGCCAAGACCAACTACGACCCGATGAAGGACCTGACGCCGGTGGCCAGCGTGGCCGTCGCGCCGGTGGCCATCGTTGCCACCAAGGCCCTGCCGGTCAAGGACTTTGCGGGCTTGATCGACTACGCCAAGTCGCATCCGGAAGGCGTGCGTTACGGCACGCCGGGCCAGGGCACCGTGGCGCATATCGGCATGGCCGCCGTCACCAGGCAGACCGGCACGCAGATGCTGCACGTGCCCTATCGGGGCAACAGTCAGGCGCTGACCGACGGGCTGGGCGGCGTGGTGGAATTGCTGGTGGTCAATAGCGACGTGGTGCTGCCGCACGTGGCTAACGGCGCGTTAAAGCCGCTGGCGGTGATGGCGCCGCAACGCCTGGCCGCATGGCCCGATGTGCCGACGATGGCCGAACTGAAGTTGCCGCAGGCGCAGTACTACTCGAACTTCGGCGTGTTTGCGCCCGCCAACTTGCCGCCCACCGTGTCCCAGCCGCTGCTGGCGGCGCTGACGCGCGCGGTGGCCAGCGCTGATTTCCAGGACCTGCTGGCCAAGTCGTATCTGCAACCGGGCACCGCGACCGGCGAGGCGTTTGCCAAGCAGGTGCAGGCGGAATTCACCAACAACGCCCGCCTGATCAAAGAAGGCAATATCAAGGCCGATTAAGCCTGGGCTTGTGGGGAAGCCCGCGGTCATCCACCGGCAGCCCCATGACCCGATAACGCATGGCGGCCAACGATTTGGCATTGGTGATGCGGGCCATGTGGGCGCACTGCGCGCACCAATGGCCCGCGCGAATCGACGCGAACGGCGCATGCCAATCGTGACCGCGATGACACAGCCAGTGCATTTTTCGGGTGGTGTTCAAGTACACGGACGTCAGGCATTCGCCACCGCGATCGCGGGCCGCCTGATGCGCGGCCTCGATGCCCAGCCGCTTGTTCAAGTTGGCGCAAACGCCGCACCAACTGCCCAGCAGAATCTTGCCGCCGGTGGTCAGCCATTCGTGGCCGTCGGCGCAGCGGAATCGATACCGCACGCCCAGCCCGCGATACGCGTCCGACAGGCACAGGCCGCCGCGCTCTTTGGCCTTGCGTTGCAGGCGGGCCAGGCCGTCGGGATGCCGATAGCCTTCGACCTTGCGCAGGCGCGCGCATTCCGGGCACCAGGTTCGACGCAGCACATCCGCACCCGCCGCTTCCCATTCGTGCCCCGCGCCGCAGCGGAACTGAAAGCTCTTTTGCCCGCGCGGGCTGGCGGTATCCAGGCACTGCCCGCCGCGCGCGATGGCGGTCTTCTGGATACGCACCAGCAGGTCGTCGCGCCGACGCCGGTAGCCCGCGTCGCGCCCACACACGGCGCAACCGATACGTTGCAGCGCCTTGTTGCCCTTGCGGTTCCAGGCGTGGCCGGCGTCGCATTGAAAGCGATGCGGTACATCCCAGCCCAGCCAGTGCGGCTCCAGGCAGGTGACCCCGTTCTTCTGCGCCAGTTCGCCCAAGCGTGTGAAGTTGGCCTCGGCCGCGCATAACGGGCATTTGACTTGCAGCGCGCGGCCGAAAGTTTGCAGCGTGCGCTGGAATTGGTGCCCTGCGTTGCATTGGAAACGGTACATCGCCGACAAGCCCCGCCAATGCGTATCCAGGCATTCAAAGCCGGCCGCGTCGGCGGCGATGCGCAATTGCGGTTGGCGGTCGAGGATGGGGTGTTGGGGCTTCGTGTGCATGAGGAATCCTGTTGCCAGAGACACCGCCATTGACCACCGTGCGCCGCCGCAAGAACCCGGCAAGACAGAAGCAAAGCCGAAGGAAGGCGCGCAAGGGCTTCGGGCAATCACGGCCGCGATGCAGCGGGGATGGCGATTGCCGATCTTGCCTTCCTGTCGGACGCAAAGATATTGGATAAGTCTTATTTTTGATCGGAACTTTCTGAGGCGCCGACGGGGGGAGGTCGGGCTGTGCAGGTCGGGCCGAGTAGGTAGGGCCGCGTCAGGTCGGGCGGGGTCCGAACATGATCACAAGCATGCCCGCCAGGCACAGGCCCACGCCCAGCCAGTCGCTTGCGCTGGGCCGCACGCCGTCAACCGCCCACAACCACATCAACGCCATGCCGATGTACACGCCGCCGTAAGCGGCGTAGACGCGGCCGGAGGCGGCGGGGTGCAGCGTCAGCAGCCACGCGAAAAGCGCCAGGCTGGCCGCGGCCGGGGCAAGCAGCCAGATGGAATGGCCCTTGCGCAACCACAGGTATGGAAGGTAGCAGCCGATGATTTCGGCCAGCGCCGTCAGGACGAACAGCGCAAGGGTTTGCAGGGCCGCCACGTGCGCGCCTTCAGGGTTTTTGCGCCAGCAGCGCGCGGCATTCGCGTTCCTGCTGCGCAATTTCCTGCAAGGTGTCTTCGATGTCGCGGCGCTGTTGTTCCAGCGTGTCGCGGTGCTGCTCCAGTACGCTGAGGTACTGGCGCAATTGCACTTCGGTATCGCCGGGGCCGTCGTACATGTCGATCAGCGTCAGGATTTCAGACAGCTGCAGGCCCAGGCGTTTGCCCCGTAGCGCCAGTTTCAGGCGCGTGCGGTCGCGCGGGCCAAAGATGCGGTTGCGGCCCTCGCGCGCCGGGCTGACGATACCCTGGTCTTCATAGAAGCGGATCGTGCGGGGCGTGACGTCGAACTCGCGGGCGAGCTCAGAGATGGTCCAGGTTGACGAGGGCATGCGGCGTGTGGCAGTTTACGTAAACGTAAATTATGATGACTTGACGTCAACGTCAAGCGTGGAGCAAGAGGCAATGAACCCCAACGAACAGAAATTGCAGTACCCCTGGGCGGACTTCCAGCCCGAAGCCGGCCGGGCCCATGTGGTGGCGGAAGGCGTCAAGTGGATCCGGATGCCGCTGCCGTTCGCGCTGGATCATATCAACCTCTGGCTGCTGCGCGACCGCATCGACGGCCAGGACGGCTGGACCATCGTTGACTGTGGCATCTCGCGCGACGAGGTCAAGGCCTTGTGGGAAGACGTCTTCAAGAACGAACTTGAAGGCCTGCCCGTGCTGCGCGTCCTGGTCACGCATATGCACCCCGACCACATCGGCCTGGCGCATTGGCTGTGCGAACGCTGGGACGCGCGGCTGTGGATGACGATGACGGACTTCATGGTGGCCTCGTTGTGGTCGTCGCGCCGCAACGAAGCGGGCGGCGGCCCGGGCGGCCAATCCGCCGTCGAACACTTTGCGCGCCATGGCCTGACGGACCTGGACGCGCAAGAGCAGATCCGCCAGCGCGCCAACTACTACCCCAACCTGGTGCCGGCGGTGCCCGCCCGCTACACGCGCATCATGCACGGCGATCAGGTGCGCATCGGTGACCACGACTGGCGCGTGATCGTGGGTTACGGCCACGCGCCGGAACACGCCTCGCTGTACAGCGCCGACCTGAACGTGCTGATCTCGGGCGACATGGTGCTGCCGCGCATTTCCACCAACATCAGCGTGTTCGATTACGAGCCCGACGCCAACCCCTTGCCGCTGTACCTGCGGTCGCTGGACGGCTACGCCGGCCTGCCCCGCGACGCGCTGGTGCTGCCCTCGCACGGGCGGCCGTTCAAGGGCCTGCACGAGCGCATTGCGCAGCAGCACGAACACCACCGCGATCGTCTGGCCGAAGTGCTTGAGGCATGCGCCGCGCAGCCGCAGTCAACGACGGACATCTTGCCGGTGCTGTTCAAGCGCAAGCTGGACCTGCATCAGCTGACCTTCGCCATGGGCGAAGCGCTGGCGCACCTGCATGCGCTGTATTTCGAGGGCAAGCTGCGTCGTGCCACCGGCGACGACGGCATCGTGCGGTTCACGGCTGCGTGATCGACAAGCGCGGCGGGTTCATGACCGGACCCGTCAGCGTGTCGCCGTGGCCAGCCTGACGGCAAGGCCCACGAACACCAGGGCGGCGATGCGATTGAGCCAACGCTTGGCCGTGACCGAGCGTTGCAGCAGTTCGCCGAACGCGCCGGAAAAGAACGCGATGGCGCCGAACACCAGCAACGTCGACACCATGAACACGGCGCCAAGCTGCATGACCTGCAAGCCGACCGGGCCCAGCGCGGGCGTGGTGAATTGCGGCAGGAAGGCGAAGAAGAACAGCAGCACCTTGGGGTTGGTCAGGTTCATGACGATGCCGCGCCGGTACAGCGCGCCGGGCTTGAGCGGTTCGGGCCGTTTGCCGTCTTCCGATTCCACGGGGGCGCGCAGGATCTGCCAGGCCAGGTATGTCAGGTACGCCGCACCCGCCAGCTTAAGCGCCGTGAACGCCATGGGCGAGGCCGCGAACACGGCGGCAAGCCCGAGGGCGACGGCGGCCGTGTGGCCCAGCAGACCGGTGCACAGCCCCAGCACCACCAGCATGCCCGCCTTGCGTCCCCAGATAGCGGACTGCATCAGCACGAACACATTGTCCGGCCCGGGCGTCAGCGCCAGCAGCACGGCAATGCCGAAAAAAGCGATCAGGGTGTCGAAGGGCAGCATGGGACGTGGCCTGGTGGAGGTGGGCGCCGGGTAGCCCGGAGAATGGCATCATAAGGGCAAATTCCCCGCAGTTCAGCGCTGCCACGGAACCCCAAGGACAGAGAGAGACACGCCATGACGACAAACGCCGCGCAGGCATCGCAAGCATCGCAAGCATCGCAAGCGCCAGAAGCATCGCAAGCGTCCGAAGCATCGCAAGCCGCCCCGGCCCGACATGCCTCCCACGCCGGCCCCGGCCTCGACACCGCAGCCGGCCCCGACGCCGCGCTGCACGCCCTGCTGCTGGCCCGGCACAGCTGCCGTGCCTTCCTGCCCGCGCCCGTGCCGCGCGACGTCATCGAACGCATCCTGACGCTGGCCCAGCGCACGGCGTCATGGTGCAACTGCCAGCCCTGGCGGGTCGCGGTGACCGAAGGCGCGGGTACCGAGCGCTTGCGCGCCGCGCTGCTGGCGCGGGCGCAACAAGCCGATGCGTCGTCGGGCTTTACCCCCGACTTCCCCTTCCCCCGCGAATACCGCAACGAATACCTGGCGCGCCGCCGCGAATCGGGCTTTCAGCTGTACGGCGCGGTGGGCGTGGCGCGCGGTGATCGCGACGCCTATCGCCAGCAAGAATTGCGCAACTTCCAGCTGTTCGATGCGCCGCACGTAGCCATCATCACCACCGACGAGGCGCTGGGCGAATACGGCGCGATGGATTGCGGCGGCTACGTCGCCAACTTCCTGCTGGCGGCGCAGGCCAACGGCGTGGCCACGGTGGCCCAGGCGTCGCTGGCGATGTACCCCGAGGTACTGCGCGACGTGCTGGGCATCAACGCCGACCGGCGCGTGGTCTGCGGCATCTCGTTCGGCTATGCCGACGCCGATCATCCGGCCAACAGCTACCGCACGCGCCGCGCCGACCTGCCCGAAACGGTCAGTTGGGTCACGGCCTAGGGACAGGCGCCGCCGCGCCTGATATGGTTCACCCTGTTCGCCCCGAGTCCGGCCCTGTTCATTTCTCCAGCGTTCCTTCGAAGATGACCTCCAAACACATCGATACGGTTTTGCAGCACGCGGGCACCGCCCCGTTCGACCCCCAGACCGGTACCGCGCCCGTGCCGCTGCCGCCGATGCGCGCCAGCACCGTGCGGTTCCAGAACCTGGCCGCGCTGGAACAGGCGCAGCGCAGCAAGGCCGAAGGCGGTCGCGCCACCACCTATGGCCGCATGGGCATGGACACCCACGCCGCGCTGGAACAGGTCTTTACGCAGCTGGAAGGCGGCACGCATTGCTACCTGGCGCCCTCGGGCTTGTCCGCGATGACGATGGTCATGATGGCGCTGTGCTCGGCCGGCGACCACGCGCTGATCTCCGATTGCGTCTACGGCCCGATGCGGGAACTGGACGACGCCGTGCTCAAGCGCATGAACATCGACATCACCTACTTCGCGGCCGACGACGACCTGGACGCGCTGGTGCAGCCCAACACGAAGCTGCTGTACGTGGAATCGCCCGGCTCGCTGCTGTTTGAAATGCTGGACATGGGCGCCATGGCCGCCTTCGCCAAGCGCCACGGGTTGGTGCTGGCCACCGATAACACCTGGGGCTCGGGCTACATCTACCGTCCGTTGACGCTGGGGGCGCAGGTGTCGATCATTGCCGGCACGAAGTACGTGGGCGGGCACTCGGACCTGATGCTGGGCGCGGTGGTGACCAACGACGAAGGCATTGCCAAAAAGCTGAACCGCACGCAGTACGCGATGGGTTATTCCATCAGCGCCGACGACGCCTGGCTGGCGCTGCGCGGCGTGCGCACGATGCCGATCCGCATGGCGCAGCACGCGCGCCATGCCTTGCAGGTGTGCGAATTCTTCAAGAGTCGCCCCGAAACCGTGCGCCTTTTCCACCCGGCGTTGCCCGAAGATCCCGGCCACGCGCTGTGGCAGCGCGATTGCTCCGGGTCCAACGGCATGCTGTCGGTTGAGTTGCGCCTGTCGCCCGCCGCCGCGCGCGTGTTCGTGGATGCCCTGACGTTGTTCGGCATCGGCTTTTCGTGGGGCGGCTACGAAAGTCTGGTGCAGCTGGTGTCGCCCAAGGATTTGTCCAAGCACCGCTATTGGGGCGAAGGCGTGAACGCGGTGGTGCGCTTGCACATCGGCCTGGAAGCGCCCGAGGACATCATCGCGGACCTGACCCAGGCGCTGGAAAAGGCGGCGGCGGTCAGCGCATAGCGCCGCCGGCTTATGTGACGCCGCCGCGCCAGGCGTGGCGGCGCGCGTAGTCCCCCGGCATAGTCACCCCAGCTTAGGCGCCCGCTTAGTCGTCCGCTACCGCGCCGCGGATCCACGCGCCGATGCGGGCGGCGATGTCGTCGCTGTTGTCGTCCATCATTGGCATGTGCGAATTGCCGGCGATACCCATGTCGGCCAGCCGCCACGTGTCCACCCGGGCGCCGTGGCGTGCCAACGATTCTGCATAGTCCCGCGCGCTTGCGCACAGGCGTTGCCATAGCGGCGTGGCGTCCAGATAGTCGCCATAGACGAACAGGAACGGCTTGTTCGCCACGGCGGCGGTCGTGACGTCGGCGGAGTAGCCCGACGGTTCGATGCCGATCACACCACGCACCAGATCGGGCCGCGCATGAAGCGCCCGGTAAGCGACCTCGCCGCCATGGCTGTGCGCCACGACCACGCAGGGTCCGATGCGATCCAGCGCCGCGCAGAAACCGTGCAACGCCGCCTCGTTGTTGCTCAGCCAGCGCGGCACCGCGTGCCGGATGAAATCGTCGAACGCACCCACCGGAAAGCGCTGCCCCGCGAAGGGACGGCGCATCCCGAAATCCTCGGCGCGGCCCAGACGGAACAACGACCAGCTTTCTTCGGCGGTACGCATGATGGGCGCCTCGGGCCACACCTGCTCAAACGGCGCCCAGCCGGCGCGGCCGCGTTCGACGTTGTCCACCACATACACCGCGTGGCCCTGGCGCAGAAAGTGCTGCATCCAGCCCGCGCGACCGTCCGGCGTCTGTTCCCACATCGCGCCCGTCATGCCGCCGCCGTGCAGCAGCACGATGGGCAGCGGATGCGCCAAGCGCGCCGGGATGAAGTACTGCACATACGCCTGCTCGAAGTGGTACAGGCCATTCGGGTCATACGCTAGCGACGCGCTTTTTGTGAAAGCAATCTCGCGCTGCGGCAGCCCGGCCACGCGCACCGGCCTGCCGCCCGCGTAGAAGCTGCCGAAGTCGGCCAGCGTGACGGCATCGGCCCGGGGCTGCGCGCGCGGGGCAGCCCCGGCGTCAGGCTTGGGCCGCGTCATCGCTTGACCTGCGGGCATTGGCTGTCCGACAGCGGCCAGGCCAGCGTGTCGCCGGGAATGCTGCGCACGATGTTGTAGTAGTCCCACGGGGCCTTGGACTGCGCGGGGGTCTTCACTTGCGCCAGCATCATGTCGCGCACCACCAGGCCGTCTTCGCGGATGCGTGCGTTCATGCTGAACGGGTCATCGATGGGCAGCGATTTCATCTTGGCCATCACTGCGTCCGAGTCCGCCGTGCCGGCCGCCTTCACCGCTTGCAGGTAGTGCCGCACCTGGCCGTACACACCGGCTTGCAGGAAGGTGGGCGGGCGGCCGACGCGCGCCTCGAACTTCTTGGTGAAGGCGCGCGTGCCCTCGTTCATGTCCCAGTACGACGGCACCGTCAGGTAGGTTTTCTGCGCCGCTTGCAGCCCCAGGCTGTGCACGTCTGTGATCAGCAGCAGCATCGCCGCCAGCTGTTGTGCGCCGCCAATGCCGAATTCCGCCGCCTGCTTGATAGCCGAAATCGTGTCGCCGCCCGCGTTCGCAATGGCAATGATCTGCGCCTTGGAGCCCTGCGCCTGCAACAGGAACGACGCAAAGTCCGACGCGTTCAGGGGGTGGAACACGGTGCCTGCGACTTCGCCGCCATTGGCTTTCACGACGGTTTCCGTGTCCGCCGCCAGCTGTTTGCCGAAGGCGTAGTCCGACGCCAGGATGAACCAGCGCTTGTTGCCCTCGTTCACCACGGCGGTGGCGGTGCCGCGCGACAAGGCGTAGGTGGTGTACGTCCACTGCACGCCGTAAGGCGAGCACTGCGCCTGCGACAGCGCGGTGGTGCCGGGGCTGGAGAACAGCACCAGTTTTTTCTTTTCGCGCGCGATGCCCTGCACCGCCAGCGCGACCGAGGAATTGGGCACGTCCACCACAACGTCCACGCCGTCGGTGTCGTACCACTTGCGGACCATGCTGCTGCCGATGTCGGGGCGGTGTTGGTGGTCGCCCGAGACCAGCGAGATGGGTTTGCCCAGCACCGTGCCGCCCATTTCTTCGATAGCCAGTCGGGCGGCTTCCACCGAGCCCTTGCCGGTGGCGTCGGCGGTAACGCCCGCCATGTCCGTCAGTACGCCGATCTTCACGCCGTCCGCCGTGTTGGCGTGCGTGGCGATGGCGGTCAATGCCAGGCACAGGCCCAGCGCTTGTGCCGCGCGTTTACGCAGGAATTGCTGCTTCATTTGTCTTCCACCCTTTTGATGCCGTCGTCGCGGCGAATTCTTGTGGCAAAAGTGTAGCCCCGGCAAATAAGAAAGATGGAAGACTTCCTCAACGATTTCCCAAAGAAAAACGCCCCGGCCATGTGGCCGAGGCGTTTTGCACGATGAAGCGAAGGGGGGCGCGTGACTTACTTGTTGCGCGCCATCGGGACCAGCTTGTCGACTTCCTTCAGGGCGCCTTCATAGCTGTTGCCCGCCATGACCGGCGAGGTCATGAACTTGCCGCCAACGGCAAACGACGGGGTGCCGTCGATGCGGTAGGCGTCGGCCAGCTGCGTGGCGCGCTGCACTTGGGTTTGCACGCTGAACGAGTCAAACACGGAATCGAACTTGGCGCGGTCCACGCCTTGCGAGGCGGCCCATTCGCCCATCGACTTCTTGTCGAACAGGCGCTTGTTTTCGCCGTGGATGGCGGTGAAGAACTTGGCGTGCAGGTCGGGGCGTTCCAGGGCCATGAACGTGTAGTAGACCTGTTGCAGCGGTTTCATGCCGGCATTGAAGGCGATGGGCACTTGCTTGAGGACGACGTCCGACGGCGCGGTCTTGGCCCAGGCTTCGACCATGGGTTCCATGGCGGCGCAGTGCGGGCAGGTGTAGGCGAAGAATTCCAGCACTTCCACTTTGCCCGGGGTATCGGAGGGCAGCGGCGGGTTGATGGCCACGTAGGCTTGGGTGCCTTGGGCGTGGCTAACCGGGCTGAAGAACGCGGAGGCGGTCAGCGCGGCCGCGGCCATGATGCGAACGATCTTGGGGGACAACATGGATGAGAGGTTCCTGAGTAAAAAGTTACAGACAGGCCCGGGGCCGGATTAGTTCAATGAAAAAAATGGCGCCGCATCGCGCTACTGGCGCACCACGGCGGTTTCGATCTTGTTTTCGCCCAGGCGGCCGCGCGCCCGGTTCATGTCGTCCAGCCGCGCAAACGGGCCGACGCGCACGCGGTTCAGCGGCTTGCCGTTCACTTCGGCCTTTTGCACGGCAACCGGCAAGCCCAGCAGAATAATGCGGGCTTTGAGCGATTCCGCGTCGTTTTCGCCTCGGAACGCGCCGGCTTGCAGGTAGTACGTGCCGGTTGCGGCCGGCGCGGCGGCCTTGGCCGCAGGAGCCGGCGTGGGCGCTGGTGCGGGCTTGGACAGCGGCGTGGGGGCGGTGCCGGGGGCGCTGGCCGCAGGCGCGGCGGCTTGCGGTTTGGCGGTGGAAGGTAGCGTGGCGATCAGCGCGCCCAGATCGTCCAGCCGGGACGGGGTTTCGTCAGGCTTGGACGCGGCGCCCGATCCCGTGCCCGCGCCCGGCAGCGGCGCCGGAGCGGTGGCGGTGGGGCCGGTGGGCGGCGCGCCCGCCGCGCCGTCGCGGCCGTACAGGCCCGCGTTGGGGTCCGGCGCCTGGCGCGGATCGGGTAGCTTGCCGGGGTCGCCCTGGCGAGTGGCCCGGTCCACGAAGGGGATCGGCGCCTTGGTGACGTAGAAGGCCACGACGGCGGCCACGATCAGACCGATGAGCAGGCCGGCGAGCGCCCCGTAAAGGGTGCTGCCGCTTTCGCCGGAGGAACGGCGGGTGGTTTTGCGCTTTGTTGCCATGAACCGATGTTACATCCGCTCGGGCGCGGATACGCCCATCAGTTCCAGGCCGTTGGCCAGGACCTGACGCGTGGTGGCGGCCAGGCGCAGGCGGGCCAGCTTCAGGGCCACGTCGTCAACCAGCACGCGTTCGGCGCTGTACCAGGCGTGGAAGTCCGAGGCGCAGTCGCGCAGCCAGAACGCGATGTGGTGCGGCGACAGGTCTTGCGCCGCCAGCGCCACCACGTTGGGGAATTCGGCCAGGCGTTGCATCAGCGCGAATTCGGACGGCGCGGTCAGCAAGGACGTATCGGCGGCGGCCACGTCAGCGGCGGGCATGCCGGCGTTGTTGATCATCGTGCAGATGCGAGCGTGCGCGTACTGGATGTAATAGACGGGGTTCTCGTCGCTTTTCGACAAGGCCAGGTCCACGTCAAATACAAATTCGGTGTCGGCGCGGCGCTGGATCAGGAAGTAGCGCACGGCGTCGCGCCCGACCCAGTCGATCAGGTCGCGCATGGTGACGTAGCTGCCGGCGCGCTTGGAGATCTTGACCTCTTCGCCGCCGCGCATCACCTTGACCATCTTGTGCAGCACGTACGACGGGTAATCCTTGGGGATGCCCTCTTCCAGCGCCTGCAAGCCGGCGCGCACGCGGGCCACGGTGCCGTGGTGGTCGCTGCCCTGGATGTTCACGGCGCGGTGAAAGCCGCGTTCCCATTTGGCCTTGTGATACGCCACGTCCGGCACGAAGTAGGTGTAGCCGCCTTCGCTTTTGCGCATGACGCGGTCTTTGTCGTCGCCCGTGCCCAGTTCGGTGGTGCGCAGCCACAGCGCGCCGCCTTCTTCATAGGTATGACCGCCGGCAACCAGCGCCTTGACGGTGGCTTCGACGCGGCCCGACGTGTACAGCGAGCTTTCCAGGTAGTAGTTGTCGAACGCCAGGCCGAACGCCTGCAAGTCCAGGTCTTGTTCGCGGCGCAGGTACGCTACGGCGAAAACGCGGATGTCGTCCAGGTTGTCGATGTTGCCGGTGGCGGTGACGGGTTCGCCGTCGGACGGCTGGATGGTCTTGCCGGCCTGGAAGTCGCGCGCGATGTCGGCGATGTAGTCGCCCTTGTAGCCGTCTTCCGGCCAGTCGGGGGATTCCGTCGTCAGGCCACGGGCACGCGCCTGCACGCTGATGGCCAGGTTGTGGATCTGGTTGCCGGCGTCGTTGTAGTAGAACTCGCGGGTGACGTCCCAGCCGATGGCGTCGTACAGGCGGCACAGGGCGTCGCCCAGCGCGGCTTGGCGCGCGTGGCCCACGTGCAGCGGGCCGGTGGGGTTGGCCGACACGAATTCAACCAGGATCTTCTCGCCGCTGCGCGGGGCGCGGCCAAAGCTTGCGCCCTGCTCGGCCACGGCGGCGATGACGGCCTGGCGCGCGGCGGCGGTGATACGCAGGTTGATGAAGCCGGGGCCGGCGATTTCAGCGCTGTCGACCAGATCTCGGGCACCGGGGGCGGCCATCAGCGCGTCCACGATGGCCTGGGCCAGTTCGCGCGGGTTGCGGCGGGCCGGCTTGGCCAGTTGCATGGCTACGTTGGTGGCGACGTCGCCGTGGGCGGCAACCTTGGGGCGCTCAAGCAGCACATTGGCCTGGGCGTCGGGAAGGCTCTGCGCAACGGCGGCCTGGATCAGGGAGATAAGCTGTTTTTGTTGCTCGGGGAGCATGGGCGTCTGAAGAAGTTCTGGGTGAGTGACCAAGGCGGGGATCAAACGGACGGTGTCCGGGCCGGCAGTGTCACGGGAATCATCCGGAATGATAGTTGATTTGGCGGCCCAATCGGGCGGATCGGGCGTGCAAACCGTCCGGCAAGCGTTCGCGCGGCGGGCGGAACTCTGAACAAAATCAAATGCCTAGCCAGCGGCGCGGGTGCCCGGTGTCCGGGCCGTGTCGCGCGCGCGAGGGCGCCAGTTGGCATCCCTGGGGCGTTGCGGTAGTGTATGTAACGTATTCAATAAGGGAGACCGCAATATGCTGATTACCTTTCACTCCAAGGTCGTGGCCGAGGTCCTGATGCTGTCCGACCACGCCGGCCTCATTCTGCAGGCAGCGGGCAAACCCATCGGCGACAAGATCCCCGAACGCGGCGTTTTCACGGTGGAGCAACTGGGCCCCGCCATCGCCGGCATCGAACACGCCATCGAGGTCGCCGAACGCCCGCTTGACGACGAAGACGACGAAGACAAGGCGCCCCGTTCGGCCATGGCGCGCACGGTGGGCCTGAAGGAACGCGCGTTTCCGTTGCTGGACATGCTGCGGCAATCACAGGCAGCGGGCGTCGAAGTCACCTGGGAAGCCTCGCGCGGGTGGTAAGCAATGTCGCCGGGCGGACAATCCGACCGGTGTTTTTTGCCTTACCCTTGCGGCCTGACGCCCTTTCAAGGAAACCCTTATGCGCAGCGACATCACCATTGTTTTCGACCCCCGCCGGTCGCTGGACCTGACCGCCACGGTAGAGCCGTCCCCGCAGCGCCAGAGCGACGCGCGCGATTGGTTCGACGGCGCCTGGGAAACCCTGGGCTGCGAACCCTTGCGGCCCAGCGGCAAAGTGTTGTTGCTGGATAAGGTGCTGGGCGTGGCCGATGCCCTGGGCTACGACACCCTGTCCACCGACACCAAGGAAGCCCGCGAGTTCGCCGAGCACCTGGCGCTGGCGCTGGAACGCCCGCGCATCACGGTGGACCTGCCGGGGCTGACCGTCGGCTACTGACGGCGCGGCTCTCGGCAAGCGCCACAAAACAAATCCCCGCTCAAGGCGGGGATTTTTTCGGGTGCGGGGCGCCGGCCGCACAGACCGCAGACCACAGACCACAGACCACAGGCTAGCGGATCCCCGCCCGCATGAACGACTGCACGAATTGCCGTTGGAACAGCAGGAAGGCAATCAGCAGCGGCGCCGCCGACATCAGCGTGGCGGCGGTAATGACCGACCAGTCGATGCCCTGGTCCGTGGACGAGAACACCTGCAAGCCCACCGTCAGCGGCCGGGATTCCACCGAGTTGGTGATGATGAGCGGCCACAGGAAGTTGTTCCAGTGGTGGCTGACCGACACCAGCCCGTACGCCACGTAGATCGGCTTGGCCAACGGTACATACACCTTCCACAGAATCTGCATGGGGCCCGCGCCTTCCATGCGCGCCGCCTCTTCCAGTTCGCGCGGCACCGTCTTGAAGGTCTGGCGCAACAGGAAAATGCCGAACGCCGACGCGAAGTACGGCAGGCCGATGGCGAACACGGTGTCGCGGACGCCCAGCTGGCTCATGGACCGGTAGTTCTCTACCAGCAGCACGTCGGGCATGATCATCAGCTGTAGCAGCACCAGCATGAAGACGAAATCGCGGCCCCGGAATTCGAAGCGCGCGAACGCGTAGCCCGCCAGCGTGGACAGCACCAACTGCGCTGCCAACACCATCGTCACCAGCAGGAAGGTGTTCAGGAAATAGCGCGGAAACGGCGCCGCGTGCCAGGCACGCACGAAGTTATCCAGCGTCAACGGCGCGAACAGCTCGAAGCGGGTTGCGTAGGCGGGCGGGTGGAATGCCGCCCACATCGCGTAGGCCAGCGGCAGGATCCACAGCAGGCCAAGCGCCCAGGCGCCCAGGGTATCTAGCTTGTCTTTCATTGATAGTGCGTCCTGCGATCCAGCCAGCGGAACTTGAACAGCGCGGTCAGCGCCAGCACCACCAGCAACACGACGGTCAGCGTGGCGGCGTAAGCCGTGTCCCAGAAACTGAAACCCACCTGGTAGATGTAGTACAGCAGCAGGGTGCTGGCGTTATCCGGCCCGCCGCGCGTCATGACGACCACGTGGTCCACCAGGCGGAAGGCGTTGATCAGCGCATTGATCAGCACGAACAGCGTGGTGGGCATCAACAGCGGCCACAGGATGCGGCGGAAATACTGCCAGCGCGAGGCGCCTTCCAGCATCGCGGCCTCGCGCAGCGACGGCGACACGGTCTGCAAGGCGGCCAGGTAGAAGATCATGAAGAAGCCGGATTCTTTCCACACCGTGACCAGCATCAGCGCGGGCAAGGCAGTTTCGCGGTTGCCCAGCCAGTTCGGGCCGGGCGAACCGAACCAGCCCATCACCTGCGCGATCAGCCCGTACTGCGGCGTGTAGAAGAACAGCCAGATGTTGGCCACCGCCACCATCGGCAGCACGGTGGGCGTGAAGTACGCCATGCGCAAAAAGCCGCGGCCGCTCAGGTTGCGGTTCACCCACAACGCCATGATCAGCGCGATGCCGATGGACGTGGGGATCGTGCCCAGCGCAAACCACAGGTTGTTCCACAGCGACTGCCAGAACACCGGGTCGTCACGCATGACGGCGTAGTTCTCCAGGCCCACGAAACGCGCCGGACGCGCGCCCTTGGGCGTGGAAAAAAAGCTGTGCCAAAGCGTCGCCACCGCCGGGTAATGCGTGAAGGCGGCGAGCAGCACGATGGCTGGCAGCAACAGCAGCCAGCCATAAAGCGCATGTAAAGAGCGGCTCATCGTGCTTGTCGGTTTATTTGTAGGAACGCAGGATGCGGTCGGCCTCGCGCTGTGCGTCGGTCAGCGCCTGCTGCGGCGTCTTCGAACCCGTCAACGCCGCTTGCAGCGCGTCGTTCAGGGTCTTGGTGACGCGCTGGTTTTCATGCGTGGAAAATTCCGCCACGCTGACTTCCAGTTGGTCGCGCGCGACCGTGGCGGCCGGCACTTCCTGCGCGTACTTCTTCATCTTTTCGGTTTGCCAGGCGGCCGGCGTCACGGCCACGTAGCCCGTGGCGATGCTCCAGTCGGCCGCGCGTTCCGGCGTGGTGACCCACTGCGCGAACTTCAGCGCGGCCTGCTGCTGCGCCGGCGTGCCGCTCTTGAAGATATAGAAGTTGCCGCCGCCCGTGGGGCTGCCGCCCCGCTTTTGCTGCGGCATCATCGCCACGCCGAACGGGAAGTCGGCGTTCTTGCGGATGTTGGTCAGGTTGCCGGTGGTGGTCCAGACCATGGCGGCCTTCTTTTCCAGGAAGTCCTTGGGCGTGGTGCCCCAGTCAATGGTGCCGGTGGGCATGATCTTGTGCTTGGCCGACAGGTCGCGCCAGAACTGCGCGGCTTCCACGACGGCCGGCTTGTCCAGGTAGACCTCGTTACCGGCTTCGTTCATCAGGATCGCGCCGTTCGGCGTGGTCAGCGCCTGGAACAGCCAGTACGCAAACGCGCCGCCCGACGGGATCTCGATGCCCCACTGCGTGGTGTTGCCCGAGGCGTCCTGCTTGGTCAGCTTCTTGCCGTAATCGACCAGCTCGGCCCAGGTGCCGGGCGCGCGTTCGGGGTCCAGGCCCGCTGCCTTGAACAGGTCCTTGTTGTAGTACATCACGATGGTCGAACGCTGGAACGGCACGCCCCAGGTGTGGCCGCCCGAGCGGCTGTTCTGCATGAACGCGTCGTAGAAGCTGCCCAGCCACTTCTTGTCGGCGTCGCTTTTCGCCAGCGAATCGATCGGCACGATGGCGTCTTCATCAATCAGCGTGAACATGTCGGTGGACAGCAGCACGGCCAGTTGCGGCGGCGTGCCGCCCTTGAGCGCCGTCAGCGCCTTGGCGATCGAATCCTGATACGAGCCGGCGTAGATCGGCTTGATCTTGATGTCGGGATTTTCCTTCTGGAAGTCCGCGACCATGTCGTCGACGATCTTGGTGATCGGGCCGCCAACGGCAACCGGGTAATAGAACTCGACCTCGACGGGTTTGTTTTGCGCCTGTGCCGGCAGGGACAGGCAAGCGGCGGCCAGGCTGGCGGCCAGGGTCTTCAGTACGATGCGTCGCATGGTGGCGTTTCCTTTCCTGTGCAATGGGCGTCTTCTAGCGCCCGACGGTGTTGATCACCGCCGAATCGGCGGCAAAGAAATGCTGTTGCCCGTCCTGCCAGGACAGGTTCAGGGCCTCGCCGGCGCGGGCGCGCAAATGGCCGCCCACTCGTACGGCCACGCCGCTGGTGTCGCCTACTCGGCACACCACGATGGAATCCGCGCCGAAGTATTCAACGCTTTCGACAATGGCCGGTATGCCGGTGCTGTCGATGCGGATGTGTTCCGGGCGCACGCCCAGCTTGACGGCGCCGGCCGGTGCGTTGGCGATCACGGGGCCTTGCGTGCCGGCGATAACGGCGGCGCCGTTCGCGGCGGCAAGCCCGATCAGATTCATGGGCGGCGTGCCGATGAAACGCGCGGCGAACTCGGTGGCCGGCCGTGCGTACAGGCCGTCGGGCGTGTCGTGTTGTTCGATCTGACCGCCGCGCAACAGCACCACCTGGTCGGCCATGCTCATCGCCTCGGTCTGGTCGTGCGTGACGTACACCATCGTGATGCCCAGGTCCTGCTGCAAGGCGCGGATCTCGCGGCGCATCTCGTGGCGCAGCTGCGCATCCAGGTTGGATAGCGGCTCGTCCATCAGGCACACCGGCGCTTCGGAAATCACCGCGCGCCCCAGCGCCACGCGCTGCTGCTGGCCCCCCGACAACTGCGACGGCTTGCGGTCCAGCAGATGCTCCAGGCCCAGCAGCCCGGCCACACGCTGCAAGCGGCGGTCGAAGTCGCGCGCGGGTTCCTTGCGGACCTTGAGGCCGAACAGGATGTTCTCGCGCACCGACAAATGCGGGAACAGCGCGTATGACTGGAACACCATGGATATGCGGCGCTTGGCCGGTGGCAGTTGCGTAACGTCGCGATCGCCGATGCGGATGGTGCCCGATGTGGGCGTGTCCAGGCCGGCGATCATGCGCAGGGTGGTCGACTTGCCGCAGCCGGATGGGCCCAGCAGCACCGTGAAGCTGCCCGCCGGCACCGTGAAGCTGACGCCGTGGATGGCGGCGGCGCCGCCGTACTGTTTGGTGAGGTTATCCAGAACGATGGATGACATGCTGTCTCGACGATCTAATTGTTAGATCCGCATTGTTGCCTGTTATGAAAACCTTTTCATTGTGCAGCGCAAACATGACGGATTCGTGGCAAGCCAAACGGCTACAAACAACGCTGCGCGCCCCTTCGGCGCAGCGCTCAGGCAAACGGATAGGGCCCGGGATATTCCCCAAGCACCGCGTGGTGCGTAACCAGGTTCGTGCCTTGCCACCAATGCAGCTGGTAGCCAGGCGGTTCCATGATGTATTGCAGCGTGGGACGCGGCCCCAGCTCCAGCGCCAACTGATGTGCCGTGCCCGGGCAGGTTGACGCGATCGTGCCGCCGAAGCGCTGGAAGATGGTCCGGTGCAGATGGCCGCACAGCACCCGTTCTACATTGGGAAAGCGCGACACCACGCGTTCCAGCTCCGGCGCGCCGGCCAGAAGGCCGATGGCATCCATGTGTTCGATGCCGGTCAGGAACGGCGGGTGGTGCATCAACACCAGCGTCGGCCGGTCCGGCTGTTCGGCCAGGCGCGCGGCCAGCCAGTCCAGGCGGTCCTGGCAAAGTTCGCCATGGCTTTTCATCGGCACCACCGTGTCCAGCGCCAACAGGCGCAGCGGATAGGTTTCGATGGCGTACTGAATGAACGGCCCGCCGCCTTGCAGGTAATCGTGGTCGGGAAAGGCGGCGCGCAGTTGCGCGCGGTCGTCATGGTTGCCGGGCAGCAGAAAGTACGGAATCTCCAGCGCTTGCAGATGGTCGCGTAGCACCTGGTATTCGTGCGGGCGGCCCAGGTCGGTCAGGTCGCCTGTGATCAGTACGCAGTCGGGGCGCGGCGTCAGCGCGTTCAGCGCGCGCACGGCCGGCGCTAGGAATGCGGCCGGGTCGATGATGCCGTAGGCCTTGTCGCCCGGGGTGCGCATGTGCAGGTCGGTGATTTGGGCAATGAGCATGATGCGTGCGTTGTCGTAATTGAAGAGATCAGCGGCGTACGGACGCCGCGGTACCGCCCACCACGATGCAATGCGGCAAGCGGTTCGATTGGGCAGGTTGGCCATGGATCTGCGCCAGCAGGTTCGAGCAGGCCGTCTGGCCGATGCCGTCGCTGGGTTGCGCCACGGTCGTCAGCGGCGGCGTCAGCAAGGCGCCGAAACGCATGCCGTCAAAGCCGCACACCGAAATGTCGGTGGGCACGCGCAGGCCCAGCGCCACCAGATCGGCGATGACGGCAGTGGCCAGCAAGTCGTTCGAGCAGAACAGGGCGGTAGGCGCCTGTTTGCCGCGCAGCGCGGCCTTGAGCACGTCGGCATCGCTGCCGGTGTGCGAGCTCATGGCGATGTGCTGCACGGTGTCCAGGTTCAGCTTTTTGGCGCAGGCGCGGGCGCCGGTCAAACGGCGGCGGGCGCGATCCGAGGCGGTCAGCGGCCCGGTCACCAGCGCAATGCGGCGGTGCCCCAGCGCGGCCAGATGCGCGACCATGTCGCTGGCAGCGGCGCGGTTGTCCACCGACGCAAACGGGTGCGTGGACGACTCGTTGTAGACCAGCACATAAGGCATGCCGGCGCTGTCCAGATCGTCCAGCGTGGCGCTTTTGTTGACGTCGGCCACGGTCAGGATCAGGCCGTCGACTTGATGGTCGATCAGGCCTTGGACTGCGGCAGATTCAACGGCGGGGTCATACCCGGTGGCGGTCAACATGACGCTGTAGCCCGATTCGCGCGCACGGCGCTCGGCGCCTTCAAAGCACTCGGCGAACACGGGATTGGACAGGGTGGGCAGAATCAACCCGATGGTGCGGGTGCTGCCGGAGCGCAGGCTGCGGCCAACGCGGTTCGGCCTGAACCCCGCGCGCTTGGCCACGCTGCGGATGTGCGCCAACGTGTCGGGATGGACGATCTCGGGTTGATTGAATGCGCGCGAAACCGTCGCCGGCGATACGCCTGCCTTGCGGGCCACTTCAATGATGGAAAAGCGGGGCGACGGGCGCGTAGCCATACCGGGATTACTGTCTGTTTGCTGAAAACGTTTTCATCTTACAAGACAAATATGACCTTTGTGTTGCACGGGTTTGCGCTATGCTGGTGTGAACGCAACAACATAAAGCCTAGGCGCGGCGCAGTCGTTTCACCCGGGAAAACACGGTGTTTTTGGTGTTTTTCCTAATTGACGCGGCGCGCACAATGGCAGGGATCGGTCCGCATGGCCCACGGCGCAACAACGCCGCCGGCAACGCAAGGGCAGACCCCTCGGTCAAGGGGACCGGGTGCGTAATCAGCTGCCACGCCTTGCGCGGCGCCGGTAAAGAGGAAAGGAAAATGTCTACTGCCTTAAACAGCCTTGGCGCGGTTCAAGCCGCGCGCAAGCTGCAACGGCGCGAGTTAACCGCGGTGCAACTGGTACGAGCCTGTTTTGCCCGTATCGAGCAGCGCGAAAATACCATCCACGCCTGGACCGCCCTGCAAAAACAGGCGGCGCTGGACGTTGCACAGGCCCTGGACGATGGCCCTTTGCAGGGTCCGCTGCATGGCCTGCCGATTGGCGTGAAAGACCTGTTCGACACGGTCGATCTCCCTACCCGCTACGGCTCGCCTATTTATGAGCGCCACCGCCCCGGCCTGGACGCCGCCGCCGTGGCGCTTTGCCGTGGCGCGGGCGCCATCGTGGTGGGCAAGACGGTCACCACTGAATTTGCGACCTATCAAGCCGGCCCGACCCGCAATCCGCGCAACGAGGCCTACACGCCTGGGGGCTCCTCCAGTGGCTCGGCCGCCGCGGTCGCGGACGACATGGTGCCCTTCGCATTGGGCTCGCAAACGGCGGGTTCCATCATCCGCCCGGCGTCTTATTGCGGCATCGTCGGCTTCAAGCCCACGTTCGGCGCCATTCCCCGCGCGGGCGTAAAAAGCCTGGCCGAATCGCTGGACACGGTGGGCGGCTTTGCCCGTTCGGTGCCCGACGTGGCCTTGTTTGCGTCCGTGATGATGCGCGATGCCCGCATGCAGGACCTGTCCTACGATGCCAAGCCGCGCGTGGGCATGTGCCGCACGTTGCAGTGGCGGCACGCGCAGGCCGAAACGAAGGAAGCGTTCGCCCAGGCGGCGGCGACCTTGTCGCGCGCGGGCGCCACCGTGAAAGAGGTGCCGCTGCCGTCGCAGGATTGCATGCTGGTGCAGCTGCACGCCGACATCATGGCGTACGAGGCGTCGCAGTCGCTGGCTTTCGAGCGCCTGCAACACGCCGGCCAACTTAGCCCGAAGATCCAGGCGGTGCTGGAAGCGGGCGCGCAGATATCGGCCGAGCAACACATCAAGAACCTGGCGCGCGCCGAAGAGTCGCGCATTCGGGTGAACAGCTGGTTTGACGACTGCGACGTGTTGCTGGCGCCCAGCGCCGCCGGCGAGGCGCCATTTGCCGACCTGGGCACGGGCGATCCGCAGTTCTCGCGGCCCTGGACGCTGTTCGGCCTGCCCTGCCTGAATCTGCCCTTCGCCACGGGCCCGCAAGGGCTGCCCGTGGGGTTGCAGCTGATCGGGCAGCGCTATGACGACTACCGCACGCTGGCGATTGGGGCGTGGGTGCATGAGCGCCTGCTTGAGGCCAATGCGCCGGATATCGGTGCGTCGGACATGTGGCCGCGAGGCTGAACGCGGCGCGCGTTCAATCAAATGCAGAAAGCAGAAAGCAGAAAGCAGAAAGCAGAAAGCAGAAAGCCCGCCGATAAGGCGGGCTTTTTTGTGCCGGTCGCGCCAGGAAGAGGTGTGTTCCTGATTGTTGGCCGGCCCATGTTTCGGGCCGGCTTCGGGCGTTCAGTTCAGAAGGCGAGCGCGGATCACGCGGCCTCGGCGGCTTCCTGCTCGGCGGACGCCACGGCGCCCGCGTTGATGTGGCGGTTCACGGCGCTAAGGACGGCCTGGAACGAGGCCGTCACGATGTCGCGGTCGATGCCTACGCCAAAGCCCGTGGAGGACTCGCCCACGCGCAGTTCGACATAGGAGGCGGCGCGCGTGTCGGTGCCGGTGCCGATGGCGTGCTCGTGGTAGTCCATGATGCGCACGGGCACGTCCAGCGCCGCCACGAATGCCGAGATGGCGCCATCGCCCTTGCCCGTCACGATGCGCCGTTCGCCGTTGTATTCGAGTTCGGCTTCGATGCTGAAATGCTGGCCTTCGCCGGCCGACGGGTTGCCGTCGATGCGGTGGCGGATCAACTTCCAGGGCGCCTTCTGTTCCAGGTATTCGCGATTGAAGATGGTGTGCACGTCGTCGGCGGTGACTTCGCTGCCCGTCTCGTCCGTCACGCGCTGGATGGCGCGGCTGAATTCGATTTGCAGGCGGCGCGGCAAGACCAGGCCATGTTCCTGTTCAAGCAGGTACGACACGCCGCCCTTGCCCGACTGGCTGTTCACGCGGATCACGGCGTCGTAGCTGCGGCCCAGGTCGGCCGGGTCGATCGGCAAGTACGGCACTTCCCAGACGGCGTCGGCCTGTTGCAGCGCGAAGCCCTTCTTGATGGCGTCCTGGTGCGAGCCGGAGAACGCGGTGAAGACGAGGTCGCCGGCATACGGATGGCGCGGGTGCACCGGCAACTGGTTGCAGTATTCCGCGCAGCGGCGCACTTCGTCGATGTCGGAAAAGTCCAAACCGGGATGCACGCCTTGCGTGTACAGGTTCAAGGCAAGCGTGACGAGGTCGACGTTGCCGGTGCGTTCGCCACTGCCGAACAGGCAGCCTTCGATACGGTCGGCGCCGGCCATCACGGCAAATTCAGCGGCGGCCACGGCGGTGCCGCGATCGTTGTGCGGGTGCACGCTAAGCACGATGCTGTCGCGGCGCGCCAGGTTCTTGTGCATCCATTCGATCTGGTCGGCGTACAGGTTGGGGCTGGTGGCCTCGATCGTGGCGGGCAGGTTCAACACCATCTTGTGGTCGGGCGTGGGCTGCCAGACATCGGCGACGGCGTTGGACACTTCCAAGGCAAATTCGGGCTCGGTGGTGCTGAACACTTCGGGCGAATACTCGTAGCTCCATTTGGTTTCGGGGCGCTGCGAGGTGTATTGCTTGATGAGGCGCGTGCCGGTCGTGGCGATGCCCTTGATTTCGTCCTTGGACATGTTGAACACCACCTTGCGGAAGGCCGGTGCGCAAGCGTTGTACATATGGACGATGGCTTGCTTGGCGCCCGCCGCGGCTTCCACCGTGCGGCTGATCAGGTCTTCACGCGACTGCGTCAACACGATGATGGTGACGTCATCGGGGATGCGCTTTTCGTCGATCAGCTTGCGCACGAAATCGAAGTCGGTCTGCGACGCGGACGGGAAGCCGACTTCGATTTCCTTGAAGCCGATCTTCACCAGTTGTTCAAAAAAGCGGAGCTTGCGCTCGACGCTCATGGGTTCGATCAACGCCTGGTTGCCGTCACGCAGGTCGGTGCTCATCCAGATCGGCGCCTTGGTGATGCGGCGGCTGGGCCACGTGCGTTCGGAGAAGTCGCGGGTGAACGGCGCGAAGGGGACGTATTTGGTGGCGGGGTTGGCAAGCATCATGACTACACCTCGATCAATCGGTTTCTTTTGAATCCCGTGAGCACTGAGTCTCGGCGGCGCGATGACCGGATGACGGTTTTGCGCCAGGGGTTGCCGTGATTAACCGGCAGGATTCACAAATAAAAGGGGGAAATCGCGTGTGGCAAACGTGGCTGCCGAGCTACCACGGGGACACTAGGCCCGGCAACCGATCGGTAGGTATAGCGATAGCGCGGCAGCGAAGAAGGAACGAGCGCGCAGGCCGGCGACCGGAGCGACGAAGCGTCCGGTGGCAATCGCGGGGAGGGTGCGGTGAGCGGCCATAGGGTGCTAGTCAAACATATTTTCTTTGCCAGCGCAAACGAAAACGTTGAAAAAAACCGGGGGCAGAGCGCGCCGCGATCTTTGATCGACAGCGGCGCGAGACCAAGAATCCGGCCCGCGCCCGATGTCGCAGCATGCCGCTGCGGCATCGGGCGGTGGCGTGCGTCTACTGCGTTTGCATGTGGCCGTTTTTCACGATCTTGCCCAGGCGTTCGCGTTCACTGGCTGCGAATTCCACAAAGCTCGCGCGCGAGCCGCCACCCGGTTCGATGCTGCTCTGGCGCAACGCGTCCTGCACTTCTTTGGTCTGGAGCGACTGTTCGACCGCTGCGTTCATTTTGTCCAACACGTCCGCCGGCGTGCCGGCGGGCGCGTACAAGCCCGCCCAGTGCCCGATGCGCACGGCGGGAAAGCCGGCTTCGGCGGTGGTGGGAATGTCAGGTGCGCTGGCCATGCGCTTGTCCCACGTGGTGGCCAGCGCCTTCAACTTGCCGCTTTGGATCAGCGGCAACGTCACGATGCTGGCTTCCGACGTGGCGTCGACCTGGTTGCCGATCACCGCCGTCACGCCTTCCGAGCCGCTCTTGTAGGCGATGGGCTCGATGGGCAGGCCCGTGGCTTCCTTGACCATTTCCGCCACGAAATGTGGCGTGCTGCCGTTGCCGGCGGTGGAAAAGGTGATGCGGTCGGTCTTGGCTTTCTTGGCGCGCTCGACGAAGTCCTTCAGGTCCTTGGCCGGGTTGGACGGGTTGGCCACGATCACCGAGGGCGTGATCGTCAACAGTGCGACGGGGGTCAGCTCGTCGTCCTTGTAGGGCTGGTCCGAGCGGATCAGGCTGTTGGTAACGGTGCCATTGCTACCGACCAGATAGGTGTAGCCATCCGCCGCGCTGCGAGCGACATGCGCGGCGCCCACGACGCCGCCGGCGCCGGGTCGGTTTTCCACAATGACGGATTGCTTCAGCGTCGTGCCCACTGCCTTGGCGATGATGCGGGCGACCAGGTCGTTGGCGCCGCCGGCGCTGAACGGCGCGACGAAGGTGATGGGTTTGTCGGGCCACGCGGCCATGGCGGGCGTGGCGGCTAATGCGGCCGAGCAGGCCACGAGCAAACCGGCGGCATACCGGATGGGGGTGCGGAACATGGTTTTCTCTCCAGGGGCCGGCCGCGCATCGGCAGGTCTCGGCTGCCGTTATGGTTTTGCTGGGTCTGTTGCGCGGCCTGCGGTTGCGCGAGCCTGGACGGGTCAGTATAGAAGGCGGAGCTGGCGCCGGACTGAAACAAAAAAGGCCGCCAGATCGGCGGCCTGTGTGGCAAAAAAGTCCGCGCCGCGTTAGCGGGCCGGGCCGATGCGAGGTTCGACGTAGCGGTCGCCGCGGGTCTCGCCCCGGACTTCGGTACGCGGGGCTCGGCGGCCGTCATCGCGCGGATCGCGCGACGGCGGGATGGCCGTGCCTTCCAAAATTTGCGCCTGTTCGGCCACCATGGCGATCTTGCCGCTGCGATTGTGGCGAATTTCAGACAGTGCGCGTCGCAAGTCGCCTACAGTGAAGGGTTCTTGGCGGTCGCCCCAGGTCCAGCGCAGCACGCCCAACGATTCTTCCGACAGGTTCGGCGCCAGATCGGCCAGCGTATCCGTGCCCACCGGGGTTGCCGCGCCCGAGGCCAGGCTGGCTGCAAACCAGGCGCGGACCGAGAAGAAGACGATCAGCGTCCAGATGCCGGCAACGACCCACCAGATATAGGGATTGACCTTCTGCGCCATATCCTGGGTTGGCTGGCCCAGCGTATGCAGGAAGTCATAGTTCATGCGTTTGCCGAAATCCAGTATCCACGAGGCAACGAGATACCAAAGGACGACGGCGACGGCGATGACTATCGCACGCACAACGATTCGGGGTAGCGCCAGTTTGAGCAGGGTCTGGCCGATAAGTCGGCTGTCCTGGCGAACGCTTGCGGGCGAAGTCAGATTCATCATGCAAAATATTGTACCTATGACCCGTCCAATTTTAGAACTGCGACCTGGCCAGCACCTGACGCTGACCCCTCAATTGCAGCAATCGATACGATTGTTGCAGTTGTCCACGCTCGACCTGGAAGCCGAGATCTCGCAAGTGCTCGCGGACAACCCCCTGCTGGAACGGGAAGACGACACCCCCGCCGCCGAGGCGCAAGCCGAATCCGAACGCGAATCCTCGGTCGATGACGACACCCCCGCAGCGGAACGCGATGCCCCCGTCGAAGAAATGCCTGGCTCGGGCGGCGTGTATTCGGATGATGACTCCGGGCTGCCCGAAGCGGCGCGCCCGGACACGTTGCGCGAACACCTGCTAGGCCAGCTGATGCTGACGCGGGCGGCGCCGCGCGATGCCGCCTTGGCGGCCTTGTTGATCGACGAGCTGGATGAAAACGGCTACCTGGGCTCGCCGCTTGAGGAAATCCTGACCTGGCTGCCGGCCGAAATGGAACCCGACCTGGATGAGCTCCGGGCGGCGCTGTCGCTGCTGCAATCGTTCGACCCCGTCGGCATCGGCGCGCGCGACATGGCGGATTGCCTGGTGTTGCAATTGCGCCACCCCGACCTCTCGCGTTTGCCCGAAGCGGCCGATCCCGCCGTCCTGGCCTGCGCCCGCGAAATCTGTGCGCGCCATCTGCCCTTGCTGGCCACCGGTAACGCTGCGCGCCTGTGCGCTGCCGTGGGCTGCGACGAGGCAATTTTCCGCGCGGCCCATACGCTGATCCTGCGGCTGGAGCCCCGGCCCGGACGCGCCTGGACCGTGCCTGCGGCGGACTACGCTGTGCCCGACGTCATCGTGCGCAAGGCGCGGCGCGGCTGGCAGGTCACGCTGAACAGCGCCGCCGTTCCCCGGCTGCAAATCAACGGGCTGTATGCACAGATGCTGGGCAACCAAAAGGAATCCGCGCACGCGGGCCTGCAAACCCAGTTGCAGCAAGCCAAATGGATGATACGTAACGTGGAGCAGCGCTTCGACACGATCCTGCGCGTCGCCCAGGCCATTGTTGAACGCCAGACGGCGTTTTTCAGCCAGGGGCCGTCGGCCATGCGTCCGCTGATCCTGAAAGACATCGCCGGTGAGCTCGGGCTGCACGAATCGACCATTTCGCGCGCCACAACGCAGAAGTACATGCTTACTCCGTTTGGCACGCTGGAGCTCAAGCGCTTCTTCGGGACGGGGGTCTCCACCGACGGCGGTGACGCTACGTCGGCCACGGCGGTGCAGACTTTCATCCGCCAAATGGTCGCGGAAGAGAACCGGGCCAAGCCCTTGTCGGACAGCCAGATCATGCAGAAACTGGCCGATCAGGGGATAGTTATCGCCCGTCGGACGGTGGCAAAGTACCGAGAAGCGCTGCGAATTGCCCCGGCTACGCTGCGCAAGGCGCAAGCCTCGGCGCGTTGAAATAGGGGACGAATCTTTGAGGATTCGTCCTTTGTTTCAAGGGGTTGCGTGACAATTGCGCTACAAATTTTTTTGCGTTCAGGGCTTGTCATCCGCCGAATAATTTTCGATAATCATTCGCATGTACATTTGCGTATGTAATGCCATCACCGAACGCCAAGTCCGCGCCAGCGTGGACGGTGGCGCGACGACGCTGTCCGACCTGCAATTCGAGCTGGGCGTGGCCACGTGCTGCGGCTGCTGCGCGGCAACCGCCGCCGAATACCTGCCAGGCGGCCGCTGCTCCAGCGTGTGCGACGTTCGCTCCATCGCCGTTCCGGTCAATGCGCCCGCCACCCTGGTTGAATCGGGTTCGGCTGCCAACAACAGCAGCTTCCCGATTCCGCTGGTCGCTGCCGGCTAACGCATTGCCGTCCCCTCCGGCTCGCTGAGTTCTTCGGCGGGCCGCGCTGCTTTCCGGACGCAGCCTTTCCCAAACTATTTGTCATTGCGCCAGGGCGCGAGCAGAATGCTTGATCCCTGCGCCATGCGTGGCGTGCCGTTCTCATGGACTCCCGATGAAGGCCACGCCCGCCACCTGCCCCCCGAACGCTCCTGCCGCCTCGGGCATCAGTTGGGTGCCGATTGCCGCGTTCTGTTTTCTGTGGAGTTCGGCCTTTGCGGCGGCCAAGATCGCGGTGCGCGATTGCCCCCCGTTGACCCTGTTGACCATCCGCTTTCTGATTGCCGGCGTGTTGATGCTGGGCATCGCCGCCTTCAGCCGCCGGGGCCGGCCACTGCAAGTGCGCGACCTCGCGTCCCTCATTCTGCTGGGCATCTTGAACAACGCGCTGTACCTGGGGCTGAGCTGGTCCGGCATGACGACCGTGTCGTCGGCATTCACCGCCGTGCTGATCAGCACCAACCCGCTGCTGATCGGCGTATTGGCCGGCCCTGTACTGGGCGAGCGGCTGACGTGGCGCAAGTTGCTGGGCCTGTGCCTGGGGCTGGTCGGGGTGGCCGTGGTGCTGCGATCACGCCTGACAGGCATGCAGGAAGACATGCACGGCACGCTGCTGGTCACGGGTGGCCTGGTGGCGCTGGTGGCCGGCACGCTGCTCTACAAGCGGCTCAAGCCGGCGGCAGGCCTATGGACGTCGACCGGCATCCAATCCCTGGCAGCGGCTGCCGCGTTGCTGCCGTTCGCGCTGATGAACGAAAGCCTGAGTGATGCGCGCCTGACGGCGAGCCTGCTGGCCAGCATGGCCTACATGATCGTGGCCGTGTCGATGGGCGGCTACTACCTGTGGTTCATGATCCTGAGCCGGGCCAGCGCCACGTCGGCCAGTGCGTTGCATTTCTTGATGCCGCCGCTGGGCCTGTTGTTTGGCTGGCTGGTCCTGCGCGAGCCGGTATCGTGGCTGGATCTTTTGGGCATCGTGCCAATCGCCTTTGGGATCTGGTTGACGACGCGCAAAGCGCGTTGAACCACTGAATAAGCAAAATAGCGCTAATAAGGTTGCGGATATGCAACCTGAGGGCATCAGTGGGATTTCGATGGAATGTCAGCCGTTTATCACGGGCTTATCGACACCATTAAAGAAAAGTACCGGACGAATGCGCCAGCTGACTCAGCGCTACGCCGCATAGGGCCTGCGTTGTGCACGCAAAGCATCACGCACGCATACTCATTCTCATTGGCTTGTCGCTTTCTGGTAGCGGTTCTAAAGCCGTTTACCAAATGCGGCGCAAGGCTAGGCGCGCCCCGCCGGCAGGTGGTAGTCTGCCGGGGTTGCGTACGCGCGGCATCGTGCGCTCCTTTGTCGCGATGCACTCGCGTCGCGCCTGACTGCAAGGAGTCCATTATGAAAGGCGACAAAACCGTCATCCAGTTCTTGAACAAGCAACTGACCAACGAACTGACGGCCATCAACCAATATTTCCTGCATGCGCGCATGCTGAACCATTGGGGCTTCGACAAGCTGGGCAAGCACGAATACGAAGAATCCATCGGTGAAATGAAGCACGCGGATCGCCTGATCGCACGCATCTTCATGCTGGACGGCCTGCCCAACCTGCAAGACCTGCACAAGCTGCTGATCGGTGAAGACGTGCCCGAGCTGCTTGCCTGTGACCTGAAGCTGGAACAAGCCGCGCACGCCACCGTCGTGGAAGCCATCGCCTATTGCGAATCGGTGCGTGACTATGTCTCGCGCGATCTGTTCCAGGACATCCTGGACGACACCGAAGAGCACATCGATTATCTGGAAACCCAGATCGATCTGATCGACAAGGTCGGCATCCAGAATTACCTGCAAAGCCAGATGTCCGTGCCCGAGTAATCGGCTGGGCCGCAAGGCAATAAAAAGGCGCCCCTTGGGGCGCCTTTGTCATATCCGCGTAAACAACGCGCGGCGTATTGATTGTTATGTGAGACGGTTATTGCGGGCGGGCCGGACATTCGGCCATCGTGCCCCAGGCGCGGTTCGGCGCACAGTATTTGTTGCGCGCGTTCCATGAGCACGAAGGCCGTTCAAAGAAGCCTTGCGTGGCGCACTGCGCCAGTTCGCGCTTGAGCGCGTCTTGCCAGCCCGGCGCGCCAGGCGCCGGCGACGTATTGGGCGGGGGCGGAGGCGCTTGCACCATCTGCGGCGTACCGTAGCCGTTGGCCTGCATCTGGCCGCCGTTGATGGCGGTGGATGTGCCGGGCACTTGCAAGTCCATGGTGGTGACGTCCGAGGTGCCGGAAGGCAGCGGCACTTCCGAGGCGGCCGCGATTTCGCGGGCTTGCTCGGGCGTGATGCGTTCGCGCGAAAGCTTCACGGCGGGATCGCTGACGGTGTCAAACAGCGACACCGTATTGACCTGCCATTGGCGGTCGGCCGGTTTGTCGGGAACGCCCAGGGTACCGTCGATGCGCGGCTGCGGCGGTTGCGCCACGTAAGGGCGTCCGTTGGCGTCCAGAACGGGCTGCTGCGAAGCTGCCGCGTCCTGACCAGGAGCCGGTGCCGCGGGCGGCGCATGCGCCACCAGCCAGTCACCCAATTGAATACCGCCCCAGGCCGACGCGCCAAGCGCGATCAGGAGCGTTGCGAATAATAAACGCCAAGACATTGCTACCCTCATCTGCCGTGCGGAACCCGAACGGGTCTACGCCTTGTCCCCGAAAACCTTGCCGCCGTGTTCGCGCATGGCATGGAATTTCACCTCGGGATACAGGTCCTCGGCTACGCGCAACTGCGCAGGGGAACTGATCAAAAACGCCGCCGCATCGACGACATCATAGGCGATATGAGCCGCATTGGCATCCATGAACTTGCGCAGCGCCTTGGGGTTTTCAGACGTAATCCAACGTGCCATTGTGTAGCGCGAAGGCAGCATTCTGGCGTCCGCGCCGTACTCGGTTTTGAGGCGGTGAGCCACCACTTCAAACTGCAACTGGCCGATTGCGCCCAGCAGCAAAGAGCCGCCCGCAGCCTCCGGACGGAACACCTGAATCGCGCCCTCTTCGCCCAATTGGGTCAGGCCGGTACGCAGCTGTTTGGTGCGCAGCGGGTCTTTCACTTCAACCGCCTGGAACAGCTCCGGCGCGAAGAACGGCAGGCCGGTGAATTGCAGCGTTTCGCCTTCGGTCAGCACGTCGCCCAATTGCAGCACGCCGTGGTTCGGGATACCGATCACGTCGCCGGCATACGCCTCGTCCAGAAGCTCGCGCCGCTGCGACAGGAAAGACACCACGTTGTTGGGGCGCATTTCTTTGTTGGTGCGGGCCACCTTCAAACGCATGCCGCGTTCAAAGCGGCCCGAGCTGACGCGCACGAACGCCACGCGGTCACGGTGGGCAGGGTCCATGTTGGCCTGCACCTTGAACACGACGCCGGTGAACTTGGGTTCTTCGGGCAGCACTTCGCGTTGCAGGGCGACGCGCGGGCCCGGGGGCGGCGCGTGGTCGACCAGCGCGTCCAGCACTTCCTGCACGCCGAAGTTGTTGATGGCGGAGCCGAAGAACACGGGCGTCTGCTTGCCGGCCAGGAACTGTTCACGGTCGAACGCGGGCGCGGCTTCGTTGATGAGTTCGATCTCGCCGCTGGCCTGTTCGAACGCCGAGCCGAAACGGCGGGCGATTTCAGGATTGCTCAGCCCTTCGATCACATCATCATTGTCCGAGCGGCGTTCCTGCCCGGGGCGGAACACGCGCATGCGGTCGCGGCGGATATCGAACACGCCGCCGAACGACTTGCCCATGCCCACCGGCCACGAGAACGGCACGGCGTCCATGCCCAGGTGGCCTTCGATCTCGGACAGCAATTCCAGCGGCTCGCGCACTTCGCGGTCCATCTTGTTGATGAACGTGATGATGGGCGTGTTGCGCGCGCGGCAAACCTGTAGCAGGCGGATCGTTTGCGGCTCGACGCCATTGGCGGCGTCGATGACCATCAGCGCGGCATCCACCGCCGTCAGCACCCGGTAGGTGTCTTCAGAGAAGTCCTGGTGGCCCGGGGTGTCGAGCAGGTTGATGACGCAGTCGCGGTATTCCATCTGCATGACCGACGAGGCCACGGAAATGCCGCGTTGCTTTTCGATTTCCATCCAGTCGGACGACGCATGGCGCGTGGCCTTGCGCGCCTTGACGCTGCCGGCGATCTGAATCGCGCCTGCGAACAGCAACAGCTTTTCGGTCAGCGTGGTCTTGCCCGCGTCAGGGTGGGAAATGATCGCGAACGTTCGGCGCCGCGCTACTTCGTGAGGGATGTTCATGGTCGGGGGATTGTACTTAACGCCGCTTTTGGAGCCGGCGCGGTACGGCTTCGTGCATGAAAAAGCCGTGGGGCACCCGCCGTCGCCAGCGAGCGCCCCAAGGCCGGAAAATTCAGGAATGGCGGCGGAACGACGCCAGGAAAACGCCCGCCAGGATGAACAGCGACCCGAAGGTGCGGTTCATCCAGCGGATGTGCTTGGCGTCGCGCAGCAAGCGCAACACGCGGGCCGCCAGCAGCGTGTACACGCCCATGGCGACCAGGTCGGTAAACGCCAGCGTGCCGGCCAGCGCCATGTACTGCGGCGTCAACGCCATCGCCGGGTCCACGAACTGCGGCACAACGGCCAGCAGGAACACGGTGCCCTTCGGATTCATGGTGTTGATCAGAAAGCCACGCATGACCAGGTCGCGGATCGACGCCTGCTTCGGGTCGCCCGCGTCCACCGCCACGGGCGCGGCGTCAGTACGAATCTGGCGCACGCCCAGGTAGATCAGGTAGGCCACGCCCAGGTACTTGACCACATTGAAGGCCATTTCGGACGTGGCCAGCACGGCGCCCAAGCCCACGGCCACCACGACGAACTGGAACAGGATGCCCATGATGAGGCCGGCCGTGTTCCAGTAGCCGCGTGCAAAGCCGTATTTCAATCCAGAGGACATCGCGGAAATCGCGCCCGCCCCGGGTGAGAACGAAATGGCCCAGGAGGCCAGGAAGAACGTCAACCAGGTGGATAAGGGCATGATGGCGCGGGTCCTAGGATCGCAGTATGGGGGTGCCGGGATATTACTCGCTTGGCTTTACTTGCCCAGCAACGCCGCGCGCGGACGGCCCGAACCGCCGTTGCCCGCCGGGCGCTGCGCGCCTTCGGGACGGCGCGGGGCCTGCTGCGGACGGCCATCGCCACGACCGGCGTGAGCCGGGCGGTCGGCGGGCTTGGCGTCGCGTTGGCCACCATTGCCACGGCCTTCGCCGCCGGCGCGAGCCGGTGCGGGGGCACGGCCGCCGGTAGCGGCGCGCGCCGGGCCTTGGGCCGGACGCGAACGGCCGGCGCCAGCGTTGCCGCCACGGCCGGCGTTACCGCCATTGCCACCACGACCGCCATTGCGATTGCCGCCGCGCGGGCTGCGCGCGTCTTCATCGCGTTCCTGGCGTTCGAAGGCGGCGGCGCTGGTGGGCGACGGGGTCCAGCCTTCAACGGGCTTGCGCTCGATCGTCTTCTTGATCAGGCGCTCGATGTCCTTCAGCAGCTTGATTTCGCTGTTGTCGACCAGCGAGACGGCAGCACCCGTGGCGCCCGCGCGGCCCGTGCGGCCGATACGGTGCACGTAGTCTTCCGGCACGTTCGGCAGTTCGAAGTTCACCACTTGCGGCAGTTGGTCGATGTCCAGGCCACGGGCGGCGATGTCGGTCGCCACCAGCACCGTCACGGTGCTGTCCTTGAAGCCGGCCAGCGCGCGGGTGCGAGCCGATTGGCTCTTGTTGCCGTGAATGGCGGCGGCGGTCAGGCCGTCCTTGACCAGCTTTTCAGCCAGGCGGTTGGCGCCGTGCTTGGTGCGCGTGAACACCAGCACCTGGTGCCAGCCGCTTTCACGGATGATGTGGCTGATCAGGTCGCGCTTGTGATGCTGTTCCACCATGTGCACCGTCTGGGTGACCAGTTCGGTGGCGGTGTTGCGCGGGGTGACGGACACTTCGCCCGGGTTGTTCAGGACGCCGCGCGCCAGCGTGCGGATTTCGTCCGAGAACGTGGCCGAGAACAGCAGGTTCTGGCGTTGCTTGGGCAGCAGGGCAAGAATCTTGCGGATGTCGCGGATGAAGCCCATGTCCAGCATGCGGTCGGCTTCGTCCAGCACCAGGATTTCAACGCCCGACAGGTCAACCGTCTTCTGGCCGCAGTGGTCCAGCAGGCGCCCCGGCGTTGCCACTAGGATGTCCAGCGGCTTGCGCAGCGCGGAAATCTGGGGGTTGATGTTGACGCCGCCGAACATCACCATGGACGTCAACGAGGTGTACTTGCCGTACGTCTGCACCGATTCGGCCACCTGCGCGGTCAGTTCGCGCGTGGGGGTCAGGATCAGGCAACGGGGGCGGCCGGGCTTGCGCACTTCGGGCTTTTGCTGCATCAGCAGATGCAGGATCGGCAGCGTGAAGCCGGCGGTCTTGCCGGTACCCGTCTGCGCGGCGGCGAGCAGGTCGCCGCCTTTCAAAACTTGGGGAATCGCCTGGGCTTGAATAGGCGTGGGTGCGGTGTAGCCGGTATCGGCAATGGCGCGCAACAGGGAATCAGCCAGCCCGAGGTCGGCGAAAGGGGAAGAGGTAGTCAAAACAACTCCAGCGGCAGCCCGTCGCTCAAGTTGAGAGACTCCAATCCAGGCGGACGAATAAGGAGAAAAGGGAAGCGCCCTGATGGGCGAAGCTTGGCAGCGAAGGGCCATAGCGGACGTGTGCAGATTGGCAAAGCACACTCGGCGATTGTAGCTGATGTGGCGGTGCAGCAGCGGACTGGATTCAGCCGTGCTGTATCGCCAAGTAACAACTTGCAGCGCTTATGAACCAAATACGTGTTTTCCCTAGTGCGCTCTCCCTATAATCGCTGCGCATCTATCCATTTGAAGAATAAAGGGTCGCTATGAAGAAATCGGCAATCGTGGGCCTCGTGGTCGTTCTGGGCGCGGCGTGGACCGGCACCGCCTGGTACACGGGCCAAAAGGCCGAGGCTTTCGTCAACCAGTCCATTGGCGAGGCCAATGTTGAACTGAAGAAGTTCAGCGATCAGTGGGGCATCGCCTCGTCCGTGGAGCTGGTTTCGTTCGAGCGCGGTGTGTTTTCGTCCACCGCCCGCTACCGCGTGAAGTTCACCACGCCGGCTGAACAAGGCAAGCCCGCGCAAGATCGCGACGTGCTGTTTGTGGAACACCTGTCGCACGGCCCCCTGCCGCTGTCGAACCTGAAGTCCGGCTCTTTCGCGCCGGCCATGGTCGCCAGCGACTTCGTGCTGGAAGAAACCCCGACCGTCAAGGAATGGTTTGCCGCCACCAAGGGCGCAACGCCGCTGTCGGGTCACTACAGCGTCAGCTACGCCAAGAACATCACCGGCAAGTTCAACCTGGCCCCCGCCGACGTCACCAAGGGCGACACCAGCCTGTCGTTCTCGGGCATGACGGGCAACGTCGACTACACGACGTCGAACAAGCACGGCATCTTCGACCTGAAGACCGACAAGCTGGTGCTGTCCGGCCAGAGCGAAAACAGCGACATCGTCAGCATGGCCCTGCAAGGCATTTCGCTGACCAGCGACATGACGCCGGCGTCCAATGACATGTACGTGGGCAGCCAGAAGCTGACGCTCAAGGACTGGACCATCACGTCCAAGGAAAAGCCGCCGGTTCAGTTCAAGGACACCTCGATCGCCGTCGACATGACCGAAAACGGCCCCGCCATGGGCGCCAAGATGGCCCTGGACTTCGGCATGATCAACGTGCAAGCCAAGGACGTTGCCGGCCTGAAGCTGGCGCTGGATGTGCAGAAGCTGGACTCCAAGGCGTTCAAGGCGCTGAACGACGTCTACGAAGCCGCCTCGCGCCGCATGATGCAAAGCAACGGCCAGGAACAACTGCCGCAGTTCACCGCTGAAGAGCAGCAGGTCATCAAGACCAACGTGGCGCAGATCCTGGCAGGCAACCCCACGCTGGCCGTGTCGCCGCTGGAAGTGCGCACCGCCAACGGCACGTCCACGTTCAACCTGAACCTGGACTTTGCCAAGCCGGCCTCGATGGACGGCGAAGTGGCCGACACGCTGACCGAAGCCGTGAAGAAGCTGGATGCCAAGCTGGTGCTGTCCAAGGGCAACCTGAGCGACTTGATGGCCGTTGAACCGCAAATGCGTGGCGTGCCGGCCGAACAAGCCGTGCAAACCGCCAAGGGCCAGGCCGAAATGGTTGGCACCATGGCTGCCGCGATGGGCGTTGCCAAGGTCGAAAACAACAACATCGTTACCTACGTGAACTACGCCGACGGCCAAGTCGACTTCAACGGCAAGAAGATGCCTGTTGAACAGTTCCTGATGATGGTGATGAGCGGCGCGATGGGTGGCGCGCGCTAAGGCGCACACCACGAAGCACGCGACCCCGGTCGTTGCCAAAGTAAAAAGCCGCCGCGCCGTTGGGCGC